>JBQCIO010000001.1:0-14782 GCA_051953655.1 Motilibacteraceae bacterium
TCGCTGTCCAGCAGGGGCAGCAGGTCGGCGTGCAGGCGCCCGGCGGCGTCGACGGGCTGCGCCTCCTCGACGGCGGTGCGGCTGCTGGCCAGGACGGCGCGGACACCGAGCGGCGCCTGGGCGGCGATGGTGGTGGCGATCTCGACCGCTCGGTCGAGCTGGCGGCCGGGGTCGACGACCTCCTGCACCAGGCCGATGCGCAGCGCCTCCGCGGCGTCGAAGAGCTCGGAGGTGAGCATCCAGCGCATGGCGTTGCCCCAGCCGCACTCGCGCGGGAAGCGCAGCGTGGCGCCGCCGAACGGGTAGATGCCGCGGGCCACCTCGATCTGGCCGAAGCGGGCGTCGGCGGCGGCCACCCGGACGTCGGCGGCCAGCATCAGCTCGATGCCGAGGGTGAGGCAGATCCCCTGCACGGCCACGACGACCGGCTTGGTGCGGAGGCGGCCGCGCACCTGCCAGGGGTCCACGAGCGACTCGTCCTGCACCAGCAGCCCGTCGCGCAGGCTGGGCGCCACCTCGGCCAGGTCCAGCCCGGCGGTGAAGTGCTCGCCGGCGCCGTGCACCACCAGGCAGCGGACGTCGTCGTCGTCCTCGGCCGCCGTGTAGGCCTGGGCGAGCTGGGTGAGCATCGCGGTCGGGAACGCGTTGCGCTTGGCGGGCCGGTCGAACCCGACGAGCAGCAGGCCGTCGCGCTTCTCCGTGCTGATCAGCTGCTGGGTCGGCTCACTCATGGGCGAACGGTAACGAGCGCCGCGGGTCGGCCGACCCGGGGGTTCAGCCGCGGGAGCTCAGCCGCGCACGGGCGGGACGTCGGCGCCGGTGGTGTCCGCCGCCACCCTGCCGCTCTCGGCCGCACGCTGCTCGGGCAGCACGATCTCGGCCGCGGGCGAGACGAACGGGGCGACCACCGCGGCCAGGGCTCCGCCGACCAGCGGGGCGACGATGAACAGCCAGAGCTGGTTCAGGGCGTCGCCGCCCTCGAACAGGGCGGGCCCGATGGAGCGGGCCGAGTTGACCGAGGTGCCGGTGAGCGGGATGCCGCCGAGGTGGCAGACGACCAGGGTGAGTCCGATGGCCAGGCCGGCGAAGCCGGGGGTCGCGTGCCGGGCGGTGACCAGCAGCACCACGAGGACCAGCAGGAAGGTGAGGGCGGTCTCCACCACGAAGGCGCCGGTGCCGTTCACGTTCTTGCCCCAGCCGTTGGTGCCCAGCGCGCCGGTCTGGTCGGTGACGTCGCCGAAGCGGGTCATGCCGTAGACCAGCGCGGCACCGGCGATGCCGCCGAGCACCTGGGCCGCCCAGTAGCCGGCCGCCTCGGTCCAGCCGATGCCGGCGCGCAGGGCGATCCCGAGCGTGACCGCGGGGTTGACGTGGCAGCCGGTGACCGGCCCGATCGCGTAGCAGAGCGCCAGCAGCACCAGGCCGAACGCCAGCGCGATCCCGACGGTGCCGATCTGGTCCTTGCCGAACACCGCGGCGCCGACCGCGAAGAACACGAGCATCGCGGTGCCCAGGCCCTCGGTGACGAGCTTGCGCGTCATGACGTCCCCCGACGGCGGCCGCTCGTCCCTCGTGCGGCAGCCGGTTCGATGGAACACCGGGACGGGACGGGTGAGGGCGGCTTCCCTCCGGCGATCAGCGGCGCCGTTCGGGGTCAGGAGAGCGGGCGGCTGCCCACCGGGCCCTCGCGCAGGGTGCGGCGCACGCCGGTGAGCGCGGAGGTCTGCGGTCGGAGCACCGGGCTGGCGGTGCCGGCGCCCTCGCCCATGCCGGCCAGGGCGTCGTGGATGGCGGTGACGGCGTCGACGGTCGGTTTCCAGCCGAGCTCGTCCTGGGCGCGGGTGGTGTCCAGCACCGGCACAGCCAGGGCGAGGTCGAGCCAGCCGGGCTCCACCGGCTGGAGCCGGGCGTGCCAGCTGGCGTCCACCAGCGCCCGCAGCACGGACACCGGGGCGGGCACCGGCCGGGCGCCGAGCACCTCCCCCACCAGGGCGGGGGTGACGACCGGGTCGGCGGCCAGGTTGAAGGCGCCGGTGGCGCCGCGCTCGAGGATGCGCACCACGGCGTCGGCGACGTCGTCGGCGTGCACCACCTGGCCGACCGCGCGCGAGGGCAGCGGCAGCAGTGGGATGAGCGGGAGCAGGCGGACCGCGCGCGGCGGCACCAGGCCGCCGGCGAAGTAGCGCAGCCACTCCCCGCCGGCCGCCCGCTGCAGGACCAGGCCGGGCCGGATCCGGGCGACGGACAGCCCGTCCTGATCGGCGTGGTCGAGCATCCGCTCGGCCAGCGCCTTGTGCCGGCTGTAGGGCAGGCTCGGGATGCCTTGCGTGGGCCAGGACTCGTCGACGGCGTGGTCCTTCGGTCCCGGCGAGTAGGCGCCGATGGACGAGGCGTGCACGAGGCGGTCGACCCCGGTGGCGCGCATGGCGGCCAGCAGCCGGGTCACGTTGCCGACGCCGGTCTCGTGCAGTCGGCGGCGGTCGCGGCTGGGCTGCAGCGCCCAGACCAGGTTGACCACGGCGTCGGCGCCGGCGAGGGCGTCCTCCAGCAGCGGACCGGCACCCGGGTCGGCGACGTCGAAGGTCTTCCAGGTGACGCCGTCGTACGGCGGCGCCGCCGCCGGCACCCGCCGGGCGATCCCGACGACGTCGACGCCCGCGGGCACGAGCCGGCGCAGCAGCGCCGTGCCGAGGTTGCCGCTCGCGCCGGTGACGACGACCCGACGGGGCAGTCCGCTCCCGTTCTCCACGCTCCGCTCCGTCACGCTCACCGGTCCCCGCGGGCCTTGGCGGTCTCCCGCGCGTTGGCCTTCTCGATCGCCTGCACCAGCTCGTCCTTGCGCATCCTCGAGCGGCCGCCGATGCCGAGCCTGCCGGCGATGTCGTAGAGGTGCTTCTTGCTGGCGTTGGCGTCCACGCCCTGGGCGGTCGGCCGGTCCTTGCCGGCGCCGCGCGCGCTGCCGCCGCCCTTGGCCGCCTGCGCGTCCGACGGACCCTGGTGGTCCTTGGGCTCCCAGTGGTCGCCGACCTTCTCGTAGGAGTGCTTGAGCGAGGCGAACGCGGTGCGGTGCGCCCGCTGGCCCTCGCCGTAGGTCTCCACCGCCGAGTCGTGGGTCTTGAGCCAGGTCTCCTGCGCGTGCTTGTCCGAGCGCTCCAGCGTGCTGGGCAGCTCCTCGCGTGCGGGCATGGGTTCCGCCTCCTCGACCTGCGCGCCGGACGCCCCGGTGCGACTCTCGTTCGCGGTTCCCTGAGGCGGTACCCGGGGTGCCTGCACGAAAACGGCGCGCCCAGCGGCTAACGTCGCCCGGTGCGCTGGGATGCCTATGGACCGCAGGACCTGACCGCCAAGCCCGCCCGCCGGGAGGCGCCCGAGGTGGCGGCCGAGCGGGACCTGGTCGTGGAGGAGGTCCAGACCGGGTTCGTCGGCGCGGTGGTGCGGGTGGAGAAGATGCCGCTCGGGCCCGTGGTGGTCCTGGAGGACCGGCACGGCAAGCACCGCTCCTTCCCGCTGGGCTACGGGTTCCTCGTCGACGGCGCGCCGGTGCGGCTGGTCAAGCCCGCGCTCTCGGCGCCGGCCCGTCCCACCAGGACCGCGTCGGGGTCGGTGGCGGTGCAGGGCCTGCGGGCGCGGGTGGCGCGGGAGAGCCGCATCTACGTCGAGGGCAAGCACGACGCCGAGCTCGTGGAGCGGGTCTGGGGCGACGACCTGCGCATCGAGGGCGTGGTGGTCGAGCACCTCGGCGGCGTCGACGACCTGCCCGCCGTGGTGAAGGAGTTCCGGCCCGGACCGGGGCGGCGGCTCGGCGTGCTGGTGGACCACCTGGTGACCGGCAGCAAGGAGGCCCGCCTGGCCGAGCAGGTCACGTCGGGTCCCTACGGGGCGCACGTGCTCGTGGTCGGCCACCCGTACGTCGACGTCTGGCAGGCGGTGAAGCCGTCCGCGCTCGGGATCCCCCGGTGGCCGGACGTGCCGCGCGGACAGCCGTGGAAGGAGGGCGTCCTCGCCGCCCTCGGCTGGGACGTGCCGACGTACGAGGGGTGGCGCCGGATCCTCGCCGCGGTGGACTCGTTCGCGGACCTGGAGCCGGCGCTGCTGGGGCGGGTGGAGGAGCTCATCGACTTCGTGACGGGGTGAGGGGCCTTTCTCTTGCCGTGATCATGCAGGAATGGTGAGGGCTGCTCGCTTCGGCCGCCGGTCCTGCTGTGGTCGGGTCCAAGGCGGCTGGTGACGGGGGCGGTCGGCGCGGGGCGGGTTCTCGTTGCCCGGCGGCCGGTTCTTCGCGGATCTTGAGGCCTGGCGCACCCACCTCGAGCGTGCGAGTGCATCAAGATCCGCGACCCGTCGGCTTCGTTGTCATTGCTGGCTTTGATTCTTTGCCAATTCGTGACCCTGCGGGTGCTGATTCTGCTTGTCTGGCAACGAGAACTGTCGGAACCGGTCCCTAGAGTCGTCTTATGGTTCAGGCCCAGCCGGTGCAGCCGAAGGACGTCGTCGATGACGTCCTTCCGGGCAGCCTGGCTGAGTGCGTGGGGCTGACGCAGCAGCTGCGGTTCGCGGTCGAGAACCCGCTGGGGCGTGGGGTGGCGGACATGGTCAACGGGCTCGACGCGGCCAGGTTGCGGATGTACGACCGGGTGCTGCTCGTCGCTGCCACCAAGGCCGGGGTCGCTGCTGCCGAGGGCCGGCACCTGCGGGCGGTCGCGGGGGCGCTGCGCGTGGAGCGGGACGCCTCGCTGGGGGACGCGTCGCCGCACATCCAGGACCCGGGGCCGGAGGGCTTCGGGGAGGAGCCGTTCTCGCAGGAGCATGCGGACCGGATGTGGGCCGAGTGGCAGGACCCGACCGAGATGGCCGCCCGGTGCCGACGGGAGGAGCTGCGGCTGGGGATGCGGTTGTCCCCGGCCGGGATGTACGCGGTCGCCGAGCAGGCCCGCCAGCTCGACGGCCCGTACGTGCGGGCGCGGGAGCTGATGCTGGCCGGGGTGATGACCCGTCAGCAGTGGCACGTGCTGCGCACCTCCACCCGCGCCGTCCCGCAGGAGCGGCTGCCCGAGGTGCTCGACCTCGTCCTTCCGCAGGTCGAGAAGAGCACGACGAAGGAGCTGCAGCGGCACATCGACCGGGTGCTGGCCAAAGTCCTGCCCGACCGCGGGGCCTTGGAGCACGAGACGGCCCGCAAGGGGCGTCGGGTCGAGGTCTGGCACGACGAGGTCAACCAGCTCGACGCCGACGGCAACCGCATCGTCCGCGACTCCACCCTGCGCGCCGTCTCCGACCCGACCCAGGTGCACCGCATCGCCCAGCTCATCGAGGGGCACGCCCGCTGGATGCGCGACAAGGCCCGCTCGCAGGCCAAGGCGACCGAGAAGGACGCGCTCCTCGCCATGCGCGCCGCCCGCAAGCAGTACGGGAACGGCTCGCGCGAGCACGCCGACGCCATCGCGGTCTGGCAGGAGGCCAAGAAGCGCCGCCAGCAGGTCCACAAGCAGCGCGTCGGGGCGTGGAGGTTCGACGCCCTGACCGACCTGGCCGAGCGCGGCACCCTCGCCGCCCACGACGGCGCACCCCTCACCGCCAAGGACCGCGAAGTCCTGCCCGTCGTCGTGCTCAGCGCGGAGACCGCGTTCGGGCTCGCGACCGAGCCCGGCGAGCTGCGCGGCTACGGCACCCTGCCCGCCCCCGTGCTGCGCGATCTGATGGCCGGGGCGAAGAGCTGGCTCGTCGCGGTGGTCGACAAGGCCGGCCAGGCCCTGAGCGTGCAGCGGTACAAGCCCAGCGCGGCGATCCGGGACTGGCTGATCGCCACCAAGCCCACCTGCGTGGCCCCGTGGTGCGACGCCCAGGTCGAGTGGGCCGAGGACGACCACCTCGAGGAATGGAGACCACCGCCCGACCCGGACGACCCGAGATCGAGACCGGCGGGCGGCCCGACCAGCGAAGACAACCTGCACCCCGAGTGCAAGACCACCCACCAGCTCAAGACCGCGAAACACCTCGACGTCATCAGAGACGACGACGGCGGCCACCGCGTCATCACCCACTCCGGCCACGAGTACCGGCGCGAACCCCACCGCCTCCTGCCCGAGACCGGCAAGGGCTGGAGCACCACCGGCGACCCCGACGAGGCGCCCCCGTTCTAGCTCGACCGCGCCCCGGCCTCCCTCCGCGCCCTTAGGGTGATCACCGGACGGCCGTGGGGATGCGGCCACATCGGGAGGACTGAGGCGTGAGCGACCAGCCGTACGGCAACCAGCAGCCGAGCGGTGACCAGCCGTACGGGCAGCAGCCTCCGCAGGGCTACGGGCAGCAGCCGGGGTACCAGCCCGGCTACGGCCAGCCCGGCTACCCGCCGGCGGGCTACCCGCAGTACGGGTACGACCCGCGCCTGGACCCGCAGGCGAAGTCGAAGGTGGTGGCCGGCCTGCTCGGCATCTTCCTCGGCACCTTCGGGGTGCACCGCTTCTACCTCGGCTACACCAAGATCGGCGTCATCCAGCTGATCGTCTCGCTGGTGACCTGCGGCGTCGGCGGGCTGTGGGGCTTCGTCGAGGGGATCCTCTACCTGGTCGGCACCAACGGATACACGACCGACGCCGAGGGCCGCCCGCTCAAGGACTGACCCCGCAGGCCCGCGAGGGAATCTCGGGGAGCATGTATCAGGGGCGCACCTGCCCGCTCTGTCCTCGTGAAGACGCCCCGACCGGGGCGTCGTCAGCAGGGGGAGAGCCGATGTCCGAGACGTCGATCCGAACCGGGGTCCAGCACCGGATCCGCTCCAGCCGTCCGCGGCGGGGGGCGAGCCTCGGGTGACGGCGTCCCTCCCGCGTGAGGGGCGCGGGAGGGACGACGGGGGGCAGGGGCGCCGGCCCTGGGGGGAGCCGGTGGCTCAGTCGACGAGGTCGCGCACGACCGCGTCGGCGAGCAGGCGGCCGCGCAGCGTCAACGCTGCGCGGCCGTCGTCGTGTGCGGCCGGCTGCAGCAGCCCGGCGTCGACAGCACGGCGCGCGGCGGCCAGACCGACCGGGTGGAGCAGGTCCAGCGGCAGCCCCTCGGCGAGGCGCACGCGCAGCAGGATCTCCTCCACCCGCCGGTCCTCGGCGCTCAGCAGCTCGCGCGCGTGCGCCGGGCTCTCCCCCGCCGCGATCCGCGCGGCGTAGGCGGCAGGGTGCTTCACGTTCCACCAGCGCACACCGCCGACATGGCTGTGCGCGCCGGGACCTGCGCCCCACCAGGAGTCGCCGCGCCAGTAGGCCAGGTTGTGCCGGCACTCCTGCTCCGGGCCGGTGGCCCAGTTGCTCACCTCGTACCAGTGCAAGCCCGCTTCGGACAGCGTCGTCTCGGCCTGCAGGTACTTGTCGGCCAGGTCGTCGTCGTCCGGCGCCGGCAGCTCGCCGCGACGCACCCGCGCCGCGAGGCGCGTGCCGTCCTCGACGATGAGCGCGTAGGCCGACACGTGGTCGGGCGCGGCGTCGACGACGGCGTCCAGGCTGGCCTGCCAGTCCGCGGCCGACTCCCCCGGCGTGCCGTAGATGAGGTCCAGGCTCACGCTGCTGAACCCGGCCTCGCGGGCCCAGCCGACCACCTGCGCGGCGCGCTCGGGGTCGTGCGTGCGGTCTAGCGTGCGCAGCACATGCGGAACCACCGACTGGACCCCGAACGACACTCGGGTGAAGCCCGCCTCGCGCAGCCGGGTCAGCGCGGCGACGTCGACGCTGTCCGGGTTGGCCTCGGTGGTCACCTCGGCGCCCGGTGACAGGCCCAGCTCGTCGCGAACCGCCCCCAGAACCCGGCCCAGGTCGGCCGGGTCCAGCAACGTCGGCGTGCCGCCGCCGAAGAACACCGTCGAGGCCGGCACGTCGAGCTCCCCCAGCACCGTGCGCGCCAGCCGGATCTCCTCGACGACGGCGCCGGCGTAGGTGTCCCGGCTCGCCCCCGGCGGGCCGCCGGCACCCAGCTCCGACGCGGTGTAGGTGTTGAAGTCGCAGTAGCCGCAGCGGACCGCGCAGAACGGGACGTGGACGTAGACCGACAGCGGGCGCGACGCCGCCTCGGCCAGGGCCGAGGCGGGCAGCGAGCCGTCGGACGGCGAGGGCTCGCCGTCGGGGAGCGTGGAGGGCACGTGCGGCAGGACTCCTAGACCGACGCGACCGAGCCGGCGTAGAGGCCGTCGAGCAGCTCGCGGTACTCGTCCTCCACCACCCGACGCTTCACCTTGAGGCTGGGGGTGAGCTCACCGTGCTCGACGTCGAGGTCGCGCGGCAGGAGCGCGAACTTCTTCACCGTCTCCCAGCGCGCCAGGCCCGCGTTGAGCTCGTCGACGTAGCCGGCCATCAGCTCCTGCACCGCGGGGTGCTGCGTCATGTCCTCGTAGGACAGCCCGGCGAGACCGTGCTGCTCGAGCCACGGCCGGATCTCCTCCTCGTCCAACGTGATGAGCGCCGAGCAGAAGTTGCGCCCGTCGCCGTGCACCACGATCTGGCTGGCGTAGGGGCAGATCGCCTTGAACTGGATCTCCAGCGCCTGCGGGGCGACGTACTTGCCGCCGGAGGTCTTGATGAGGTCCTTCTTGCGGTCGGTGATGCGCAGGAAGCCGTCCTCGAGGTGGCCGATGTCGCCGGTGTGCAGCCAACCGTCCTCGGTGAGGGTCTCGGCCGACTCCTGAGGCAGGTTCTGGTAGCCGCGCATGACCTCCGGCCCGCGCACCAGGATCTCGCCGTCCTCGGCGATGCGGGCCTCGGTGCCGGGGAAGGCGGGACCGACGGTGCCGAAGCGGTAGGCGGTGGGACGGTTGACGAAGCCCGACGCGCTGGTCTCGGTCAGCCCGTATCCCTCGAGCACCAGCACGTCCATCGCGTGGAAGAACTCGGCGATCTCCTTGGAGAGGGCCGCGCTGCCTGAGACGAAGAAGCGGATCCGGCCGCCGAAGCGGTCGCGCACCTTGGCGAAGACGAGCCGGTCGGCCAGCGCGTTCTCGAGCCGCAGCAGCCCGCCCGGCTCTCCACCGCCCTGGCGCACCGCGCTGGCTCGGCGCCCGACTCCCATCGCCCACTGGAAGATGCGCAGCTTGACGCCGCCCTCCTCCTTGACCTGCCCCACGACGCGGTTGTGCACCTTCTCGAAGATGCGCGGGGCCGCGGCCATGAAGGTGGGCTTGACCACGGCGAGGTTGTCGACCAGCCGCGGGATGCTGCCGTCGACGGCCGTGACGAAGCCGATCCGGACGTGCGCGGTGGTGAGGACCTTGCCGAACGCGTGCGCCAGCGGGAGCCAGAGGTACTGCACGTCGTCCGCGGAGAGGATCTCCAGCCCCTCGACCGCCGCGGCCGTGTAGGTCCAGCAGTCGTGGACCAGCTGGACGCCCTTGGGCCGCCCGGTCGTGCCCGAGGTGTAGATGAGCGTGGCGAGGTCGTCCGGCCCCAGCTCGGCCGCGGCCTTCTCCACCACGGTCGGCTCGGCCGCCAGCACCCCGGCCCCCAGCTCGGCCAGCTCGTCCAGCCGCATCACCCAGTCGCCGTCCCCCGGAGGCACGTCCCCGTCGATCAGCACGACCTTCTCCACGGCCGGCAGCTCGCCGCGGTGCACCCGCAGCTTGGCCAGCTGCTCGGCGTCCTCGACGACGACGACCCGCACCTGGGCGTCGGCGAGGATGAAGGCGACGTCGGGTGCCGGCGTGGAGGGGTAGACGGTGGTCGTCACGCCCCCCGCGGACATGATCGCGTTGTCCACGAGGATCCACTCGACCCGGGTGCTGCTGACGATGCCCACCCGGTCACCGCGACGGATGCCGAGGGACAGCAGGCCCGCGGCCATCCGCTCGACCCGCTCGCCGGCCTGCCCCCAGGTGAGCGAGCCCCAGCCGGTGCCCTGCGGGAAGCGGAAGGCCTCGCGATCCGGGGTGGCGGACACCCGGTCGCGCCACATGCGCACCACGGACGGCGAGCGCTGCGGCAAGGACTCGTGCAGGCTGGCGACGGAGTTCGCTGTCACAACCTCCATCGTGGCACCGCTTCGGAGCAGGTCGACAGGTCTTCGGTCCGGTCCTGGCGGGAGGAACAGCGCAGGGTGGTGAGGATCACGCGTTCTGTGGCTCCGCGACCGCGCTGCGTACCAGCGAACCGCTCGGCGCTGTGCCCAGCGCCCACCGGGTGGCCGGCACCACGGCCAGGCCGGCCACCGTGAAGACCGCCCCGAGCACCAGCCAGCCCGGAGCCCCGCCGCCGACGACGAGGGCCGTCAGCACCGCCGGCGCCAGCATGCTGGAAGCGGCGAACCCGGTGCTGAACAGGCCCTGGTACTGCCCCTGGGCCTCCTGCGGCGCCAGCCCGAACCCGATCGCCCAGCTGCCCGCGGCCTGCAGCAGCTCGCCGGCCACCTGGGCCAGCGCCCCGGCCACGAGCACCAGGGCGGCCACCAGCGGCCCGCCGTGCGCGGACATCGCATAGACGACGCAGGCCAGGGCGAGCACCAGCCCGGCCCGCCAGGTGGCGGTGGCACCCTGCCCGACGGTGCCCACGGTGCGGCTGACCCGGACCTGCAGCAGCACCACGGTGACGGTGTTGGCCAGCAGCAGCAGCCCGATGACCCACTTGGGCGCGTGCGTGCGCTCGACCACCCACAGCGGCAGCGCGACGTCGACCAGGCCGTAGTGCAGCGCCATCACGGCGTTGAGCGCGGTGACCACGAGGAACGGCTTGTCGCGCAGCGCGACCAGCCGCGGCCCCCCGCCGGTGTGCGGCGACGGCGGCACGTGCGGGAGCCGGCGGGCCACCAGCGCGGCGCCGACGTAGGTGACCGCGTCCAGGGCCACCGCCCCGCGGTAGACAGCGGGGGTGTCGATCGCCAGTGTGAGCGAGCCGACCAGCCCGCCGACGGTGATGCCGACGTTGGTCACCGCACGCAGGTAGGCGCGCAGCCGCACCCGGTCCCCCGGCTCCCCCACGGTGGCCGTGAGCGCCCCGCGGGCGGCCCCGCTCGAGCGGTCCAGCAGCGTCACCACCACCGCCACCGCCACGAACCCGGCGAAGCCCGAGACCACGAGGTAGCCCAGGCTGGCCACGCCCAGCAGGATCGTGAACAGGACCAGCATCTCCCGCGGGCCGCGGACGTCGGCCAGGTGCCCCATGGGCACCCCGACGCCGAGGCCGACCGCGGCGGCGACGGTGAGCCCGAGCCCGACCTGCACCGCGGGCAGCCCGACCACCTGGGTGAAGTAGATGGCGCTGACGGCGTAGAACATGCCGTTGCCGGTGGTGTTGATGAGCGTGGCGAGCGCGAGCGTCCGCCCGGCCCCCTCGAGCGGCAGGGCGCGGGCGAACAGGTTCATGGCCGAACCCTAGCCGGGGTGTCGACTCACTTTTCCCTTACCTGCCTGCGCCTTTGCACCGCTCCATGCACGACCTGACATCTCCTACCTCCTATAGGAGGGGTCAGACGTCGACGGGCCGCTCGGCAGGGCCGGCCTGCGCCGGCGCCCGGCCCAGGGTGCGGGCGAGCGCCCGCTGCAGGGGAAGGGCCAGGCCGTCGACGGCCGCCAGCGAGGCCAGCCGCGCCCGGGCGACGTCGTCGGTCTCGCGAGGCAGGAAGACCTCGCCCAGGGTGACGCCGTGCTCGGGCACGTGGACGACGTCGACCCGGTCGCCGGCGCGCACCGCGCCCTCCTCCAGCACCGCGCAGTAGGCGCCGGGCGCGCCGTGCTCGGTGAAGCGGCGCACCCAGGCGCGCGCGTCGAGGTGGCGCTGGAAGGTCGCGCACGGGATCCGGGGCTGGCGCACCTCGAGCAGCGGCCCGTCCGGCCCGCCGACCCGCCACCGCTCCCCCACCACCGCGCCGGTGACGTCGAGCCCCTCGGTGGTGAGGTTCTCCCCGAACGCGCCGGGCGGCAGGTCCCGGCCGAGCATCCCGGCCCACCAGCGCAGGTCCTCGACGGCATAGACGTAGACCGCCTTGTCCGGCCCGCCGTGGTGCTCGGTGTCCAGCACCGCGTCCCCGTCGACACCGAGCCGCGCGAGCCGCACCGGGCCGTCGACGGGCCGCTTGTCGATCCCGGTCGCGCCGTCGGGCCCGTCCGGCTTGACCGCGTAGCAGCGGCTGACGGCGAGCAGGGTGGCGGACGTGCCGAGGGGGTTCACCGCAGCACCTTCTCGTACCGCAGCGCCGCTGCGCCATCGGGTTCCACGAGCTCACCGAGCTTCTCGAAAGCGTTGCGGGACAACACCTTCTGCGAGGCCACGTTGCCCGCTCCGGTGACGGCGACGACCCGGGTGACGCCGAGCTCGCGCGCGGCGAGGTCGAGCACGATGCCGACGGCGGCGGTGCCGACCCCGCGGCCGGTCGACCCCTCGGCCACCTGGTAGCCCAGCGTGGCGGCCAGGCCGTCCCCGGACCGGGCGAGGTCGGTGAGGTCGACCCGCGCGACGAGCACGCCGTCGTCGCGGACCACGAAGTAGTGGGCCGTGCCCGCGGCCTGCTCGATGAGGGCGCCGTGCAGCGCCTCGTCCACCCCGCGCAGGGCGGCGACCGGGCCGGCCAGACCGGCCGCGAGCAGGTCGGCCGCGTCGGCCACCGAGAGCCGCGCGACCGAGAGCACTACTTCTTTCCCTTGTCCTGGCTCGGCTCGGCGGTGGAGAGGGCGGCGATGAAGGCCTCTTGCGGGACCTCCACCCGGCCGACCATCTTCATCCGCTTCTTGCCCTCCTTCTGCTTCTCCAGCAGCTTGCGCTTGCGGGTGATGTCGCCGCCGTAGCACTTGGCCAGGACGTCCTTGCGGATGGCGCGGATGTTCTCGCGGGCGATGACCCGGCTGCCGATGGCGGCCTGGATGGGCACCTCGAACTGCTGGCGCGGGATGAGCTCGCGCAGCTTGGCGGTCATGGTGGTGCCGTAGCCGTAGGCCTTGTCGCGGTGCACGATCGCGCTGAAGGCGTCGACGGTCTCGCCCTGCAGCAGGATGTCGACCTTCACCAGGTTGGACTCCTGCTCGCCGGTGGGCTCGTAGTCCAGCGAGGCGTAGCCGCGGGTGCGCGACTTCAGGGCGTCGAAGAAGTCGAAGACGATCTCGGCCAGCGGCAGCGTGTAGCGCAGCTCCACGCGGTCCTCGGACAGGTAGTCCATGCCCAGCAGCGTTCCGCGCCGGGTCTGGCAGAGATCCATGATCGCGCCGACGTAGTCGCTGGGGGCGAGGATGGTGGAGCGGACCATCGGCTCGAAGACCTTGTCGATCTTGCCGGCCGGGAACTCGCTCGGGTTGGTGACGACGTGCTCCTTGCCGTCCTCCATCACCACCCGGTAGACGACGTTGGGCGCGGTGGAGATCAGGTCCAGGCCGAACTCGCGCTCGAGCCGCTCACGCACGATCTCCAGGTGCAGCAGTCCGAGGAAGCCGCAGCGGAAGCCGAAGCCCAGCGCCGCCGAGGTCTCCGGCTCGTAGGCCAGTGCGGCGTCGTTGAGCTGGAGCTTGTCCAGCGCCTCGCGCAGGTCCGGGTAGTCGTCGCCGTCGATCGGGTAGAGCCCGGAGAACACCATCGGCTTGGGGTCCTTGTAGCCCCCCAGCGCGTCGCCGGCCGGCTTGGCCGCGTTGGTGACGGTGTCGCCGACCTTGGACTGGCGCACGTCCTTCACGCCGGTGATGAGGTAGCCCACCTCGCCGACACCGAGGCCGTCGGACGGCTTGGGCTCCGGGCTGATGACGCCGATCTCGAGCAGCTCGTGCTGCGCCTTGGTCGACATCATCGCGATGCGCTCGCGCTTGGACAGGTGGCCGTCGATCACCCGGACGTAGGTGACCACGCCGCGGTAGGCGTCGTAGACCGAGTCGAAGATCATGGCCCGGGCCGGGGCGTCGGCCTTGCCCACCGGGGCGGGCACCAGCCGGACGATCTCGTCCAGCAGCGCCGGGACGCCGTCGCCGGTCTTGGCGCTGACCTTGAGCACGTCGTCCGGGTCGCAGCCGATGATGTGCGCGAGCTCGGCCGCGTACTTCTCCGGCTGCGCGGCCGGCAGGTCGATCTTGTTGAGCACCGGGATGATCTGGAGGTCGTTCTCCAGCGCGAGGTAGAGGTTGGCCAGCGTCTGCGCCTCGATGCCCTGGGCGGCGTCGACGAGCAGGATCGTGCCCTCGCAGGCGGCCAGCGACCGGGACACCTCGTAGGTGAAGTCGACGTGGCCGGGCGTGTCGATCATGTTGAGGACGTAGGTCTGCCCGTCCGAGGAGGTCCAGGGCAGGCGGACCGCCTGGCTCTTGATGGTGATGCCGCGCTCGCGCTCGATGTCCATCCGGTCCAGGTACTGCGCGCGCATGGCCCGCTCGTCGACGACGCCGGTGAGCTGGAGCATCCGGTCGGCGAGCGTGGACTTGCCGTGGTCGATGTGGGCGATGATGCAGAAGTTCCTGATCAGCGCCGGATCGGTGCGGCTGGGCTCGGGGGCCGAGGGGTTGGCGGGCACGCAGGTCTCTCTGTCGCGGGGCTGGGGTTCGTCGGGCTGGGGTTCGTCGGGCTGGGGTGCGTCGGGCTGGGGTTCGGGCTGGGTCTGCGGGCTGGACGGGTGGCGGCTGGACGGCGATCTGTCTCGCGGCGCGCGCGCCGGTCCGTGGCTCATCATCCCACGCGGGCGCCGGCCGCCGGGTCCCGCGCGCCGGCCCGGAACCCGCACATGCGCAGGCCCCCCGCACGCGCAGGTGGCGTGCGGGGGGCCTGTCGTCGTGCCGCTGGGCTCGCTGGGCGCCTACCGCTCGCCCGCCCGACGCCGGCCGCGGAAGCGGGCCAGACCGCCGGTCAGGAGCGCG
>JBQCIO010000002.1:0-5154 GCA_051953655.1 Motilibacteraceae bacterium
GGCAGAACCCGGCGGTGGTCCTGCCCGACGCCGACCTCGAGTCCGCCGCGGCCCAGATCGCCGGCGCGGCGATGGGCTACGCCGGCCAGAAGTGCACCGCCACCAAGCGGATCGTCGTCGTCGGCGACCCCGCCCAGTTCCGCGACGCGCTGGTGGCCGCCGTCGAGCAGCTCCCTGTGGGGGACCCCGCGGACCCCGCCACGGTCGTCGGGCCGGTCATCGGCACGGCCGCCCGTGACAAGGTCCTGGCCGCGGCGGCGGACCTCGGCGGCGCGGGCCGGGTCCTCACCGGCGGCCGGGCGGTCCCTGGCGAGGGCTGGTTCGTCTCCCCCACCCTCGTCGAGGGTGTGGCGGCGGACCACGTGCTCGCCTGCCACGAGGTGTTCGGACCGATCGCACTGCTCCAGTCCGCGCCCAGCCTGGACGCCGCCATCGAGCTGGCCAACGGGGTGGGCTACGGCCTGGCGGCCGCCGTCTACACCCGCGACCTGGCCGCGGCGCTGCGGGCGGCGGACGAGCTGGAGGCCGGGCTGGTCAAGGTGAACGCTCCTACCTCCGGGGTCGACTTCTACGCGCCCTTCGGGGGCGAGAAGGACTCCAGCCTCGGCCCGCGCGAGCAGGGCAAGGCCGCGGTCGAGCACTACACCTCCGTGCACACCGTGACGGTGGCCCCGGCATGAGCAGCGCCGCCTCGGACGGCACACCGACGCGGCGTCGGAGTGAGTGGCTGGAGGTGACCGCCACCGACTACCACACCGCCGGCGAGCCGTTCCGGATCGTGCGGGCGGGCGCCCCGGAGGTGCCCGGCGCCACCGTGGCCGACCGGCGCCAGCACGCCATGCGCTCGGCCGAGACCGAGCTGGTGCGCCGCCTGATCGGCCACGAGCCGCGGGGTCACGCCGACATGTACGGCGGCCTGCTGGTGCCGCCCGACGACGACGGCGCCCACCTCGGCGTCCTGTTCTGGCACAAGGACGGCTGGTCCACCGCCTGCGGCCACGGCACCATCGCCCTGGGGGCCTGGGCGGTGGAGAGCGGCCTGGTCGCACCCGGCCCCGACGGCACCACCGACGTCGTGGTCGACGTCCCCTCCGGCCGGGTCACCGCGCAGGTCCGGAGTGCCGGCGGCCGGGTCGAGTCGGTCACCTTCCGGAACGTGCCGTCCTACGTGCTGCACCGCGACGTCCCGGTGCTCACCCGGCGCGGCGAGGTGCGGGTCGACGTCGTCTACGGCGGGGCCATCTACGCCACCCTCGCCGCGGGGGACGTCGGGCTGGCCGTCGACCCCGCCCACCACGACGAGCTGGTGGCGCTGGGCCGGGAGGTGAAGCACGCGCTGGACTCCCACGAGGTGGCCCGGCATCCCGAGGACGACCGGCTGTCCGGCGTCTACGGCACGATCCTGTTCGACGACCTCGGCGAGCTGCCCGGGACCGCGGGCACCGCCCCGTGCAGCCAGGGCCGCCGGCTGCACCAGCGCAACGTCACCGTCTTCGCCGACGGGCAGGTCGACCGCTCCCCGTGCGGCTCGGGCACCGCGGCCCGGGTGGCGCTGCTGGCCGCCGACGGGCTGCTCGGACCGGACGACGAGCTCGTGCACGAGTCGATCGTGGGCACGAGGTTCCTCGCCCGGGTGGCCGAGAACGTGCAGGAGGCGGGCCGCGACGCCGTGGTCGTCGAGGTGGCCGGCACCGCCCACCGCACCGGCGAGCACACCTTCGTCCTGGACCCCCGTGACGACCTCGGCACCGGATTCGTGCTGCGCTGACATGGCTTCTGCGCCAGCCGCCGTCCGCGGAGAACGTCCATGACGTCACCGCCCACCTCCCCGATGACCTCGCCCCTGCCCTGGATCGACGCCGCGGCGCTGCGCCGGCTGGTGCCGCCCGCGGCCGCCGTGCAGGCGCTGGAACGGGCGCTGCGCGAGGGCTACGACCCGGCCGCGGGCCCGCCCCGGTCCGTGGTCGACGTCGCCGCCGGGCAGCTCCTGCTCATGCCCGCCGAGCTGGCTGTCCCCGCTGCCGGCGCCACCGCGCCGCCCACCTCGGTCGGGGTCAAGGTGGCCACGGTCGCGCCGGGCAACCCCGCGCGCGGCCTGCCCCGGATCCAGGGCCTCTACCTGCTGCTGGACGGCCCCACGCTGGCGCCGCAGGCGCTGGTCGACGCCGTCGAGCTCACCGTGCTGCGGACCGCGGCCCTGTCCGCGCTGGCCGCGCGGCACCTCGCCGTCCCCGACGCCCGCCGGCTCGTGGTCTTCGGCACCGGGCCGCAGGCGTGGGGGCACGTGGAGGCGCTGTGCGCCGTCCGCCCGGTCGCCGAGGTGGCCGTCGTCGGCCGCGACGAGGGCCGGCGACGCGAGTTCCTGCGGCGCTGCCGGGAGCGCGGGCTCGCCGCCCGGGCCACCGGCGGTGAGCACCTCGCGGCGGACCTCGCCGGGGCCGATCTCGTCGTCACCGCGACCACCTCGCGCGTGCCGCTCTTCGACGGCGCCCTGGTGCGCGACACTGCCTGCGTGATCGCCGTCGGCTCGCACGAACCCGACGCCCGGGAGCTGGCGCCCGGGCTGCTCGCCCGGTCCACCGTGGTGGTGGAGGACGCCGCCACCGCGCTGCGCGAGGCCGGCGACGTCGTGCTCGCGGTGGCCGGGGGCGCGCTGGACGCGTCGGCGCTGCTCGACCTTCGCTCGCTGGTGGCAGAGCACCCGCGGCCCCAGCACCTGCCGCGGCCGGTCGGTCCCCGGGTGTTCAAGAGCGTGGGCATGGCCTGGCAGGACCTCGCGGTGGCCGCAGCGGCGGCCGAGGCGTACGCGGGTCTCGGCCGGAGCGAGGGCCTCGACGCGTCGCGCCGGACGGGGGGCGCAGGATGAGCGACACCGGCTCGCTCGACCTCCCGTCCTTCCACGGGCACCAGAGCCTGCGCGAGCAGGTCGCCGACGCCCTGCGCGCCGCCCTGGTCGCCGGCGAGATGCGTCCCGGCGTCACCTACTCCGCGCCCGCACTGGCGGCGAAGTTCGGCGTCTCCGCCACCCCGGTGCGCGAGGCGATGCTGGACCTCGGCAAGGAGGGCCTGGTCGAGGCCGTGCGCAACAAGGGCTTCCGGGTCACCGAGCTGTCCGAGCAGGACCTCGACGAGATCAGTGAGCTGCGAGCGCTCATCGAGGTCCCCACCGTGGGGCGGATCGCCCGCCGCCACGACCCCGACGCGGTGGAGGCGCTGCGCCCCCTGGCCGGCGAGATCGTCGCGGCCGCGGCCCGCGCGGACCTCATCACCTACATCGACGCCGACCGCCGCTTCCACCTCGGCCTGCTGGCCCTGGCCGGCAACACCCACCTGGTGAAGGTGGTGCGCGACCTGCGCGCCCGCACGCGGCTCTACGGCCTGCAGGAGCTCGCCGACGCCGGCAGCCTGCCCGCGAGCGCGGCCGAGCACGAGCAGCTGCTCGACCTGGTCCGCGCGGGCGACTCCCGGGCCGCCGTCGCGCTGATGCGCCACCACGTCGCGCACGTGCGCGCCGAGTGGTCGGGCCGTCGCCCCGCCCGACGCGGATGAGCGGGCGCGGCACCGCCTGAACGGTGGTCCTTGCACGGTTCGGCGCACCGGTGGTAGAGCCGATGAAAGGCCTGCCTGTCCTCGCGATCTTCGCCGTCGAAGCCTGGATTGTTGCGGTCAGATGACAGTCGACCGGCGCATCGATGACAGGACGGCAAAGAGTCGCAGCGGGCTCTTGACGCCGCCTGAACGGCCAGTGAAATGTCACACACAGCACGTCAGCAGTGCGGCTGGCCCGCCGGCTCGGTGAGGCGCCGCACCCTGGTCCGCCGGGCCCGACCGCCCTCGTGCGCGTCCCCGGCACTTACGAGATGGGACACCTGATGGCACGAGGCATGGGGCGCTGGCGGCGCAGCGCCGTGGTGGCGGTCGCCGCCGCGACGACGTCGTTCCTCGCCGCCGGCTGCAGCAACGGCCTGCTCAGCAGCGGCGACACGAAGACCGACGGCGGCAACGGCAGCACGGCAGCGGCATCCACCGACCCGATCGTGCTCGGCATGGTGGTGCCGCTGTCCGGCAGCAGCGCCGCCGTCGGTCCCTACATGGAGAACGGCGCCAAGCTCGCCGCGGACGAGATCAACGCCAAGGGCGGGGTGCTCGGCCGCAAGATCGAGGTCGTGGCCCAGGACGGCGCCTGCGACCCGAAGACGGCGGTGGCGGCCGCGAACAAGCTGGTCACCCAGAAGGTCGCCGTGTCGGTCGGGGGCTACTGCTCCGGCGCGACGCTGCCGACGCTGCCGGTGTTCAACAAGGCCGACATCCCGATGATCATCCCGGCCGCCAACTCCGACGAGCTGGTCAACCAGGGCCTGAAGAACGTCTTCCTCATCAACGGCACCGGCACCCAGCAGGCCGACGCCGCCTTCAAGTACATGCAGAAGGTCGGCGCCACCAAGGTCGCGCTGATGAACGACAACACCAGCTACTCCAAGAACATCGCCGACCTGACTGCGGAGCGGCTGAAGGCCTCCGGCGGCCCCGACCTGACCGTCAACGAGGCGGTGACCCCCGGCGAGAGCGACTACAGCGCCAACGTCAACGACGTGCTCGGCGGCAAGCCGGACTTCGTCTACTGGACCGGCTACTACCAGGAGGGCGGCCTGATCATCCGCCAGCTCAAGCAGGCCGGCTTCACGGGCAACATCATGGTCGCCGACGGCAGCGTGGACGGGAAGCTGGTCGACATCGCGGGCAAGGACAACGCCGAGGGCGTCCTGGCCACCATGACCCAGACGCCGGACACCCTCGAAGGCGCGTCGGACTGGATCGCCAGCTACAAGGCCAAGTTCAACGCCGACCCCGGCCCCTACTCCACCCAGTCCTACGACGCGGTGCGCGTGGCGGCCGAGGCGATCGGCAAGGCCGGGTCCACCGACGGCGCCAAGGTGATCTCGGCCCTCGAGGGCATCGACGGGTACCAGATCTTCTCCGGACCGCTCAAGTTCACCGACAAGCACACCCTGACCACCGGTGGCTTCCTGATCCTCCAGGTCAAGGGCGGCAAGTTCGTCCTCAAGGACTCCCTGCAGTGACCCCCGGCCGGGGGGGGGGCCCCCCGGGGCGGCCGCGGGGGGGGCGGCCCCCCCCGCCCCCGCCCCCCCGCCC
>JBQCIO010000003.1:0-11943 GCA_051953655.1 Motilibacteraceae bacterium
CGGGCTCCGCCGGTGGCGGCGCGCCCAGGCCGGCGGCACGGGCCGCGCCGAGGTAGCCCAGCCCCCAGCGCTGCAGCGCGGCGAGGGTGGCGGCGGCGCTGATCGCGGCCGCCACCGCCTCGACGTCGAGACCGCCGGCCCCCGGGGACGGCGTGGGCAGCACCACGACCCGGGCCCGCTGCCCGCGCTGCGCCTCCGGCAGCGGCAGCGGTCCCGCGCGCAGGTGCTCCTCGGCCACCACGAGGACGTGCGGGCGCAGCAGGGCGAGCAGGGTGGCGGGCGGGCGGTGCGTGGTGACGTGGGCGGTCGCCGGACCCGGGTCGAGCCCGGCCAGGTGCAGGGCGCGACGGACGTCGACGGCCTGCTCGGGCAGGGCCACCGCCACCACCCGGCACCGCGCCGTCGCCGCCTCGCGCACCGCCACCACCGTCCGCTCGTCCGTGGGCCCGCGACCGGCACCTGACCGCTCGGTGGACCGGCGGGTCGCCGGGGGCCGACCGGAGGACTTCCCGGGCCGCACCCAGAGCATGCGCCCGCGGCGGTGCCGGCGCCCGTGGATCACCCGGACAGCGGAGATCCAGGGCATGACTCCTGAGACATGCCCTAGGTCAGCCGGCGGCCACGGCCGCCTGGTAGCGGCGGTGCAGCTCCCCCTCGGACAGGCCGCCCCACAGCCCGTACGGCTCGTGCACCTGAACCGCGTGCGCGAGGCACTCCAGCTGCACCGGGCAGCCGGCGCACACCGCCAGCGCCGCCTCCTCCCGGCGGCGGCGGGCCCCGGCGCGCTCGGCGTCGCCGGCGAAGAACAGCGAGGGGTCGGCGCGGCGGCAGGCGGCCAGGCTCTGCCAGTCCCAGCGGTCGGCGAGCGGTCCGGGCAGGCGAGCGGGCACGACCACGTGCAATCCCCCAAGGGTCGAAGCGTCCGGTGCCGACGCCGCGGCACCGGTCCCGGTGGTGACCGCCGCACCGATCACTGCAGCCGATCATTTCCCGCCGGGCGGGCGCGGCGGAAGACGCGTCACGCAAAGTTCACGTTCGGGCACGAGGTCCGTTGCGGCCGGTGAGGCCCGATTCGCCGCCTTCCTCGTGCCGTGACGGGCTGGCCTGCCTCGGCCGGGATCGGGCCGGATCAAGGGACTTCGGGCCGTGGCGGTGGCGGTGCGTCACCGGCAGAGTGAGCCGCGTGAAGCTCGTGTCCCCGGCCGCGCTGGCCGACCTCCTGGCCGCCCTGCCGGCCAGCCTGTCCAGCACCCCCCGCGTCGTCGTGAGCGGCAACTTCGCCACTCCGCACGAGCTGGTGAAGGTGCTCGACGGCGCCCTGCCGCGGTACGTCCTCAACGCCCTCAACGCCCAGCCGGGGCTGCCGGACCGCGAGGGGGTCACGCTGGAGACGAGCTTCGTGGGGGCCGGGATGCGCCGCAGCCCGCGGCTGTCCTACGTGCCCTCGCGGCTCTCGCTGGTGCCCCTGCTCTACGGCACCACGCTGGTCCCCGACGTCGTGCTGCTGCACACGTCGGTCCCGGTGGACGGCACGGTCAGCCTCGGCACGGAGGTCAACGTGCTGCCCGCCGCGGTGGAGGCGGTGCGCGCCCGCGGCGGCATCGTGGTGGCGCAGCTGAACCCGCAGATGCCGTACACCTACGGCGACGGGGTGCTGTCCCTGGAGGACGTCGACTACGCCGTCGAGGTGGACGCCCCGCTGGCCTCGCCGGGGTCGGCGCCCCCCGACGAGCTGTCCCTGGCCATCGGCGAGCGGGTGGCCGCGCGGGTCGGCGACGGCGCCACCCTGCAGCTGGGCATCGGCGCGGTGCCCGACGCGGTCCTGCTCGGGCTCACCGGGCGCCGGGGGCTGCGGGTGTGGACCGAGATGTTCAGCGACGGCGTGCTCGCGCTGGACGCCGCCGGCGCGCTCGACCCGGATGCCGTGCTGACGACGTCGTTCGTGTTCGGCAGCCCCGAGCTCTACCGCTGGATCGACCGCAACCCGCGGGTGCGGCTGCTGCGCACCGAGAAGACCAACGACCCGGCGCTCATCGCCCGCAACCGGGCCATGACGTCGGTCAACACCGCGCTGCAGGTCGACCTGTTCGCCCAGGCCAACGCCTCGCGGATCAACGCCCGGATCTACTCCGGCTTCGGCGGCCAGACCGACTTCATCGTCGGCGCCCTGCACTCCCGCGGCGGCCAGGCGCTCATCGCGCTGCGGTCGTGGCACCCGCGGGCCGACTGCTCCACGATCGTGCCGCTGGTGGACGAGCCGGTGACCTCCTTCCAGCACTCCGCGGTGGTGACCGAGAACGGCACCGCCGAGGTGTGGGGCCACGACCAGCGCTCGCAGGCCGCCGCTCTCATCGAGCAGTGCGCCCACCCCTCGGTGCGCGAGGAGCTGTGGGAGGAGGCGCACGCGCTGGGCCTGGCCTGACCGCTCCGGGTCCGGACCGATGGGCGTCCCACCGCCCGGCCCTTGACCGTTGTGCGCAGGCGCTCCTTCGCCCGCCCGGCGTGTCCGTCCCTTTCGTCCGCCGACACCTTCAAGCCGGCCGATCAGCGCCTGCGCACAACGGTCGACCCCCGGTGGCCGTCGCGGGGCAGGATGGGGGCGTGCCGGAGCTGCCCGAGGTGGAGGCCCTGGTCGGGGTGCTGCGCGAGCGCGCCGTCGGCCGGGTGGTCGCACGCGTCGACGTCACCGCGATCAGCGTGCTCAAGACGTTCGACCCGCCGGTCACCAGCCTGGGCGGGCTGGGGGTGACCGGGGCCGAGCGGCGCGGCAAGTTCCTGTGCCTCGACGTCGACGGCCTCTGGCTGGTCATGCACCTGGCCCGGGGCGGCTGGCTGCAGTGGAAGGACGCGCTGCCGCCGGCGCCGCCGCGGCCGGGCAAGGGGCCGCTCGCGCTGCGGCTGCACCTCGACGACGGCAGCGGCTTCGACCTGACCGAGGCCGGCACCAAGAAGGGCCTGGCCGTCTGGTGCGTGCGCGACCCCGGCGAGGTGCCGCAGGTGGCCCGGCTCGGGATCGAGCCGCTGAGCGAGGCCTTCACCGTGGACGCCCTGGCGGCGCTGCTGGCCGGCAACCGGACCCAGGTCAAGGGCCTGCTGCGCGAGCAGTCGGTGGTGGCCGGCATCGGCAACGCCTACTCCGACGAGGTCCTGCACGTGGCCCGGCTCTCGCCGTTCAAGCCCGCCGGGAACATCACCGCCGAGGAGGTGCGCACGCTGCACGCCGCGATCGTCGAGACGCTGCGCGATGCGGTGGAGCGCAGCCGGGGCCTGGCTACCGGCAGCCTCAAGGCGGAGAAGAAGAGCGGGATGCGGGTGCACGGGCGCACCGGTGAGGCGTGCCCGGAGTGCGGCGACGTCGTGCGCGAGGTCTCCTTCGCCGACCGCTCCATGCAGTACTGCGCCACCTGCCAGACCGGCGGCCAGGTGCTCGCCGACCGGCGGCTGTCCCGGCTGCTCAAGTAGCGACCGGCAGCCCGAACCAGGGCAGGCACGGCTCCAGCCCCTCGACGTCGACCGCGCGACCCTGCCCGGACGCGCGCCACCGCTCGGCCGTCAGCCGCAGGTGCGTCAGCTCGGTGGGGCCGGTCGGGGAGTCGCTCAGGCTCACGCCGTTGTCCCGGTAGCCCAGGTGCCGGGAGACGCCCAGCGAGGCGCCGTTGTCGGTGCGGGCCGAGGTGATCGCCGCTAGCGCGCCGAGGTGGTCGAACGCCAGCGCGAGCACCGCCGTCCGCATCGCCACGCCGACGCCGCGGCCGCGGACCGCCGGCACCAGCCAGGAGTGCGAGTCCACGGTGCGCAGGACCGGGAAGCCCTCGGCCTCCAGCGCCTGCACCCCGACCACGTCGCCATCGAGCTCGACGGCGAGGTCCAGGCACCACGAGGACGGCGACCAGGTGCCCAGGGAGCGCCAGTAGCCCTGGTAGAGCAGGCGCCGCCGGTGCTCGGCGAGGTCCTGCCACGGCAGGACGCCCGGTCTCGGGTCGTGCTCGGCGTCGTCGGGCTGGACGGCGGCCAGGTGCGGCAGGTCGGCCTCGCGCACCGGGCGCAGCCGGACGGCATCGCACCGCAGGCGCAGCCCGAACAGCGGCCAGTGGGTGGTCAGCGCGTCGTCCGTCGCGTCGGGCACCCACCCACGGTGGCACGCCACCGCCGATCGGCGCTCCCGCACGCCGCTCCCGTCCGTGCCTGCCCGGAGCAGGGTCGAGGCGGAAGGGGGCGTTCGCGATGGGCGAGCACGAGCGGGTGGGGCAGGTGCGCAGCGGCGAGCTGTTCGTCGGGGTCGAGCAGGCCGGCATGGAGGTGGCCGGCGGGGTGCCGGCCCCGATCTTCTTCCCCGACGTCGCGTCGGTCATGGTGGTCCTCCTGGCACCCCTCTCGGCCGTCCGCGCGCTGCTCCCCTCGCCGCGGCTGCGCCCGGTGCAGGTGCTGCCGGGGCGGACCTTCGTGTGGCTCAGTGCCAGCGACCTCCGCGGCGGTGACCTCGGTCCGCACCAGCAGCTCATGGTGGGGGTTCCGGTCCGCGTGGACGGCGGGGGGCAGGGGGTGGTCCCCGCGCTCGCCGGCAGCGGCGCCTGGTGGACGGTCGACATGCCGGTCAGCTCGCCGCACGCCCGCGACGTCGACGTCGAGGTCTTCGGCTTCCCGAGCGAGGTCGCCGAGCTCGACGTCCGGGTGACCGCGACGTCGGCCGAGGTGCGCTGGCTGCACGAGGGCCGGCTGGTGCTCGAGCTCGACGCGCAGGTGCGCCGGGCACGGCCCTACACCGGCAGCCGGGTGCGGCTGGAGTCGGTGACCGCCAAGGACGGCCGCCTGCTCGGCGCCTGGTGGATGCTGCGTATCGAGCAGATGTCGGTGTCCCGGCTGCGGCCGTCGCTGCGGCTGCGCCTGGGCGACTCCCCGCGCGCGGACCGGCTGCGCGGGCTCGGCCTGGAGGGCCGCTGCCTCGGGCTGCACGTCATCCCGCACGCCGAGGGCGTGCTCACCCCGCCGGTGGAGAGCTGGGACGCCTACGTCGTGCCCTCCCGGCCGCGCAGCGAGCGGCTGGTGGAGGTGGGGCGCTGAGGGGCCAGCCATCGCGCGGTCGTGGGGCGGACCCCGGGCGGCGTCGGCGGCCGGCGGAGGAGCATGTGCACGGGCAACGGCGCTGGTGACGGCGGGAGCAGGTGCGTGGTCGGCCCCGGCGGCCGGCCCGCGGTCTGTCACCGCTGAGCGATTGGGTGAAGGGACCCTTCGTACGAACCTATGGGACAAACTCGCCCTTCATCGCACGGGTAGACCGCCGGTGGGCCGCCGGAGCCTCCCCGCGCCTGGCTCCCCCGTCACCAGCGCCCTTCATCGGACGGGCAGACCGCCGGTGGCCCGCACGGACGGGGTGAGGGTGACCCTCACTCCCTCTCTGTGACTGAAGGTCACCCTCACCCCCGAACCAGCCGGGGATCTCAGTCCGCGCGCGGGGGCCGCGCCTTCAGCCCGGCGTAGCCGCCGAAGAACATGGCGGCGGCGATCCGGGTGGCCACCGACCAGGTCGGGTAGGCGGCGGTGGCCTGGGCCAGGCGGGCCACCGGGGTTCCCTGGCGGACCGCCAGGACGCCGGGGGCCAGTAGCTCGCCGGCCACCGGGGCCACCGCGGTCATGCCGACCAGGGGGCGCAGGGCGCCGACGCCGAGCCGCGGTGGCCCGGCGATGAGCTGCACGAAGCCGTCGGTCTCGCCGGCGCAGCGGGCGCGGTCGACCAGGCGCATCGGCACCCGGGCCACCAGGGCGCGGTCGCCCCAGCGCTCGGCGGCCTGGGCCTCGGTGACGCCGACGTGCGCGACCTCGGGGTCGGTGAAGGTCACCCAGGGCACGTGCTCGTCGTGCCAGCGGGTGGGCAGCGCGTCGGGCTTGGCGAAGCGGCCGGAGCGGTCGTCGAAGAGCAGGTTGCGCACGGCCACCCGGGACTGGTCGTCCGCGACGTGGGTGAAGGTCAGCGCGGAGGCGCAGTCGCCGACGGCCCACACGTGCTCGGCGCTGGTGCGCAGCCGGTCGTCGACGTCCACCCGCCCGGCGGCGTCGAGCCGCACGCCGGCCAGGTCCAGGCCGAGGTCCTCGGTGTTGGGAGTCCGGCCGGTCGAGACCAGCAGGTGGGTGCCCTTGATCTGTTGTGGTCCGACCTGCCCGGCGCCGGACAGGTGCACGACGACGTCGCCGCCGGTCCGCTCCACCCGCTCGGTCCGCGCCCCCAGGTGCACCGTGACGCCCTCGCGGCGCAGCACCTCGAGCAGGACGTCGGCCGCGCGGGCGTCGTCGCGGGGCAGCAGCCGGGGCTGGGACTGCACCAGCGTCACCGGGACCCCCAGCCGGGCGAACCCCTGGGAGAGCTCGCAGCCGATCGGCCCGCCGCCCAGCACCACCAGGTGCCCGGGCGCCTCGGCCAGGTCCCAGACCGTCTCGTTGGTGAGGTAGCCGCTCTCGGCCAGGCCGGGGACGTCGGGCACCCGGGCCCGGCCGCCGGTGGCGAGCACGAACCGTCGCCCGCGCAGGCGGCGCACGCTGCCGTCCGGCCCGGTCACCTCCACGACGTCGCGAGCGACGAACCGGGCCCGCCCCTCGACCAGCTCGATGCCCTGCCGCTTGAGCACCCGCGGCGACTCGTCCTCGTAGACGGTCTCGCGCACCTCCCGGGCATGGGCCAGCACCGCTCCGACGTCGGCGGTCACCTCGCCGCGCACGCCACGGTCCGCGGAGCTGCGCGCCCGGTGCACCGTCCGGGCCGTCTCCAGCAGGGCCTTGCTCGGCACGCAGCCGAACCAGGTGCAGTCACCGCCCGGGCGGAAGGCCTCGACCAGCGCCACGCTGCGTCCGGCCCGCTTGACCCCTCTCGCAGCCCCGAGGCCGCCGGTCCCGGCGCCGAGCACGACGACGTCGACGTCCGCGACGCCGCCCGGCGACGGCGCGGCGGAGCTCCCCGTGGGCGTGGTCACCGGGCCAGTGTGTCGGACGGTGCGTGTGTTGCTGCCGCCGGTGCTCCGCGGCTCACCGGCTGACTGGTTGTCCCGGCGAGAACAGCGGCGCGAGCCGGTCCCACCGCGCGGTCTGGCAGCCGTCGGTGCGGGAGAAGCGCGCCTGCACCGGGGTCCCGCGGTAGGTGCCGGTGACCGTGGCGGTCTGCGGGCCGCCGTAGATCTGCGAGCACATGGTGCCCGCGGGCACCTCGGCGAACGGGTCGGGCGCGGCCGCGGCCAGCGCGGCGCACGCGGCCGCCGCGGCGGGGTGGGTGCCGCCGGGCGGGTCGCAGGTGAGGGTCCACGTGCTGGGCGGACGCCCCGGTCCGGGATGGACGGTCACGATCAGCCGGGTGCCGGCCGGGGTGCTCGACGACGGGCTCGCCGACGGGCTCGGGCCGGCGCCCACCGTGCCGCTGCCACCGCCGCAGGCTGCGAGCAGCAGGGGCAGGGCCAGCAGCGCGGCGATGCGCCTCGTCGGGCGACGCGCCGGACGCGCGGATCCCCTGCTCGCAGGCCCCATGCGCACTCGGACGCGCCGCCGGAGCGCGCGGTTCCCCCTGAGCGGTGCGCCGACGTCCCCGTGCACGAAGGACCGGCGCACGAAGGACCGGCGCGGGCAGGGCAGCATATGACCCGTGTTCCCGCCCTCGATGCCCCCGATCCCCACCGTCAGCGCCGCGCAGGTGCCCGACGACGTCGTCCTCGTGGACGTCCGCGAGCCGGACGAGTGGGCCGCCGGTCACGCGCCCGGCGCCCTGCACGTGCCGCTCGCGGAGCTGCCGGCCCGCCTGGACGAGGTGCCCGACGACCGACCGGTGGTGGTCGTGTGCCGCGTCGGCGGCCGGTCGGCGCAGGCCGTCGCCTGGCTCAACGCCCAGGGCTGGGACACCGCCAACCTCGACGGCGGCATGTACGCCTGGGTGGCCGCGGGCCGCCCGCTGGTGGCCGACAGCGGCGACCCGCAGGTGATCTAGCCCGTCGTCCGAGGGGCGCCCAGCTCGGCGTAGAGCGCGAGGCAGTCCTCGTACCTCGGCAGCAGGCCGGCGGCCAGCGCCTCGGTGAGCGTGGGCGCGGCGGCGTCCTTCGGGGACAGCAGCGGCTCGACGTCGGCGGGCCAGGGCAGGGCCAGCGCCGGGTCGAGCGGGTGCAGCCCGTGCTCGCGCTGCGGGTTGTACGCCGCGGAGCACAGGTAGCTGACGACGGCCGCGTCGGTGAGCGCCATGAAGGCGTGCCCCAGCCCCTCGGCCAGGTAGAGCGCCAGGTGGTCGACGTCGTCCAGGCGCACCGCGTCCCACCGGCCGAACGTCGGAGAGCCCACGCGGATGTCGACCACGACGTCGAGCACCGCGCCGGAGAGGCACGTGACGTACTTGGCCTGGCTGGGCGGGACGTCGGCGAAGTGCACGCCGCGCACCACGCCGCGGGACGACACCGAGCAGTTGGCCTGCGCGAGGTCCAGCGGGTGCCCGACCGCCTCCGCGAGCACCTCGGCGCGGTAGGTCTCCAGGAACCGGCCGCGCTCGTCCGGGAAGACCCGCGGGGTCAGCTCGAACGCACCGGCGATGTCGAGCGCGCGGACGTCCATGCTCAGCCCGCCCGCTCGAGCAGGTCGAGCAGGTACTGCCCGTACCCGCTCTTCAGCAGCGGCTCGGCCAGCTCGGCCAGCTGCGCGGAGCTGATGAAGCCCTCGCGCCAGGCGACCTCCTCCACGCAGCCGATCTTCAGGCCCTGCCGGTGCTCGACCACCCGGACGAACTCCGAGGCCTGCACCATCGAGTCGAAGGTTCCGGTGTCCAGCCAGGCGGTTCCGCGGTCGAGGACGGTGACCCGGAGCCGCTCCTGGGCGCGGTAGGCGTCGTTGACGCCGGTGATCTCCAGCTCGCCGCGGGCGCTGGGCGTGAGGCCGGCCGCGATCTCGACGACGTCGTTGGCGTAGAAGTAGAGCCCGGGCACCGCGTAGCTGGACTTTGGCTTCTCCGGCTTCTCCTCGATGCTGAGGACCTTGCCGCCGTCCTCGAACTCCACGACGCCGTAGGCGCGCGGGTCCGACACGTGGTAGGCGAAGATGCGCCCGCCCTCCGGGTCGCGCGAGTCCTTCAGGCTGCGGCCGAATCCCGCGCCGTAGAACAGGTTGTCGCCGAGCACCAGGGCCACGCTCTGGTCGCCGATGAAGTCGCGGCCGATGGGGAACGCCTGCGCCAGGCCCTCGGGCCGGGGCTGCACGGCGTAGCGCAGGTCCAGGCCCAGGTGCGACCCGTCACCGAGCAGGCGCTGGAACTGCGCCTGGTCCTCGGGGGTCGTGATGACGAGGACCTCACGGATGCCGGCCAGCATGAGCGTCGACAGCGGGTAGTAGACCATCGGCTTGTCGTAGACCGGCAGCAGCTGCTTGGACACGGCCGAGGTGACCGGATGGAGCCGGGTGCCCGTGCCCCCGGCGAGGATGATCCCGCGCACCGGGCCACCGTAGCCGGGCGGCCGGCGGCGCCGGGCCGGAAGGCCCCGGCAGGAGCGGGACGAGGCAGGAGGAAGGACGCCGCCGGCTGGGTACGATCCGCCCAGTGAGCCTCCAGCCGCACGAGCACGTGCACCCCGGCCCCCTGCCCGGCGACGCCCCCGTCGTCGGGGCCGAGTCGCGGGCGGACGAGCGCGAGCGCCGGCCGCGGCTCGACGTCACCGTGGTGCTGCCCTGCTACAACGAGCAGGACCACGTGCTGCTCGAGCTCGAGCGGATCACGGCGGCGATGGAGGCCAGCGGCTACTCCTACGAGCTGCTCGTCATCGACGACAAGTCCACCGACGGCACGCTGGCCAGGCTGGACTCGGTGCGCGGCCAGTACCCGCGGATGCGGCTGATGCCGTTCAGCCGCAACGGCGGCTCGGGGACGGCCCGGCGCATCGGCACCCAGGAGGCCCGCGGGCGCGTGGTCGTGTGGACCGACGCGGACATGACCTACCCGAACGAGCGCATCCCCGAGCTGGTGCGCTTCCTCGAGGAGAACCCCGACATCGACCAGGTGGTCGGGGCGCGCACCTCCGAGCAGGGCACGCACAAGCTGCTGCGGGTGCCGGCCAAGTGGGTCATCCGCAAGACCGCGGAGTACCTGGCCAGCACCTCGATCCCGGACCTCAACTCCGGCCTGCGCGCCTTCCGCCGGGACGTGTCGCTGCCCTACCTGCGCCTGCTGCCGCCGGGGTTCTCCTGCGTCACCACGATCACGCTGGCGTTCCTGCAGAACCAGCACGGCCTGGCCTATGTGCCGATCGACTACGCCAAGCGGGCCGGGGAGTCCAAGTTCCACCCGTTCCGCGACGCCTACCGCTACATCCTCCAGGTGCTGCGGATGGTCATGTACTTCAACCCGCTCAAGGTGCTCATGCCGCTCGCCCTGTGGCTGTTCGGCATCGGCATCCTCAAGGCGCTCACCTTCGACCAGATCCGGCACCTGTTCTACGTGCCGGCCAACTCGATCCTGCTCATCGTCACCGGGCTGCTGATCGGGTCGGTCGCGCTGCTGGCCGATCTCATCGTGCGCAGCCGGGGCGAGTGAACCGCCCGACGAGCAGCGCGAGGTGACGCCCGAGCAGCCGACAGGTGAGCAGCCGGTGCGGCCGGCGCTGCGCAGCCGGCTGCTCACCTGGGGCCTGCTCGTGCTCGTCGTCGCCGGGTTCGCGGTGGCGCTGGGCGGGCGGTGGAGCGAGGTCGCGCACGAGCTCGGGCGGCTCGACGCCGGAGCGGTGGTCGCCTCCCTGGTCCTGGCCGTGGTGGCTGTGGCGTGCTCCGGTGCGGCCTGGGCGCGGGTGCTGGCCGACCTCGGCTCGCCGGTGCCGGTCCGGCCCGCCGCCCGGCTGTTCTTCGTGTCCCAGCTGGGGAAGTACGTGCCCGGCTCGGTCTGGCCGGTCGTGGTCCAGATGCGCCTCGGGCGGGCCCTCGGTGTGCCGCGCACCCGCACCGCGCTGGCGTTCGTCATCACCGTCGGGCTGAGCATCGTGGTCGGCGGTCTGGTGGGGCTGGCCGGGCTCCCGGCGCTGGCCGCGCACGGCGCCTCGGCGGTGCCCTGGCTGGTGGCCGTGGCCGCCGGGGTGGGCGTGGTGGTGCTGCACCCGCGGGTGCTCAACGGCGCGCTGGGCCTGGCGCTGCGGCTGCTGCGCCGCCCGCCGCTGGAGCAGCCGCTGCCCGGGCGCGGCATCGCCGTGGTGACGCTGTGGCTGCTCGCCTTCTGGGTGGCCGCAGGCCTTCACGTCTGGGTGCTGGCCGTCGACCTCGGCGCCCCGGCCGGCAGGTCGCTGCCGGCTGCCGTCGGCGGGTTCGCGCTGGCCTTCTGCGCGGGAGTGCTGGTGGTGCTGCTGCCCGCGGGGGCCGGCGTGCGCGAGGTGGCGCTCACCGCCGCGCTCGGCACCGTGCTGCCGGCGAACGCCGCGGTGGCGATCGCGCTCGTGTCCCGGTTCCTGCTGGCGGTCACCGACGGGCTGCTCGCCGGCGTGGCCTGGCTGCTGGACCGCTCCCCGGCGGTGCCGGTGCCGTCGTCGACGGCCGATTCCCCTGCCGACGCCTCTCCTACGGACGGTGGGCGACCGCCACGAGCGTGATGCCGCGGTCCGGGAAGCGCCGCTGCACCGGGCGCCAGGGAGCAGCTGCCGCCCGCATGGCCAGCGCGGCCAGCGGGCGGGCCGGCTGCAGCAGCCGGCCGCTGGTGGCGGTGCGCTCCTGCTCCTGACCTGGCGCCGCCCCCTCCACCGCGGTGCCGGCGCGGCGGCGGGCCACCACGTTGCGCGCGGTCTCCAGGGCCAGGCCCACCGGGAAGCCGTAGTGGACGACCCGCTCGCCGGTGAGCCCCGCCGCGCGCAGCCGTTCGGCGAGCACCGGCGGGTCGTACCGGCGGTAGTGCCCCACCATCTCGTCCCACGGCCCGAGCCGGTGCTGGTAGCCGGGCACGCTGAGCACCAGCGTGCCGCC
>JBQCIO010000004.1:0-5281 GCA_051953655.1 Motilibacteraceae bacterium
AGCGCTCCGCCCGACTACGTGGGCGGGTCCGGCGCCACCGCGGCGCCGTTCCCCGGCCCCTCCGTCACCCCCCGCCACGTCGCCGCGCCGATGCCCCGCGGCGAGCGCCCGCACGTCGCCCGCCCGGTCGGCCCGGCCTACCTGCTGGTGGTGGCCGGCGTCGGCGTCGCCCTCGGCTTCGCGGTGATCGACCGCTTCCGGGTCTGCTCCGCGGTCCTCTCGCTCACCCTCAGGGGCGCCGCCGCCCTGCGCGCGGTGCTCCCCACCCGCCTGGCCGGGCTGCTGGCGGTGCGCTCGCGGGGGCTCGACGTCGCCGCGCTGCTCGCGCTCGCGCTGGGGGCGACGCTGCTGACGATCACGGTGCCGCGGCCGCGGTAACGCTGGCGCCGCGGCTCGCGCTCGGCGTCGCGTCGGTCTCTCGGCTGCGGTCCCGCCTCCCAAGGTCGACGGCGCTGGTGACGGCGGCAGCGGGTGGGGGGCCAGCTCGGGCTGCCGGGTGCGGCAGGCTTCGTGGCTGGGCGATGAAGGGCGCTTTTGGCCAATAGGTTCGCATGAAGGTGCCCTTCACCCAATCCCGGCGATCATTAGTCGCGGAGGGCGGCGGGAGCCACCCCGCGCCGGGCTGCTCCCGTCACCAGCGCCCTTGACCGTGATGCGCAGGACCGCGGCGGCCCGCTATGCGCGACCACATACGCGAGGGGTCCCCTGACCCGCCAAGTAGCAGGTCAGGGGACCCCTCACGCAGAAGCGGACCGGCCTTCAGCCGATGAGGCCGAGCTCCTTGACGGCGCTGCGCTCGTCGGCCAGCTCGGCGGCGCTGGCGTCGATGAGGCGGCGGGAGAAGTCGTCGATCTCCAGGCCCTGGACGATCTCGTAGTTGCCGCCGGAGGTGGTGACCGGGAACGAGGAGATCAGGCCCTCGGGGACGCCGTAGGAGCCGTCGGACGGGACGGCCATCGAGACCCAGTCGCCGGCGGCGGTGCCGAGCAGCCAGTCGTGGGCGTGGTCGATGGTCGCGTTGGCCGCCGAGGCCGCCGACGACGCCCCGCGCGCCTCGATGATGGCCGCGCCGCGCTTCTGCACCGTCGGGATGAAGTCCTCCTCCAGCCACTTCTGGTCGTTCACGACCTCGGCGGCGTTCTGGCCGCGGACCTCGGCGTGGAAGATGTCGGGGTACTGGGTGGCGGAGTGGTTGCCCCAGATCGTCATGTGCTTGACGTCGGTGACCGCGGCGCCGGTCTTCTGCGCCAGCTGCGCGATGGCCCGGTTGTGGTCCAGGCGGGTCAGCGCGGAGAAGCGCTCGCGGGGGACGTCGGGGGCGTTGCTCATGGCGATGAGCGCGTTGGTGTTGGCCGGGTTGCCGGTCACGAGCACGCGGACGTCGTCGGCGGCGTGGTCGTTGATGGCCTTGCCCTGCACGGTGAAGATCGCGCCGTTGGCCGAGAGCAGGTCGCCGCGCTCCATGCCCTTGGTGCGCGGGCGGGCACCCACGAGCAGGCACAGGCTGGCACCGTCGAAGATCACGTTGGGGTCGTCGCCGGTCTGCACGCCGGCCAGCAGCGGGAAGGCGCAGTCGTCGAGCTCCATGACGACGCCCTCGAGCGCGCCGAGCGCCGGAGTGATCTCCAGCAGCCGCAGCTCCACCGGGGTGTCCGGGCCGAGCAGCGCGCCGCTGGCGATGCGGAACAGCAGGCTGTAGCCGATCTGCCCGGCCGCGCCGGTGACGGCGACCTTCACGGGGGACTTGCTCACGACACGCTCCTTCGCGCTGGCTGGTGATCACGACGACAGTCCGACCGGTGGCGACGCTAGCAACCCCGGCGGAGGCGGACACCACCAGCCCGGGCCGGGCGTGAGCCGCGCCCCGGCGCCCGGTTAGGGTGTCCGGCGGCACACTCGAGAGGAGCCTGACCGCAGATGGCCAAGATCAAGGTTGCCGGGCCGGTCGTCGAGCTCGACGGCGACGAGATGACCCGGATCATCTGGCAGTTCATCAAGGACCGCCTGATCCACCCGTACCTCGACGTCGACCTGCGCTACTACGACCTGAGCATCCAGCACCGCGACGCCACCGACGACCAGGTGACCGTGGACGCCGCCAACGCCATCAAGGAGTTCGGCGTCGGCGTGAAGTGCGCCACCATCACCCCGGATGAGGCGCGGGTGGAGGAGTTCGGCCTGAAGAAGATGTGGCGCTCGCCTAACGGCACCATCCGCAACATCCTCGGCGGCGTCGTCTTCCGCGAGCCGATCATCATCAGCAACATCCCGCGGCTGGTGCCGGGCTGGACCAAGCCGATCGTCATCGGCCGCCACGCCCACGGCGACCAGTACCGCGCCACCGACTTCAAGGTCCCCGGCGCCGGCACCGTCACGCTCACCTACACCCCCGCCGACGGCTCGGCCCCGGTGGAGATGGAGGTCGTGCAGATGCCCGAGGACGGCGGCGTCGTCATGGGCATGTACAACTTCAAGCAGTCCATCGCCGACTTCGCCCGCGCCTCGCTGCGCTACGGCCTCTCGCGCAACTACCCGGTCTACCTCTCCACCAAGAACACGATCCTCAAGGCCTACGACGGCATGTTCAAGGACGTGTTCCAGGAGGTCTACGAGACCGAGTTCAAGGCCGACTTCGAGACCGCCGGCCTCACCTACGAGCACCGCCTCATCGACGACATGGTCGCCGCGGCGCTCAAGTGGGAGGGCGGCTACGTCTGGGCCTGCAAGAACTACGACGGCGACGTGCAGTCCGACACCGTGGCGCAGGGCTTCGGCTCGCTGGGCCTGATGACCTCGGTGCTCATGACGCCGGACGGCAGGACGGTGGAGGCCGAGGCCGCGCACGGCACCGTGACGCGTCACTTCCGCCAGCACCAGCAGGGCAAGCCGACCTCGACCAACCCGATCGCGTCGATCTTCGCCTGGACCGGTGGTCTCAAGCACCGCGGCACCCTGGACAACCAGCCCGAGGTGACGAACTTCGCGCAGACCCTCGAGCGGGTCTGCGTCGAGACCGTCGAGAGCGGCAAGATGACCAAGGACCTCGCGCTGCTCATCAGCAAGGACAGCCCCTGGCTGACCACCGAGGAGTTCCTGGCCGCGCTGGACGAGAACCTGCAGAAGGCCACCGCCTGAACCAGCCCGCGGGTGCGCGCGCCCGATAAGGCCCGAACGGGGCCGGTCCCTCATGGAGGGGGACCGGCCCCGTTCTCGTGTGCCCGAGGTTCTGTATGGCAGGGGTCGTTCCTGAGGGTTCGGGACCGTGGGCGGACTCACCCGGACGGGGCCAACAGTCGCGGCGAAGGGGTGCCGATGCAGGACCGGACGTGCCGAGGCCGGCACGTCCGATCGCTCCGCACCGGCCTCTGCACCCCACCTGCGCAGGCGGCCCCGAACAGGCAAGGCACCTCATGCACCGCTCGCACCGCCCGTCCGCCGCCCTCCCGCTCCCCCGCCGGCGTCCGGACTCCCGCCGGCCCGGTCGCGCACTCGCCCTCGGCGCGGCAGCCGCCCTCGCCGTCGGCGCCCCGGCCACCCTGGCCCTCACCGGCACCGCCAGCGCCGCCGGCACCACGGTCACCAACGCCTCGTTCGAGCAGGGCTGGTCCGGCACCGCGCCGGCCACCTGCTGGCAGCAGGGCGGCGTCGGCAGCGGCCGGGCCACCCTCACCGCGAGCAGCACCGCGCGCAGCGGCGCCCGCTCGGCCCGCCTCTCCGTCACGTCCCTGGCCCGCACCAAGGCCAACCGCAAGGTGGTGGTGGACCAGCACACCGCCGGCTGCGCCCCCACCGTGGTCGCCGGCCACCGGTACACCGTGTCGGTCTGGTACCAGTCCAGCGCGCACCCGCAGATGGTCCTCTACTACCGCGACGGCGCCGGCCGCTGGCAGTGGTGGGACCAGGGCTCGCAGTACGCCGCCCGCAGCAGCTGGGGCATGATCGCCTTCACCACAGCCCCGGTGCCGGCCGGCGCGACCGCGCTGAGCTTCGGGCCCTCGATCACCTCCACCGGCTGGCTGCTGGTGGACGACGCCGCGATCGTGGACCGCAGCGCCACCAGCACCAGCACGCCGACGAGCACAGCGACGCCGACCGCCACCGCCACCCCGACGGCCACCGCCACGTCGTCGACCGTCGCGGTCGCCCCGACGTCGACCGACGGCAGCACACCGGCCGCCAGCAGCACACCGACCAGCAGCAGCACCCCGACCAGCACGGCCACCGCGACGCCGACCGGCACCACCACCCCGACCAGCACCGCGACGGCCAGCAGCACGCCCACCAGCACGCCCACCACCACCGCGACGTCGACCGGCCCCACCGTGCACGTGGCCACCGCGGCGCAGCTGGCCAGCGCGCTGCAGGCGGCCATTCCGGGCACGACGATCGTGCTGGCCGACGGCACCTACGCCGGCCGCTTCACCCTGGCCCGCTCAGGAACGGCGACCGCGCCGATCCGGATCACCGGCAGCCGGGCCGCGGTGCTCGACGGCGGCTCAACCAGCACCGGCTACGTGCTGCACCTGGACCGCGCGAGCTACGTGCAGGTGGACGGGTTCACCGTGCGCAACGGGCAGAAGGCCGTGGTGCTCGACGAGTCCAGCCACGTCGTGCTCGACCACCTCGACCTCGGGCACACCGGTGACGAGGTGCTGCTGCTGCGCAACTTCAGCAGCGACAACGTGGTCTCCGACAACGAGATCCACGACTCCGGCCTGGTCACCCCCGGCTACGGCGAGGGCGTCTACGTGGGCCTGTCCAAGGGCAACTGGTCCTCCACCAGCCAGTCGCGCACCGGCGGCGCGCCGGACACCTCGGACCGCAACCGGATCCAGGGCAACCACATCGTGCGCACCACGGCCGAGAGCGTGGACATCAAGGAGGGCACGACCGGCGGCGTCATCACCGGCAACACCTTCGACGCCACCGGCCTGTCCGGCGCGAACTACGCCGACTCGTGGGTGGACATCGCCGGCAACGGCTACCTGGTGCAGGGCAACACCGGCCTGCCCGGCGGCGCGCTGCTCGAGGGCTACCAGACGCACGTGATCCTGGCCGGCTGGGGCAACGACAACGTCTTCGACGCCAACGCCAGCACGGTGGACGCGGCCGGCTACGGCATCGACATCCACACCAAGGGCACCGGCAACGTCGTGAAGGCGAGCAACACCGTCGTCGGCGCGGCCAAGGGCCTGACGAACATCGCCGTCACCCGCTGATCCGGCCTCGCTCGACGTCGCCGATGTGGGTCGTGGGCACCTTGGTTCCGATAGAAGGAGCG
>JBQCIO010000005.1:0-4399 GCA_051953655.1 Motilibacteraceae bacterium
GGCCTGGCCCGCTGGCTCGACGTCGACCCGCTGCTGGTGCGGGTGGCCGTCGGCGTCCTCACCGTGTTCGGCGGCTCCGGGGTGCTGCTCTACGGCCTGGCCTGGCTGCTGCTGCCCGGGGACGGGCAGGAGCGCTCGGAGGCGTCGCAGGCGCTGCACGGCCGGTCCGGGGCCGGGCTGGTCGGCGCGATCGTGCTGGTGGTGCTGGGGGTCAGCGTGTTCGGGGTGTTCGGGATCGGGGTCAACGGTCAGCCCGGCTTCGCCGGGCTCCTCACCCTCGTCGTGCTCGCGGTCGCGGTGGTGGCCGCCGTGCGCAGCGGAGGTCGTCGCGCCGTGCAGCCTCCCCCGACGTCGCCGGGCTGGACACCGGCCGACCCGTTCGGCCGGGCCGCCGGCACCGCCTACAGCGCTGCGCCGCCGGCCGCTCCCGCCGGCTCCGCCCCCGGCGACGAGACCGTCGTGCTCCCCACCGGTCCGGCCGCAGCGACGGCAGAAGGGACTGCGATGAACGAGACCGTGCCGCTCAGCGTGCCCCCGGGCGTGCCGGGCGACCTCCCGCCGTACCCAGCGGTCCCACCGACGGGCGGCTACCCGCCCTACGGCCCCTACGTCCCGTTCGTCCCGCCTCCCCCGGCCCGTCGCCGCGAGCGCAGCCGGCTCGGCCGGGCCACCTTCTCCCTGGCCCTGCTCGCCGCCGGCGTGGTGGCCGCCTGGGGCGCGGCCAGCCACGACCTCGACGCCTGGCCGCTGGCCCTGGCCGCGGCGCTCGCCGTGACCGGCCTCGGGCTCGTCGTCGGCGCCTTCGCCGGCCGCGCCCGCGGGCTCATCGCCCTCGGCCTGGTGCTCACCCTGCTGCTCTCCGCCGCCACCGTGGCGCGCGCGGCCTTCGGCGGCTCGGCCACCATCGGCGAACGCACCTGGGCGCCCACCAGCGCGACGGCCACCGACCCCAGCTACGACCTCGGCATCGGCTCCGGGGTGCTCGACCTGTCCCAGGTCCACCCCGACGGCGAGCTGGCCGTCTCGGTCCACGTCGGCGTCGGCGAGCTGGTGGTCACGGTGCCCCGCGACGTCGCCGTGGACGTCGTCGCCCGGGCCGGCGCCGGCGAGGTGCGGATGCCGGACGGCGGCACGACGTCGGGGACCGACGCCCGACGCAGCTGGACCAGCGACGGCGTCAGCGGCAACGCATCGTCGGCCGGACGACTCGTGCTCGACCTGAGCGTCGGGCTCGGCAACGTGGAGGTGCGCCGTGCGGCGTCATGAGCTGGACCTCACCTCGCTGGTGTGGGGCGTGCTGTTCCTCGCCCTCGCCGCCGTCGGCGCGGTCACCGCGCTGGGCGACGGCTGGCGGCTGGACCCGCGCTGGGTCGTGCCCGGCCTGCTGGTGCTGCTGGGCGGGGTCGGGCTCCTCTCCGCGCTCGCGCCTCGGCGGCGCGACGACCCGCCCTACGAGGCGTCGTTCGAGGACGACGGCCTCCTTCCCGGCCTGGACTCCGAAGAGCGCTGAGCGGCCGGTCCGGCCCGGTGTCCGCAGTACGGGACAGGGCAAGTGGTGCAGTGGGCACGGCGCGGACTAGCGTCGCAGCGGCATCACCACCGAAGGGACTGGACATGCAGCTGGGGATGATCGGGCTGGGCCGGATGGGGGCCAACATGGTCCGCCGGCTCACGCGCGCAGGCCACGAGTGCGTCGTCTACGACGTGTCGTCGGAGGCCGTCGCGGCACTCGAGGCCGAGGGGGCGGTCGGGGCCTCCTCCTACGAGGACCTCGTCGCCAAGCTCGCACCCCCGCGCACCGTCTGGCTCATGGTGCCGGCCGGCATCACCGGCAAGGTCGCCGCCGACGTCGCCGCGCTGCTGGGCGAGGACGACACGATCGTCGACGGCGGCAACTCGAACTACCGCGACGCCGTGGACCGGCAGGAGGAGCTGCGCCCGCGCGGCATCCACCACGTCGACTGCGGCACCAGCGGCGGCGTCTGGGGCCTCGAGCGCGGCTACTGCCTCATGGTCGGCGGCGACGACTCCGCCGTGGAGCGGCTGGCCCCGGTGCTCACCTCGCTGGCCCCCGGCATCGGCGACGCGCCGCGCACCCCGGGCCGCGAGGGCGAGCCGACGCCGGAGGAGCAGGGCTGGCTGCACTGCGGCCCGGCCGGCGCGGGCCACTTCGTCAAGATGGTCCACAACGGCATCGAGTACGCCCTCATGGCCGCCTACGCCGAGGGCCTCAACGTGCTCAAGGGCGCCGGCGCGGGCCGGACCGACGTCGAGGCCGACGCCGAGACCGCCCCGCTGAGCCAGCCGAAGTACTACCAGTACGGCATCGACGTGGCGAAGGTCAGCGAGGTGTGGCGCCGCGGCAGCGTCATCTCCTCCTGGCTGCTCGACCTCACCGCGGAGGCCCTGCAGGCCGACCCGGACCTCGAGCAGTTCGCCGGGCGGGTCAGCGACTCCGGCGAGGGCCGGTGGACGTCGATCGCCGCCATCGAGGAGGGCGTGCCCGCGCCGCTGCTGACCGCGGCCCTCTACTCGCGCTTCGCCTCGCGCGGTCTGGACCTGTTCGCGAACAAGGTGCTCTCCGCGCAGCGCAAGGGGTTCGGCGGCCACATCGAGAAGAAGGCTGAGTGACCGTGACGCAGACCGCTCCCGACGTCGTCGACGTCACCGGCACGCAGGCCTGGCGCGCGCTGGCCGACCACCACCGCGCGGTGGCCGGCACCACCATCCGCGAGCTGTTCGCCGACGACCCGGCCCGCGCGCAGGACTTCACCGTCGACGCCGCGGACTTGCACGTCGACTACAGCAAGCACCGGGCCACCCGTGAGACGTTGCGGCTGCTGCTCGACGTCGCCCAGGCGGTGGACCTGCGCGGGCGGATCGACGCGATGTTCCGCGGGGACAAGGTGAACGCCACCGAGGGCCGCTCGGTGCTGCACACCGCGCTGCGCCTGCCGCGCGACGCCTCGCTCACCGTGGACGGCCAGGACGTCGTCGCCGACGTGCACGAGGTGCTGGACCGGATGGCCGCCTTCAGCGACCAGGTCCGTTCCGGCGCCTGGACCGGCGCCACCGGCGAGCGCATCCGCACCGTGGTGAACATCGGCATCGGTGGCTCGGACCTCGGGCCGGTGATGGCCTACGAGGCGCTGCGCGACTACGCCGACCGGGACATCGAGTGCCGGTTCGTCTCCAACATCGATCCCACCGACGTGTGGGAGAAGACGCACGACCTGGACCCGGCGTCCACGCTGTTCATCATCGCGTCCAAGACGTTCACCACGCTGGAGACGCTCACCAACGCCCGGCTGGCCCGACAGTGGCTGACCGACGGGCTGCAGTCCCGGCACGGCCTGTCCTCCGACGCGGCGTCGGAGGCTGTGGCGAAGCACTTCGTCGCGGTCTCCACCGCGGCGGAGAAGGTGGCCGCGTTCGGTATCGACACCGCCAACATGTTCGGCTTCTGGGACTGGGTGGGCGGGCGCTACTCCTACGACTCCGCCGTCGGCCTGGCGCTGATGCTGTCCATCGGCCCGGAGAGCTTCCGGGAGATGCTCGCCGGGTTCCACGCGATGGACGAGCACTTCCGCACCGCGCCGTTCGAGGCCAACGCCCCGGTGCTGCTCGGCCTGCTCGACGTCTGGTACGTCGACCTGTTCGGCGCCGAGACGCACGCGGTGCTGCCGTACTCCCAGTACCTGCACCGTTTCCCGGCCTACCTGCAGCAGCTCACCATGGAGAGCAACGGCAAGTCGGTGCGGATGGACGGCCAGGCCGTCGCCCTTCCCACCGGCGAGGTGTTCTGGGGCGAGCCGGGCACCAACGGCCAGCACGCCTTCTACCAGCTGCTGCACCAGGGCACCCGGATCGTGCCGGCCGACTTCATCGGCTTCGTCGAGCCCAACCACGAGCTGCACGACCCGGCCGACGCGGACGGCGACGGCCCCGACGTGCACGACCTGTTCATGTCGAACTTCTTCGCCCAGACCGCGGCGCTGGCGTTCGGCAAGACCGCCGAGGAGGTCGCCGCCGAGGGCACCGACCCCGCGGTGGTGCCGCACAAGGTGATGCCCGGCAACCGGCCGACGACGTCGGTGCTGGCGCAGAAGCTGACCCCGTCGGTGCTCGGCCAGCTGGTGGCGCTCTACGAGCACATCACCTTCGTCCAGGGCGTGGTCTGGGGCATCGACAGCTTCGACCAGTGGGGCGTCGAGCTCGGCAAGGTCCTGGCCAAGGCCCTCGTCCCCGCCCTCACCGGCGAGGACCCCGCCGCCGCCACCGACGCCTCCACCGCGGCGCTGGTGGCGCGCTACCGCGCCGGCCGCGGCCGCTGACCCTGCACCTCCCGGCCCGGTGGCAAACGATCACGTTAGCGTGACCATTGGTCGCTCTGCGCCGT
>JBQCIO010000006.1:0-11099 GCA_051953655.1 Motilibacteraceae bacterium
AGACCGCGATGGCGTCGGCGTGCTCGCGCGAGCCGTTCCCGTACTGCTTGCGGGCGGCGCGCATGGCGAGGAGCGCGTCCTTCTCGGTCGCCGTGGCCTGGGAGCGGGCCCTGTCGCGCATCCAGCGGGCGTGCCCCTCGATGAGCTGGGCGATGCGGTGCACCTGGGTCGGGTCGGAGACGGCGCGCAGGGTGGAGTCGCGGACGATGCGGTTGCCGTCGGCGTCGAGCTGGTCGACCTCGTCGTGCCAGACCTCGACCCGACGCCCCTTGCGCGCCGTGGCGTGCTCCAGGGCGCCGCGGTTTGGCAGCACCTTCGCGAGGACCCGGTCGATGTGCCGCTGCAGCTCCCTGGTGGTGCTGTTCGCGACCTGCGCAAGTACGAGGTCCAGCACCTCGGGCAGCTGCTCCTCGGGGACGGCGCGGGTGGAGGTGCGCAGCACGTGCCACTGCTGGCGGGTCATCACCCCCGCGAGCATCAGCTCCCGCGCCCGGACGTAAGGGCCGTCGAGCTGGCGGGCCTGCTCGGCGACCGCGTACATGCCGGCCGGGGACAGCCGCATCCCCAGCCGCAGCTCCTCCCGCCGGCACCGGGCGGCCATCTCGGTCGGGTCCTGCCACTCGGCCCACATCCGGTCCGCATGCTCCTGCGAGATCGGCTCCTCACCGAAGCCCTCCGGACCCGGGTCCTGGATGTGCGGAGAGGCATCCCCCAGCGAGGCGTCCCGCTCGGCGCGCAGCGCGCCGGCCACCGCTCGCAGGTGACGCCCCTCGGCAGCAGCGACCCCGGCCTTGGTGGCGGCGGTGAGCAGCACCCGGTCGTACATCCGAAGCGTGGCCGCGTCCAGCTCGTTGAGCAGGTCCGCCACCCCGCGCGCCAATGGGTTCTCGCCGGCGAACCGCAGCTGCTGCGTCAGCCCCACGCACTCGGCCAAAGTGCCGGGCAGGACGTCGGAATCGACGTCCTGCTCCTGTGCCGCCTGGCCGTGAACCATGAGACGAGACTAGGGATCGGGTCTGACAGTTCTCGTTCGCAAACAATGAGAACCAGGGTTCGCTCAGTCACAAGTTAGCAAAGAATCGAAGCCAGCAAAGAGAACAGCCTGCACCCGCTTGAATCTTGATGCACCCGCACGCTCAGCGAGGGTGCACCAGGCCTCAAGATCCGCAGAAACCGGCGGCAGGCCGCCCCGAAGCGACCCGCCGCAGGACCGTCCCCGTCAACAGCCGCCTTGGACCCGACCACAGGAGGACCGGCGACCAGCCGCCCCTCACCATTCCTGCTTGATCACGGACAGGGGGTCGGACAAGGGCTGCCCTCTGTTCCCAGCCCCTCCGGTCGTGCCACACTCCGCTCGCGGAGCGCAGCGCGCCTGTCGCACGGTGCTCCGTCCGAGCAGAGTCGGGCCGCGGCCGGCGGCCGGAGCAGGAGGAGTGCGTTGAAGGTCCCGTTCAGCACCGCAGACTTCCTCGACCGGGCGGCCGCGGTCTACCCGTTGCGCACCGGCGTCGTCGACGAGCCGGGGGACTTCCAGGACGGGGGCCTGGGCACCGTCACCTACGGCGACCTGGCCCAGCGGGCGGCCTCGATCGCGGCCGGCCTCGACGCCCTGGGCATCGGGCGGGGAGAGCGCGTCGCGGTGGTCAGCCAGAACAGCGCGCGGCTGCTCGAGCTCTTCTTCGGCGTCACCGCCTGGGGGCGCGTGCTGGTGCCGGTGAACTTCCGGCTCAGCAGCGACGAGGTGGCCTACATCGTCCAGCACTCCGGTGCCCGCGTGCTCCTGGTCGACCCCGAGGTCGACGCGGCCCTGGCCGGCATCACCGCCGAGCACCGCTACGTGCTGGGCAAGGAGTCCGACGCCGCGCTGCTGGCCGCGCCCGGGGTGGAGCCGGAGCCGTGGGAGGCCGACGAGGACGCCACCGCCACCGTCAACTACACCAGCGGGACCACGGCGCGCCCCAAGGGTGTGCAGCTGACCCACCGCAACATCTGGGTCAACGGCGTCACCTTCGCCCTGCACGTCGGCGTGACCGACCGCGACGTCTACCTGCACACGCTGCCGATGTTCCACGCCAACGGCTGGGGGATGCCGTTCGCGCTCACCGGCCTGGGCGTGCCGCAGGTGGTGCAGCGCAAGATCGACGGCGCGGAGATCCTGCGCCGGGTGGAGCAGCACGGCGTCACGATCATGTGCGCCGCGCCTGCCGTGGTGGCCTCCGTGCTCGAGGCCGCGGCGTCGTGGGACGGTCCGGTGCCCGGTCGTGACCGCACCCGCATCGTGGTGGCCGGCGCCCCGCCGCCCAGCCGCACCATCGCCCGGGTGGAGGAGGAGCTCGGCTGGGAGTTCGTCCAGATCTACGGCCTCACCGAGACCTCGCCGCTGCTCACCGTCAACCGCCGGCGCCCCGAGGAGGACGACCTGCCGGTGGAGGAGCGCGCCCGCCGGCTCGGCCGGGCCGGCATGCCGGGCATCGGCACCCGGCTGCGCATCTCGGAGTCGGGGGAGGTGCTGGCCCGCGGCAACACCGTGCTCGAGGGCTACTGGCAGCAGCCCGAGGCCAGCGCCGACGCGCTCGAGGGCGGCTGGTTCCACACCGGCGACGGCGGCTCCATCGACGACGAGGGCTACCTGTCCATCTCGGACCGCAAGAAGGACGTCATCATCACCGGCGGCGAGAACGTCTCCTCGATCGAGGTGGAGGACTGCCTGTTCTCGCACCCCGCGGTCGCGGAGGTGGCCGTCATCGGCGTGCCGAGCGAGAAGTGGGGCGAGACCATCAAGGCGCTGGTCGTGCTCTCCGACGGCGCGTCGGTGACCGAGGCCGAGCTCATCGCGCACTGCAAGGCGAGGCTGGCCGGATACAAGGCCCCCACCACGGTCGAGTTCCGCGACGCCATCCCGCGCACCGCCACCGGCAAGATCCAGAAGTTCAAGCTGCGCGAGCAGTACTGGGCCGGCCGGGACCGCCAGGTCAACTGACGCTCCGACCGCTCGTCGCCTCACCCGACCGCTCGTCGTGGAGCGGTCGGGTGAGTGTTGCGGGCCCGACCGGCCTTCCCTACGTTGGCGCGCCGGGGGTTACCGGATAGCAGAACTGGCTTTCCGCATCGTGGAAGACCAGGGACGTCAAGGCTCGAGGAGGCTCGGATGGCTGCAGGCTCTGGCGCGATCGGACAGGTGGAGGGCGTCGAGGTCCTCGGAGCGATCGGCGAGCGCTACGACGAGGTGCTCACGGCCGAGGCCCTCGGGCTCATCGCCGCGCTGCACCGCAGCCACGAGGCGCGCCGCCGCGAGCTGCTCGCGCTGCGCGAGGAGCGCTACGCCGAGCTCGCCGCCGGCGGCACCCTCGGCTTCCTGGACGAGACCAAGGACGTCCGGGAGGGGGACTGGCAGGTGGCCCCGCCGGCTCCCGGCCTGGTCGACCGCCGGGTGGAGATCACCGGTCCGACCGACCGCAAGATGACCATCAACGCCCTCAACTCCGGGGCGAAGGTGTGGCTGGCCGACTTCGAGGACGCCAACACCCCGCTCTGGGCGAACATGGTCGAGGGCCACATCAACCTCAAGGACGCCCTCGACCGGACGATCGACTTCACCTCGCCGGAGGGCAAGGAGTACAAGCTCGGCCAGGAGGTCGCGACCATCGTCGTGCGGCCCCGCGGCTGGCACCTGCCCGAGAAGCACCTGCTGGTCGACGGCGAGCCGGTGGCCGGGGCGCTCATGGACTTCGCGCTCTACTTCGCCAACTGCGCCCGCCGCCAGGTGGACGCCGGCCGCGGCCCCTACTTCTACCTGCCCAAGATGGAGAGCCACCTCGAGGCCCGGCTCTGGAACGACGTCTTCGTGCAGGCCCAGGAGCAGCTCGGCATCCCGCGCGGGACCATCCGCGCCACCTGCCTCATCGAGACCTACCCCGCGGCCTTCGAGATGGAGGAGATCCTCTACGAGCTGCGCGAGCACTCGGCGGGCCTCAACGCCGGCCGGTGGGACTACATCTTCAGCGCCATCAAGAAGTTCCGCACGCGCGGCAAGGACTTCCTGCTGCCCGACCGCGCTGCCGTGACCATGACGGTGCCGTTCATGCGCGCCTACACCGAGCTGCTGGTCACCACCTGCCACCGGCGCGGCGCCCACGCGATCGGCGGCATGGCCGCGTTCATCCCGAGCCGCAAGGACCCGGAGGTGAACGAGGTCGCCCTGGCCAAGGTGCGCGAGGACAAGACCCGCGAGGCCAACGACGGCTTCGACGGCTCCTGGGTCGCGCACCCGGACCTGGTGCCGGTCTGCCGCGAGGTGTTCGACGGCGTGCTGGGCGACAAGCCCAACCAGCTCGACCGGCGCCGCGAGCGGGTGGAGGTCACCGCCGAGCAGCTGCTCGACGTCGCCGCCACCCCCGGCCAGGTCACCGAGGCCGGGCTGCGCAACAACATCTCGGTGGGTGTGCAGTACCTCGCCTCGTGGCTGCGCGGTTCCGGCGCGGTGGGCATCTTCAACCTCATGGAGGACGCCGCCACCGCCGAGATCAGCCGCTCCCAGGTGTGGCAGTGGCTGCACAACGACGTGCAGCTGGACAACGGCGAGACGGTGACCCGCGACCTGGTCGAGCGGATCATCGACGAGGAGATCGCCAAGCTGCCGGGCTCGCCGGAGGACTACGCGCAGGCGCGGGCCACCTTCATGGACGTGGCCGTGGCCGACGACTTCGCCGAGTTCCTCACCCTGCCCGCCTACGAGCGGATGCCGTAGCGGGTCGGGACGTCAGACGGGACGGCCGAGGCGGACCGCCGCGGCCGGGACGGGCAGGAGGAGACCGATGGACGTCACGGGGCTGGCGGCGCGGCTGCGCAGCCGGATCGGCGCGGAGAAGGTCATCGACGACCACCAGCGGCTGCGCACCTACGAGTGCGACGGGCTGGCGCACTACAAGGTGACTCCCGCCCTGGTCGTGCTCGCCGAGACCACCGGTGACGTCGCGGAGGTCGTCAAGGCCTGCGCCGAGGCGAAGGTCCCGTTCGTGGCGCGTGGCTCGGGCACGGGCCTGTCCGGCGGCGCCCTGCCGCACGCCGACGGCGTGCTGGTGGTCACCTCGAAGATGCGCGACATCCTTGAGCTCGACCGGGACAACCAGCGCGCCGTCGTCCAGCCCGGCGTCATCAACCTGCAGGTCACCCGGGAGACGCTCCCGCTCGGCTACTACTACGCGCCGGACCCGTCCAGCCAGCAGGTCTGCTCCATCGGCGGCAACGTGGCCGAGAACAGCGGCGGCGCGCACTGCCTCAAGTACGGCTTCACCACCAACCACGTCACGGGCGTCGAGCTGGTGACGCCGGGCGGCGAGACGGTGCGGCTGGGCGGGAAGGCGCCGGACCCCACCGGCTACGACCTGCTCGGGGTGGTGGTGGGGTCCGAGGGCACGCTCGGGGTGTGCACCGAGGTGACGGTGAAGCTCACCCGCTCCCCGGAGACGGTGCGCACCCTGCTCGCCGCGTTCCCGAGCACCGACGAGGCCGGTGCCGCCGTCTCGGCGATCATCGGCGCCGGCGTCGTCCCGGCCGCGATCGAGATGATGGACGCCCTGGCCATCGAGGCCGCCGAGGCTGCGGTCCACTGCAACTACCCCGGTGGGGCAGGGGCCGTGCTCATCGTCGAGCTCGACGGCCCGGCGGTGGAGGTGGAGCACCAGTTCGAGCAGGTCGAACGGTTCTGCCGCGACAACGCCGCCTTCGAGATCCGGATCGCTGTCGACGACGTCGAGCGCGCCCTGTTCTGGAAGGGCCGCAAGTCCGCGTTCGCCGCGGTGGGGCGGATCAGCCCCGACTACATCGTCCAGGACGGCGTGATCCCGCGCACCGCGCTGCCGCAGGTCCTACGCCGCATCGGAGAGCTCTCCCGGGAGAGCGACGTCCGGGTGGCCAACGTCTTCCACGCCGGCGACGGCAACCTGCACCCGCTGGTGCTGTTCGACGACTCGGTGCCGGGCCAGGCCGAGCGCGCGGAGGAGGTCTCCGGGGCGATCCTCGACCTGTGCATCCAGCACGGCGGGTCGATCACCGGCGAGCACGGCGTCGGCGCCGACAAGGCCAAGTACATGCCGCGCATGTTCAGCGACGAGGACCTGGACACCATGCAGCTCGTCCGCTGCGCCTTCGACCCGGACAACATCTCCAACCCTGGCAAGGTCTTCCCGACCCCGCGCCTGTGCGGGGAGGTGCCCGGCAGGCACAAGGGCGTGCACCCGCTGGCCGAGGCCGGCGTCGCGGAGGTGTTCTGATGACGGCCGGCACCGCCAGCGAGACCGCGCTCCTGGACGCCCTCACCGCCGCGGCCAAGGGGGCTGCCCGGGCCGCGGGTCCCGACGACGTCGTGGACGGCGTGCCCGCCCGCTTCGTGGCCCGCCCGGACGGCACCGTCGGCACCGCCGCGGTGATGCGCGCGGCCGCGGAGCACGGGCTCACCGTCGTCGCGCGCGGCCACGGCACCAAGCTCGGCTGGGGCGCCCCGCCCGCGCCCCGCGTCGACCTGCTGCTCGAGACCGGCGGCATGGGCGACCTCATCGACCACGCGGCCGGCGACCTCGTCGTCCAGGTCCAGGCCGGCATGGCCCTGGCCGACCTTCAGGCCGCGCTCGCCCCCGCCGGGCAGCGGCTGGCCATCGACCCGGTGGTGCCGGGCGAGGACGCCGGCAGCATCGGCGGCATCGTGGCCACCGCCGCGTCCGGGCCGCTGCGGCTCTCGCACGGCGCGGTGCGCGACCTGCTCATCGGCATCACCTTCGTGCGCGCGGACGGCGGGGTGGCCAAGGCCGGCGGCACGGTGGTCAAGAACGTGGCCGGCTACGACCTCGCCAAGGCCCTCGCCGGGTCGTGGGGCACCCTCGCGGTCGTCACCGAGGCCGTCTTCCGCCTGCACCCGCTGCCCGCGGCGCGCCGCGTGGCGTCGGTGCAGGTGGCCGACCCTGGCGAGGCGCACCGCCTGGTGCAGGCTCTCGCGCACTCGCAGCTGGTGCCGGCGGCGGTCGAGCTCGACCGTCCCGCCGAGGGCCCGTGCACGCTCGCGGTCGCCGCCGAGGGCATCGCCCCCGGTGTCGAGGGCCGCACCAGCGCACTGCTCGAGCTGCTCGGCGCATCCGCCGGTGCGGCCGACGAGCAGCCGGAGTGGTGGGGGCGGGCGCCGTGGGAAGCCGGAGGGGTGGCGCTTCGGCTCACCTCGGAGATCGCCGGGCTGCCGCACCTGCTGCGCGCGCTCGACGACCTCTCCGCACAGCACCACCTGCCCGTCTCCTACCGCGGGTCGGTGCTCGTCGGCACCGGGCACGCGGCCATCGCTCCCGGGGCGGACCCGGACACCGTCGCGGCCCTCGTGGCCGATCTCCGCCGGCGCTCCAGCGCGTGGGGCGGGGACGTCGTCGTGCTCGACGCACCCGCGGCGGTCAAGCAGGCGCTCGACGTCTGGGGCCCGGTGCGCGGGCTGGAGCTCATGAATGCGGTGAAGGACCGATTCGACCCGGAGCACCGGCTGGCGCCGGGCCGCTTCGCCGGAGGCATCTGATGACCGACCCCACCACCAGCGCCGGCACCGGCCCGGTGGCCGCGACCACCGGCACCCGCGGCAGCGACGGTGCACCCGTGCACGTCGCCCCGGCGCCCGCCGGCGAGCCGGCGTTCGACGCGCACCACCCGCCCAAGGCCGAGCTGGTCGCCGACTGCGTGCACTGCGGCTTCTGCCTGCCCACCTGCCCCACCTACCTGCTGTGGGGCGAGGAGATGGACAGCCCGCGCGGGCGCATCTACCTCATGAACGAGGGCCTGCAGGGCGAGCCGATGACGCCGTCGATGGTGCAGCACTTCGACGCCTGCCTGGGCTGCATGGCCTGCGTGACCGCCTGCCCGTCCGGGGTGCAGTACGACGCGCTCATCGAGGCGACCCGGGCCCAGGTGGAGCGGCGCTACGACCGGCCGGCCGGGGACAAGGCGCTGCGCAAGGCCATCTTCAGCGTGTTCCCCTATCCCAAGCGGCTGCGGCTGCTGCGCGGCCCGCTGCGGGCCTACCAGGCCACCGGCCTGCCCCGGCTGCTGCGCAGGAGCGGACTGCTCGACCGGCTCTCGCCCACGCTGGCCGCCATGGAGGCGCTCGCGCCGCCGCTCGAGCGGCCCGAGCGGGTGCCCGAGCGCACGCCCGCCCAGGGCGCCCGCCGCGGCGTCGTCGGCATGCTGCTCGGCTGCGTGCAGCGCGAGTTCTTCCCCGGCGTGAACGCCGCGACCGCGCGGGTGCTCTCCGCCGAGGGCTTCGACGTCGTCGCCCCGGCCAGCCAGGGCTGCTGCGGGGCGCTGAGCATGCACAACGGCCGCGACGACGAGGCGCAGGCGTTCGCCCGCCGGCTCATCGACACCTTCGACGCCGCCGGCGTGGACCACGTCGTGGTGAACTCCGCCGGCTGCGGCTCGAGCATGAAGGACTACGCCCGGCTGCTGGCCGACGACCCGGCCTACGCCGCCCGCGCCGAGCGGTTCGCCTCGAGGGTGCGCGACGTCTCGGAGATCCTGTTCGAGGCCGGCAGCGTGGCGCCGCGGCACCCGCTGCCGGTCACCATCGCCTACCACGACGCCTGCCACCTGGGGCACGCCCAGGGGGTGCGCGCCCAGCCGCGCGCGCTGCTGCGCGAGATCCCCGGCCTGGAGCTGCGGGAGATCCCGGAGGCCGAGATCTGCTGCGGCTCGGCCGGCATCTACAACGTGCTGCACCCCGAGCCCGCCCGGGAGCTGGGGGACCGCAAGGCCGGCAACGTGCTGCGCACGGGTGCCGAGCTGCTGGTCACCGCGAACCCGGGGTGCCTCATGCAGGTCGCGTCCTCCCTGCAGAGGCAGGCTGATTCCCGGAGCGGGTCCTCGATCGCCCTGGCCCACACCGTCGAGGTCCTCGACGCCTCCATCCGTGGTCTCGGCGCCGACGCGCTCGTCGCGCCGTCGCAGGCACCGCTCAGCACCACCAGCACCGCCTGAACACCAGTACCGCCTGAACACCAGCACCGCCTGAACGCCAGCACGGCCTGACCCCCCAGGTGCCGGCAGCCCCCGCCGTCGCCTGCGTCCCCCCGCATCCCCTCAGCGTCGAGGTGACCGATGTACCGACAGGTCCTCGATCCCGTCTCGGGATCTCTCTTCCTCACGTCGATCTTCGCGGCACTACCCCTGATCGCCCTGTTCCTGCTGCTCGGCGTCCTGCGGATGCGCGCGTGGCTGGCGTCCGTGATCTCCCTCGCCGTGGCGATCGTCGTCGCCGTGGTGATCTACCCGATGCCGGTCGGCCAGGCGCTCCTGGCCACCAGCGAGGGCGCCGCCTTCGGCTTCTTCCCGATCCTGTGGATCGTCATCAACGCGATCTGGGTCTACAACATGACCGTCGCGAGCGGGCACTTCGACGTGCTGCGACGCTCCTTCGCGAAGATCAGCGACGACCAGCGCATCCAGGCCGTCATCATCGCGTTCTGCTTCGGCGCGCTGCTCGAGGCGCTGGCCGGCTTCGGCACCCCGGTGGCCATCACCAGCGTCATGCTCATCGCGCTGGGCTTCCGCCCGCTCAAGGCGGCCACGGTGGCGCTGGTGGCCAACACCGCCCCGGTCGCGTTCGGTGCCCTGGCCGTGCCGATCACGACGCTCGCCACGGTCACCTCGCTGCCCGAGCACACGCTCGCCTCGATGGTCGGCCGGCAGACCCCGATCCTCGCGCTGTTCGTCCCGATGGCGCTGGTGTTCATCGTGGACAAGGGCCGCGGGGTGCGCGAGACCCTCCCGGCCACGCTGGTCTGCGGCGTCGTCTTCGCGATCGCGCAGTACGTGACCTCCAACTTCATCTCCACCCAGCTCACCGACATCGTCGCCTCGCTGGCCGGTGCGCTCTCCGTGGTCCTGCTGCTGCGCGTCTGGCAGCCGGCCAACGCCTACATCGAGTCGGAGGAGGACGTCGACGTCCGTGCGCCGTCCCGCGCCCGGGTGGCCACGACCACGGCCGTGGGCGCCGAGACCGTCACCACCGACGGCGGGGCGACCCGTGGCGGTGGCACGGGCACCACGACCGGCCGCGAGGGCTTCCACGGGGTCCCTGCCTCCGGCAGCGACCACCCGGTCGGGCCCGGTGCCGGCGACGTCGACGAGCTGGCCGCCCGCGACGCCGCAGCCCACGACACCCCGACCGAGGTGCTCCGCGCCTACGCCCCCTACCTGATCATCATCGCGCTGTTCGTCATCACCCAGCTCCCCGGCATCAAGGACGCGTTCGACGCGCCGACTCGCAGCTTCAACTGGCCCGGACTGCACCTCGAGGGGGCCAACGGCAAGGCGCTGTCGTCGGTGAAGTTCAAGCTGAACTGGCTCAACGCGGCCGGCACCCTGATGATCATCGCCGGCCTGATCAGCATCCCGATCCTGCGCCTCTCGCCGGTCCGGGCGCTGAAGGTCTACTTCGCCACCTACAAGCAGCTCGCCACGGCGATCGTCACCGTGATGGCTGTGCTCGCGCTCGCCTACGTCATGAACGCCTCCGGTGAGACCGCCACCCTGGGCAAGTGGATGGCCGGCGCGGGCGGCGCCTTCGCGATCATCTCGCCGATCCTCGGCTGGCTCGGCGTTGCGGTCACCGGCTCCGACACGTCGTCGAACTCGCTGTTCGGCGCGCTGCAGGTCGCCGCGGCGAAGAGCACCGGACTGAACCAGGTCCTTCTGGCCGGCGCGAACTCCTCCGGAGGCGTGCTCGGCAAGATGGTCTCGCCGCAGAACCTGGCCATCGCGGCCGCCGCCGTGGGGATGTCCGGCCGGGAGGGCGACATCTTCCGGAAGGTGTTCGGCTGGAGCATCGTGTTCCTGGTCTTCATGTGCATCCTCGTGGCCCTGCAGGCCACCCCGGTGCTGTCGTGGATGATCCCCGGCTGACCTCCGGGATCCCGCCCAGGTCCCGGGCCCGACCCTGGCCCGGGACCAGGCACTGAGCCACGCCCGGCCCCCGACCGTCGACGATAACCGTAGCGGGCCCGCCGAGCACCCGAAGGACAGGCCCGGCGGGCGGCCGTACCCCGCGGAGCACAGCGTGGGGGCGGCGGACGAGC
>JBQCIO010000007.1:0-9356 GCA_051953655.1 Motilibacteraceae bacterium
GTCCGGCGCCCACGACCCGCGGGCCAAGGCGCACGAGGTGGGGCTGGCGGTCACCGCCGGGGCGATCGAGGTCGACATGGTGATCGACCTGGGCCGGGCCAAGGCCGGCGAGTGGGCCGCGGTGGAGGCCGACATCGCCACCGTCCGCGCGGCGACGTCCGGCAGCCTGCTCAAGGTGATCATCGAGGCGGCCGCCCTCACCGACGACGAGATCGCGGCCGCCTGCCGCGCCGCCGAGGCCGCTGGCGCCGACTACGTCAAGACCTCCACCGGCTTCCACCCCACCGGCGGCGCCTCGACGTCGGCCGTCGCGCTGATGGCCTCGGCCGTGGGCGACCGGCTCGGGGTGAAGGCCAGCGGCGGCATCCGCACCGCCGCCGACGCCGCCGCGATGGTGGCCGCCGGCGCCACCCGGATCGGCTGCTCGGCGAGCGCGGCCATCCTGGCCGGCCTGCCCGAGTAGCCCTCAGGCCGGGCCCGCTTCGGAACGATCACGTCCGCGTGATCGTTCCATGCTTACCGCGACAGATCCGTCGCGGTAAGCAGGGAACTTTCGCGGGGAGCAGGGGCTCAGCCCCCGTCCTGCACCTTCTGGTCGACCAGCGCGCGCAGCCGTTCCAGCGACTGGCCCAGCATGTCCTCGACCTCCTGGGCGGCCTGGCCGCCGTGGGTCTGCGCCTGGTCGCCGAGGAAGGACAGGTGAATGGTCGCCTCGCTCGCGCCGGCCCCCTCGTCGGCGACCTGCAGCCAGCCGGAGTAGCGGCCGTCGCCCTTGCTGGCCCACTCCAGCCGCAGCTGGTCCGGGCTGGCGTCGACGAACCCGTCGCGCGGGGCGTCGGGCACCAGCGGGCCCTCGGCCCGGACCTGCTGCGTGGTCGCGTCGCCGGAGCCGTCACCGCCCGCCTGCAGGCTCAGGCCGTGCGGCATCCAGTCCTCGCGCAGCGTGGGGTCCGAGGCCAGGTCGAACACGATCTCGCGCGGGGCCGGCATGCCCAGCGCCCGCTCGAACTCCGCCATCGTGCAGCTCCTCCCGCGCGGCCGGACCCTCCGGCGCGCGAGACGTCCCCTACCCGCGCAGCCGTCGCCAACCGCGCGGGCGCCCTCGACGTCGGGAGCCGAGCGCCGCGGCGGCTCCCGTGTCCGGTTCGCGCAGGCGACCCCCGGGCCTGACGCGGCGCGTCGAGCCCGAAGGGACCCGACACGCCGGCGCCTGCCTGCGCAGAACGGTCAACAGCCACCCGGGCGCCCCGCACCCCTACTCGGTCGGGTGGTTGCCCAGCACCAGCCCGGTCGGGTCGTAGGCCGCCCGGACCGCGCGCAGCCGCGCGACCGTGGCCTCGCCGTGGAACCGCTCGAGCGGCCGGTGGGACTCGGTGAGGTTGCGGAACGAGCGGCCGGCGTCCCACGGCGAGAGCGCGTCCAGGACCGCCGCGGTGGCGCCCAGCACCACCCGCTCGGCCTCGGGCACCGGCGCGATGCCCACGCAGAACAGGGAGAACGCCGCGTCCAGCGCGCCTGCGGCACCGCAGTCCTCGGGCTCGCGGGCCAGCGCCCCGCCGAGGTGGCGCAGCTCCACCGACAGCAGCGGGCACGGCGCCCCCGGCCCGGCCGCGCCGAGCAGCGCGTCGACGGCGGCGTCGTCGAGGTCGCGCAGCAGGGTTCCGTCGCCGGCACCGGGCACCGGGCCGGGCGGGTCCATGTGCAGCGCGGCCAACGCGGGCACCGGGACGGTCGCCACGGTGTCGATGGCCGGGCCCAGCGCGCGCAGCGGCGCGAGCAGCCCGTCGGCCCCCTCCGCCGTGCCCTGGTGGGCCACCTCGACGACGACGAACGCGCCGCCGCGCAGCGGCTCGGGGATGTCCTCCAGCGGCGGGAGACGCAGCAGCCGCCCGCACGACATCGTCTCCTCGGGCACCGCGTCGGTCCACGCCCGCCAGGCGCGCAGCACCTCGCCGGCCCGCTCCAGCGGCCAGAACATCGCCCCGGCCACCAGCTCGCGCAGCGGGTGCAGCCGCAGGGTGACCGCCGTGACGACGGCCAGCGGCCCACCGCCCTTGAGCGCCCACAGCAGGTCGGCGTCCTGGTCGGCGTCGATCCGGCGCTGCTCGCCGTCGGCGGTGACGACCTCCATCGCGACGACGTCGCGCGCGGCCAGCCCGTGCTTGCGGCCCAGCCAGGACAGCCCGCCGCCCAGGACGTAGCCGACCACGCCGACGTCGGCGGCCGAGCCGGCCTGCACCGCCAGCCCGTGCTCGGCGGCCGCGGCGACGACGTCGGCCCAGACGGCGCCGGCCTCCACCCGCGCCAGCTGGGAGACCGGGTCCACGCTCACCGCGCGCATCGCGCCGGTGCGCAGCAGCAGCGCGTCGGCCAGGCGGCCGGCGAGCGGGGCGGCGCCGTGCCCGGTGCCCTGCGGGGCGACCCGCAGCCCGTGCTCGGCGGCGAAGCGCACCGTGGCCGCGACGTCGTCGGCGCCGGCCGCCTGCACGACGGCCACCGGGTGCTGGGGCACGTTGACCAGCCACGCCATCCGCGCGACGTCCCACTCGGGGTCGGCCGCGGTGACGAGCCGGCCGGTCAGCCGGGCGGCGAGGTCGGCCAGCGGCGGCGCCGGCCGTTCGGCGACGGACAGGTCGAGGGACATGCTGCTCCTAGGGAGGTGGTGGTCAGGCAGACCCGAAGCCCCGTGGAACGGCCGCCCGGAGAGGTCCCGACATCGTGACGGGGACCGGGATCGCGCTGCCGGCCATTTCGCGCCCGCCCCGCCACCGGTCGAGGACGAGCAGTGAGCGCACCACCACGGTCCGCCGACGTCGGAGCGCGCCCGGGCCGTCGGCGTGAGCACAAGGTGCTGAACCGCGCCGCAGCGGATCGTGGAGACGAGCCGATCGCCGCCGCCGATGCCCTACTGCAGGTCGCGACGCCGGAACAGCACCGTGCCCACCGCCAGCACGGCGGCGGTGACGACCCCGAGCACCAGCCCGCCGTGCAGGTTGGACAGGTGGACCTCGACGAAGTTCTGCACGTTGCCGTTCGCATCCACGGCGGTGCCCGGGTAGCCGATCGTGATGCCGCCCGGGCTCACCAGCGCGCCCACGTTGTCGCTCACCAGCCACTGCTGCCAGGCCGGCCGGACCGCCCGCACCAGGTTCTCCAGCACCGCGAACCACACGAACGCGACGCCGAGGGCCGCGCCGGTGTTGCGGATGAGGTTGGCCAGGCCGAATCCCAGCAGCGCCACCAGCACGACGAGCAGGACGCCGCGCGCCTGCACGCCGAGCACCTGGCCCAGCCAACCGTCCGGCACATCGGTGACACCCCGGGTGGCGGCCAGGAACCGGGCCGCGCCCGCCCAGACCACCTGCGCCAGCACGGCCAGCACCGCGGAGGTGACCGCGACGACGAGGGCCTTGGTGCCCACCACCTTGAGCCGGCGCGGCTCCCAGAACAGCAGCGCCGTCATCGTCTTGGTCGACCACTCCGCGCCGACGTAGGTGGCGCCGATGAGGAACATGACCGCCGCCGAGCCGGCCGCCACGCCCAGCGCGCCGTTGGAGTACTCGGTCGCCAGCGCGAACGGGGCCTTGCCGATGAACTGCTCCACCGGGAGCTGGTCAGCGGTGAGCGGCGGCCCGCACAGCTCCTCGGCCGAGCTCACCCCCGGCGGCAGCGGCGAGGGCGGGTTGGCCAGGCACTGCTGGCGCGCGGCCTCCTGCTCGGCCAGCACCTGCGCCTGCTTGGTCCGGGCGTCGTCGAGAATCGCCTGGTTGGGCTTGGAGAACTGCGTGGTGGCGATGACGAGAGCCACCAGATAGCCCAGCGCGCCGAGGATCACCAGCAGGCGCACGAAGCGGCGCGCGGTCATCCGGTGCAGCTCGGCGGCCAGCAGCGACGGGCGGCGGGTCCGGACCTCGGCGGCCGGACCGGTCAGGGTGGCGGCGGTCATCGGGCCTCCTCCGTGATCGGCGCGACGGGTGCCGGAGCCGGGCCGGGCGGTGGTGCGCCGGCGTCGGAGGTGAGGTCGAGGAAGACGCTCTCCAGGTCGGCGGCCATCGGCGTGAGCTCGGACAGGTAGTGGCCGGCCTGGGCGAGCACCCGGGTCACGTCGGAGGGGTGCGGGGCGCCGGAGACCAGCCACGCGTCTCCCATCGAGGTGACCTTCCAGCCGGCGGCCTCGAGCACCGCGCGGGCCGCGGGCGGGTCGGGCACGCACACCCGCAGGTCGCCGGTGGAGCGCGCGGCGAGCACCTCGCCCACCGGACCGGAGGCCACGCAGCGCCCGCGAGCCATGATCGAGACCGAGTCGCACACCTGCTGCACCTCGGTGAGCAGGTGCGAGGACAGGAACACGGTGGTGTGCTGCTGGGCGCCGAGCTGCCGGATGAGCTCGCGCACCTCGCGGATGCCGGCCGGGTCCAGCCCGTTGCTGGGCTCGTCCAGGATGAGCAGGCGCGGGGCCTTGAGCAGCGCGGCGGCGATGCCCAGGCGCTGCTTCATGCCGAGCGAGTAGCCCTTGAACCGGTCGTCGGCGCGCTCGCGCAGGTCGACGATCTCGAGGCACTCCTCCACCCGCGCCTCGCTGACGCCGGCGGTGCGGGCGAGCAGCCGCAGGTTGCGCCGGCCGGAGAACCCCGGGAAGAACAGCGGGGTCTCCACCAGCGCGCCCACCCCGCCGACGACGTCGGGCAGCGACGCGGGCACCTCCTGGCCGAGCAGCCGCAGCCGGCCGGCGTCGGCGCTCACCAGGCCCAGCAGCACCCGGATAGTGGTTGTCTTGCCCGACCCGTTGGGGCCGAGGAAGCCGTGGACGCCGCCCTCCTCCACCACCAGGTCCAACCCGTCCAGCGCCCGCTGCGGCGGCTTGCGCCAGCGGCGGTACTCCTTGCGCGCGCCGACGACCTCGATGACCGGCATCCACCCTCCCCTGTCCCCGCCGTCCCCCGACGTCGGTGCGGGGTCGAGCCTCCCACGCCGGTTCGGGCCCGGCCTCCATCTCAGGGAGGAGCGGCGCGTCCTGCCCGCTCAGGGTCGTCCCCGACCGGTCGCTCAGGGGGGCGTGGAAGGATGCCGCCCCGTGGGCCAGCCGACCGACGCCGCGGGCGACAGCGCGCCGAGGGCGCGGGTGCTGCTGCTCACCGGGCCGTCCGGCTCGGGCAAGACCCGCCTGGCTCGCGCCAGCGGCCTGCCGGTGCTCAACCTCGACGACTTCTACAAGGACGGCGACGACCCCACGCTGCCCCGCCAGGAGCACCTGGGCATCGTCGACTGGGACGACCCGGCCACCTGGGACGCCGACGCCGCCGTCGCGACCCTGGACCGGCTGGCCCGCAGCGGCACGGCCGACGTCCCGGTCTACGACATCTCGACCAGCCGGCGGGTCGGCCACCGGCCGTTCTCGGTGCACGGCCACCCGGCCTTCGTGGCCGAGGGCATCTTCGCGGCGGAGGTGGCGGCCGCGTGCGCCGCGCTGGGGATCCTGGCCGACGCCGTCGTCGTCGCCCGCCGGCCGTGGAAGAACTTCCTGCGCCGGCTGGCCCGCGACCTGGCCGAGCGGCGGAAGCCGCCCCTCACCCTGGTCCGTCGCGGCTGGGCGCTGATGCGCGGCGAGGCCGGCGTCGTCGCCCGGCAGGTGGCGCTGGGGGCGCGGGCGTGCACGGCCGCGGAGACGGCCGCGCTGCTGAAGGCCCTGGCCGGCGGCCCGGTCGGAACGATCACGAGGCCGTGATCCTTCCGGCTTCGGTCGCCTGAGAAGATCACTGCTTCCCGCCGCGATCTACCGCTCTCCGCCGTGAATTCAACGGCGGGAAGCGACCAGTGGTCACGTCAACGTGATCGTTGGCACCGGGCCGCGGTTGGCGGGCCCTCAGACGCGGGCGCCCACGTGCAGCGCGAGCGCGTGCATCGGCGCCACGGTGGCGGTGAACGACCCGTCCTTGCCGACGACGTACGACGGGCCGGTGCAGGCGCCGTCCTTCAGCGCGCCGCGCTGGACGTCGCAGTAGGTGCCGGCGGGCAGCGACGTCGAGAACGTCTGGGTGAGGGTGGTGTCCTCGCGGTTGATGACGACGAAACCCTTGTCCCGGCGTCCGAACGCGATCGCGTTGGCTCCGTTCGACCACCACTTCGTCACCGGCGTGCCGGTGGTGACGTTGCGGAACAGCACCATCGAGGCGATCTCGGGGAGGCGGTGCTCGCAGACCCAGCCGTCGCCGCAGCTGACCGGCGACGTGGTGCCGTCGCCGGGGCCGGGCGGGCCGTCGTCGGGCGAGGCGAAGTCGTAGCTGCTCATGACCCGCGGGGTGCCGTAGGGCCAGGCGAGCATGAACGCGTTGGCCAGCCGGTAGAGCTGGTCGTCGCGGAAGGTCAGCACCGAGTCGGCCTGGGAGCGCTGGGTGTCGTGGTTGTCGGTGAACACCACCGCCTTGTCCCCCGGCAGCAGCCCCGACTGCCCGAAGTCGGACAGGTGGTCCAGCAGGCCGTCCTTGAACGCCGCGGACAGCCCGGTGCCGTAGCGGAACTCCAGCACGTCGCCGCTGGGGAGGTACTCCTCGGGCGTGATCGGCTCACCGGAGCCGTAGACGACCTCCTGGTAGACGAACGCCGGGCGGGACAGCCCCTTCACGATGGCGTCGACGTCGGACTCGGCCATGTGCTTGGCCGCGTCGATCCGGAACCCGTCGACGCCGAGCGAGAGCAGGTCGTCCAGGTAGCCGTCGATCTTCGCGCGCACCGACGGCGAACCCGTGTCCAGGTCCGCGAGGTTCACCAGCTCGCAGGTCTGCACCTCGGTGCGGTCGAAGTAGTCGGCGATGTCGTCGTCGCCGTTCTGCCCGCAGTGGTGGAAGTCCGACGGCGTGTAGAGACCGGGGTAGCTGTAGTGCTCGAACGTGGTGCCCCCGCTGCCGACCCCGCCCGCGTCCTGCCCGGTCATGTGGTTGACGACGGCGTCGGCGTAGACCTTCACCCCGGCCGCGTGGCACGTCGTCACCATCGCCGCGAGGTCGTCGCGCGACCCCAGCCGGCCCGCGATCCGGTAGCTCACCGGCTGGTACTGCTGCCACCACGGGTAGCCGGCGTCCGGCAGCACGACGTGCTCCTGCGGCGGGGAGATCTGCACCGCGCCGTAGCCGTCGGGCCCCAGGACGTCGGTGCACTCCTTGGCGACGTCGGCGAACCGCCACTCGAACAGCTCGACGACCACGCTGCGCGGAGCGGAGCGTGCCGATTGCGCCGCCTTCGCCGCCGCGGTGCTCCCGCTGCCGCCCGACGAGCAGGCCGTCAGGGTGAGGACGGGCAGCGCGAGGGCGAGCAGCGCGAGGGCAGCCGACGGGCGGCGGAGGCGGCGCACGGGGCGCGACGCTATCGCCGCGCCGACGCTCTCTGCAAGGACTTGCAGCAACTTGCTGCACCCTTGCGGAGGCTATGCGGCGCGCAGCGCCGCGTACCCCGGCTTGATCACCTCGTTGATGAGCTGCAGCCGGTCGTCGAAGCCGATGAAGGCGCTCTTCATCGCGTTGACGGTGAACCACTGCAGGTCGTCCAGGCCGTAGCCGAAGGCGTCGCGCAGCAGGCACATCTCGCGGGTCATCGAGGTCCCGCTCATCAGCCGGTTGTCGGTGTTCACGGTGACCCGGAAGTGCAGCCGGCGCAGCAGCCCGATGGGGTGCTCGGCGATCGACGGCGCGGCGCCGGTCTGCACGTTGGACGACGGGCACATCTCCAGCGGGATCCGCTTGTCCCGGACGTACTGCGCCAGCCGGCCCAGCCGCACGGACATGCCCGCGGCGGGGTCGCCGGCCACCGTGACGTCGTCGATGATCCGCACGCCGTGGCCCAGCCGGTCCGCGCCGCACCACTGGATCGCCTCCCAGATGGAGGGCAGCCCGAACGCCTCGCCGGCGTGGATGGTGAAGTGCGCGTTCTCCCGGCGCAGGTACTCGAACGCGTCCAGGTGCCGGGTGGGCGGGAAGCCGGCCTCGGCCCCGGCGATGTCGAAGCCGACGACGCCGGTGTCGCGGTGGCGCACCGCCAGCTCGGCGATCTCCAGGCTGCGGGCGGCGTGGCGCATGGCGGTGAGCAGCGTGCCGACCCGGATCGGGTGCCCGGCCGCGGCGGCTGCCGCCTCCCCCTCGCGGAAGCCGGCGTCGACGGCCGCCACCACCTGCTCCAGGTCCAGCCCGCGCTCGGTGTGCTGCTCCGGCGCGTAGCGGACCTCCGCGTAGACGACGCCGTCGGCGGCCAGGTCCTGCGCGCACTCGCGGGCCACCCGGCGCAGCGCGTCCTCGGTCTGCATCACCCCGACGGTGTGGGCGAAGGTCTCCAGGTAGCGCTCCAGGCTGCCGGAGTCGGCGGCCTCGACGAACCAGCGCCCCAGCTCCTCGACGTCGGTGGTGGGCAGCCGGTCGTAGCCGGTCTCCCGCGCCAGCTCCACGACCGTGGCCGGGCGCAGGCCGCCGTCGAGGTGGTCGTGCAGGAGCACCTTGGGGGCGCGCAGCACCTGGTCGTCCGTGGGCAGGTCGCCGGTCTGCACAGTGTCGGCGGGCAGGTCGCCGGGGACCGTCGTCGTCGGGGTCGTCACGCCGGCTCACGCTAGCCGCTCCGGCCGCGGACGTGAGGCACGCCGTCACTCCTCGCGCCGGCCGCGTGACTTCGGTCCCTGGCCCAGGTCTCAGGCCGCGCCTAGCGTCGGGACCACCCCCTGCGGGTACTCCGACAGCCCCTGCCCCGAGCACCCCCGCTCGCCGCGCTCACCTGGGGCGGGACCGCACGACCGGGAGGTGCGCCCATGCTCGAGCAGCAGGCCCCGACGACCGTCAGCAGCGCGCGACTCGCGCACGACCGGCCGGTGGTCGCCCTCTACGACGGCTCCTCGGCCGCCGAGGCCGCGCTCACCCGGGCGCAGGCCTACGGCGCCGGCACCGTGCTGGTCGGGCCGCGCGGCGTGAGGGACCGGCTGGGACGGCGGGTGCGCGCGCAGGAGTGGGTGGAGGTGGCGACGCCGTCCCTCGACGACGCCCTGGCCGCGGCCGACCGCTTCGACGCCCCGTGGGTGAGCCTGCCCTCCACGCTGATGCCGCCCGAGGACCTGCTGGCGCGCGGGCTCCTGGGCGTCGCACCGATGCTCTCCGCGGCCCGACCGGGGCTGGTGCTGCACGTGGTGCGGGCCCCGTCCCGCAACGACCCGCCGCTGGCCTACCGCCGGGTGGTCGCCGTGAACGACCTGGACGGCGCGCACGGCGTGGCCGCCTACGCCGCGGCCGCCGTCGCCGCCCGCGCGCACGCCGAGCTCGACGTGCTGCTGCTCGGCACCGACGCACCGGTGGGCTGCGCGCGGGAGCTGGCCACCGCGATGGCCC
>JBQCIO010000008.1:0-17726 GCA_051953655.1 Motilibacteraceae bacterium
AGCAGCCGCGCGCTGCGGGCGGCATGGCGGGCGGCGGCCCGGCGGTCCGCCTCGGCGCGCCGCTCGCTCTCGCGCCGGTGCGCCTCCTCCTGCCGGCGCGCGGCCTCGGCCGCTGCCCGCGCCGCCCGCTCGGCGTCCTGCTGCCTGTTCTGGGCTGCGGCGCGCTCGGCCTCGGCCCGTCGCCGCTCCTCGATCTCGGCCTGCGCCGCGGCCACCTTGCGCTGGCGCTCGAGCTCGGCGGCCCGCCCGGCCTCGGCGCGGGCTGCCGCCTCCGCCGCGGCCCGGCGCTCGGCCTCGGCCCGCTCGGGCGGGCTGGGCGGCAGCAGCGGCTCGAGCCGCTCCCGGATGGCGGCGGCGACCTGCTCGGGCGGCAGGGTGGCGTCGAGGACGAGATAGCGCTCGGGAGCGCGGGCGGCCAGGGCGAGGAAGCCCTCGCGGACCCGGCGGTGGAACTCCAGCGGCTCGGCCTCGAGCCGGTCCGGCGCCTCGGCGAAGCGGGTGAGCCCGATCTCGGGGGGCACGTCGAGGACCACGGTGAGCCCGGGCACGAGCCCGCCGGTGGCCCAGGCCGAGAGCGCCGCGACGTCGTCGACCGGCAGGGCGCGACCGGCGCCCTGGTAGGCCAGGCTCGAGTCGACGTAGCGGTCGGTGACCACCACCGCGCCGCGGGCGAGGCCGGGGCGCACCAGGGTCTCGACGTGGTGGGCGCGGTCGGCGGCGTAGAGCAGCGCCTCGGAGCGCTCGGCGATGCGGCCGCTGGCCGGGTCGAGCAGCAGTGCGCGGACCTGCTGGCCGAGCGGGGTGCCGCCGGGCTCGCGGGTGAGCACGACCTCGTGGCCCTTGGTCCGCAGCCGGTCGGCGAGCAGGCGCACCTGGGTGGATTTGCCGGCCCCCTCGCCGCCCTCGAAGGCGACGAAGAAGCCCGGCGCGGGCTCGGCCGGAGGCGCCGAGAGCGGGTGGCCGCGCAGCGCGGCGAGGACGTCGCGCAGCAGCGGGACGTCGGGGCGGTCGTCCATCTGGTGGAGGGAGACCACTCCCAGGGCCACCGCGAGCGCGCCGGCGAGCACGAAGACCGGGACGGCGCCGTCGTAGGTGAACGGGCCGACCGCGTGCCGGCCGAAGCCGGCCGCCAGCAGGGGCGCGACGGCGAGGACCAGGATCAGGACGATCCGCAGCATGGCCTGGACGAAGGCGAACGTGCGCCCGCGAACCTCGTCGCTGACCTCGAGGCCGATGAGGGTGTAGCCGGTGACCCAGGCGATGCCGGTGAAGGCCCCGAGCGCCAGGGTGACCACCGCGGTGAGCACCAGGTCCGGGATGCCGGCCAGCAGCACCAGGCTGACCCCGGCGGCCGCGATGGACAGGCCGAACACCCGCCGCCGGCTCAGGCCGTGCAGCAGCCGCGGGCCGAACACCGTGCCGCCGGCCAGACCCACGAAGACCGCGCCGAACAGGACGCCGTAGCCGGGGTCGCCGCCGCCGAGGGAGACGACGTGGGTGCGGGCCAGGCCCACCACCGCCCCGCCGGCCGCGCCGGCGCCGAGCATGCCGAGGACCAGCCCGCGCACCACCGGCGTCGCGCCGATGAAGCGCCAGCCGTCGACGACGGTGCCCACGATGCCCGGGCGGGCGAGCCCGCCGCGCGGCCCGGCGGGCTCGGGCAGCCCGGACAGGCGGCTGATGACGATCGCGCTGACCAGGAAGGTGAGCGCGTCGAACCAGATGGCGACGTCGACCGCGCCGGTGCCCGAGCCGGTCCCGATCCCGGTGCCCAGGCCCAGGCGGGACAGCGGGCCGGACAGCAGCGTGAGCAGGGCGAACAGGACGGCGGCGACCGGGGCGCTGCCGTAGGTGCCGAGCAGGCTGAGCTGGTTGGCGGCCTCGAGCCGGTCGCGCGGGACCAGGTTGGGGACGCTGGCCTCCTTGGCCGGCATCCAGAACATGGCCGCGCACTCGACCAGGAAGGTGGCGACGTAGACCCACCACAGCGTGCCGACGAGCGGGATGGAGGCGAAGAGCAGGAAGCGGGCGAGGTCCCCGGCCACCATGGTCCAGCGCCGGTCCAGCCGGTCCGCGACGACGCCGGCCAGCGGGCCGAGCAGCACCGCCGGGGCCAGCCGCAGCACGAAGACGCCGGCGACCGCGAGGTTGGCCTGCGCGTAGCCGCCGCCGGACAGGGCCGCGGCCAGCGCGGTGAGGGCCAGCAGGCCCAGCCAGTCGCCCAGGCTGGACAGCGACAGCGCCACCCACAGGTGCCGGAACGCGGGGACGTCGAGCGCCCGCCGCAGCCCACGGTGGTCCGCGACAGGCGCCGCCGCGCCCCCGGCAGGGAACGCGAGCCCCTGCCCGGATCGCTGGCCGTCCACCACGTCCGCCAGCCTAGGCGCTGCGCCGACAGGTCCCCGGCGTCGTCCACATGTTCGGGTGGGTGGGGCCGTCACGCCCCGACGCCCTCCCCGCGGCCCGTCCCCGGAGCTCGCGTCCCGCTGGGGAAGGTCGATGGCGCTGGTGACCGTGCGCAGCGGGACCGCCAGCCGCCGCCCATGGAGCGCGACTCAGCGGCCTACCGCTGCGCCCATCCACCGTTGACCGTTTTACGCACCCACCCCTCGACTCCGAGGCGGCGTGTCGCGCCCGATTCGGTCCGACACGCCGGCTCCGGAGGCGGGGCTGTGTGCGCAATCCGGTTCAGGACCGGGGGGCTCAGCCCTGCCGGGCCGCCGCCGTCTTCTTGGCCGCGGCCTTCTTCGCCGGAGCCTTCTTCGCGGCCGCCTTCTTGGCGGGAGCCTTCTTCGCGGTCTTCTTCGCCGGCCCCTTGCTCCGCTTCTCCGCGAGCAGCTCGGCGGCGCGCTCGATGGTGACCGACTCGACCTCGTCGCCCTTGCGCAGGGTCGCGTTGGTCTCGCCGTCGGTCACGTAGGGCCCGAAGCGGCCGTCCTTGACCACGACCGGCTTGCCGCTGACCGGGTCGTTGCCGAGCTCGCGCAGCGGCGCTGCCGCGGCAGCGCGCCCGCGCTGCTTGGGCTGGGCGTAGATGGCCAGGGCCTCGTCGAGGGTGATCTCGAGCAGCTGCTCCTCGCTGGTGAGCGAGCGGCTGTCGGTCCCCTTCTTCAGGTAGGGGCCGTAGCGGCCGTTCTGCGCGGTGATCTCCTCGCCGCTCTCCGGGTCCGCGCCGACCACCCGCGGCAGGGTCAGCAGCCGCAGGGCGTCCTCGAGGGTCACCGTGTCCAGCTGCATGGACTTGAACAGCGACGCGGTGCGCGGCTTGGCCGACTTGGGCGCGTCCTCGGGGAGCACCTCGGTGACGTAGGGGCCGTAGCGGCCGGCCTTGGCCACGATCTCCCGGCCGCTCTCCGGGTCGACGCCCAGGGTCCGGTCGCCCGACGGCGCCGCGAGCATCTCCTCGGCCTTCTCCACCGTGAGCTCGTCGGGCGCGAGCTCGTCGGGCACGCTGGCCCGCTCCTCGCCGCGCTCGATGTAGGGCCCGTAGCGGCCCACCCGCAGCACGATGCCCTCGCCGATCGGGATGCTGTTGACCTCGCGGGCGTCGATCTCGCCGAGGTTCTCCACGAGCGCGCGCAGGCCGCCCAGCTCGTCGACAGGCTGACCCTCCGCAGGGCGCTCGCCGCCGAAGTAGAACTGCGAGAGCCACTGGACCCGGTCGGCGTCGCCGTTGGCGATCCGGTCCAGGTCCTCCTCCATCTCGGCGGTGAAGTCGTAGTCGACCAGGTCGCCGAAGTGGTCCTCGAGCAGCCGGGTGACGGCGAACGCCAGCCAGGTCGGGACCAGCGCCGAGCCCTTCTTGAACACGTAGCCGCGGTCGAGGATCGTCCCCATGATCGAGGCGTAGGTGGAGGGCCGGCCGATGGCCCGCTCCTCCAGCGCCTTGACCAGGGTGGCCTCGGTGAACCGGGCCGGCGGGCTGGTGGCGTGGCCCTCGGCCTCGATGTCGCGGGCGGTCAGCGCGTCGCCGGCGGCCACCGCGGGCAGGCGGCGCTCGTCGTCGTCGCGGGCGTTCTCGTCGTCCCGGCCCTCCTCGTAGGCGGCGAGGAAGCCGCGGAAGGAGATGACCGTGCCGGAGGCGGAGAACTCCGCGTCGCGGTAGGGCGCGCCGGCCGCCGGGGTGGCGCCGATCCTGACCGACACGGTGGTGCCGCGCGCGTCGGCCATCTGGCTGGCCACGGTCCGCTTCCAGATCAGCTCGTAGAGCGCGAACTCGTCGCGCGAGAGCTCCCCGGCCACCTGACCCGGGGTGCGGAAGGTGTCGCCGGACGGGCGGATCGCCTCGTGCGCCTCCTGCGCGTTCTTGACCTTCCGGTCGTAGCGGCGCGGCACGTCCGGGACGTACTCCGGGCCGTAGAGCTCGCGGGCCTGAGCCCGGGCGGCGTCCACGGCGGACTGCGACAGCGTGGTCGAGTCCGTACGCATGTAGGTGATGTAGCCGTTCTCGTACAGCCGCTGCGCGACCCGCATGGCCGCCTGGCTGCTCATCCGCAGCTTGCGGCTGGCCTCCTGCTGGAGCGTGGAGGTCATGAACGGCGCGGCCGGCTTGCGCGAGTAGGGCTTGTCCTCGACCGAGCGGACCTGGAACGGCGCGTCCTGCAGCGCCTCGGCCAGCGCGGTGGCCCGGGCCTGGTCCAGGTGGGCCACCTCGCGCGAGCGCAGCGTGCCGTCGTCGGCGAAGTCACGACCGGTGGCCACCCGGGTGCCGTCGACGGCGGTGAGCCGGGCCGGAAACGCCTGCGCGTCCTTGGCCACCGTGGCGGTGAGGTCCCAGTAGGACGCCGAGCGGAAGGCCATCCGCTCGCGCTCGCGCTCGACGACCAGGCGGGTCGCGACGGACTGCACGCGGCCGGCGGACAGGCCCGCGCGGACCTTGCGCCACAGCACCGGGCTGACCTCGTAGCCGTAGAGACGGTCCAGGATCCGGCGGGTCTCCTGGGCGTCGACGAGGGACTGGTCCAGCTCGCGGGTGTTCTCCACCGCGTGCTGGATGGCGTCGCGGGTGATCTCGTGGAACACCATCCGGCGCACCGGCACCCGCGGCTCGAGCACCTGCAGCAGGTGCCAGGCGATCGCCTCGCCCTCGCGGTCCTCGTCGGTGGCCAGCAGCAGCTCGTCCGCGCCCTTGAGCAGCTTCTTGAGCTCGGAGACCTTCTTGCGCTTGTCCGCGTCGACCACGTAGAAGGGCGCGAACCCGTTGTCGACGTCGACGGCGAACTTGCCGAAGGGCCCCTTCTTCATGTCGGCCGGGAGCTCCGACGGCGTGGGGAGGTCGCGGATGTGGCCGACGCTCGCCTCGACGTCGTAGCCGCTGCCGAGGTAGCCGGCGATCTTCTTCGCCTTGGTCGGCGACTCCACGATCACCAGGCGGCGCCCGGTCGTGCCCGCGCTGCTCTTCGCCACGTCCTGTCCCACTCCTGCCACGTCGTCGGGCCGAGATCGACCCCGTCATCCCCCGCGCCGGCTCCACCCTTGCCCCCTGCGGAGCCCGCGCCACCGCCGAACGGTAACCGCGTCGCGGGGCTGATGCGTTCCCGGCCTGTTGCAAGGATCCTTTCTAAAGGTTATTTTCGACGGCGTGACCGATGCCGCCGCCTCCCCCGCCCGCCGGGTCTCCGACCCGCGCGAGCTGCGCGCCCTGGCGCACCCGCGCCGGGTCGAGCTGCTCGAGCTGCTGGCGGCCCAGGGACCGCTCACCGCCAGCCAGTGCGCCGAGCACGTCGGCGACTCGGCGGCCTCGTGCTCCTATCACCTGCGCCAGCTGGCGCGGTACGGGCACGTGGAGGAGGCCCCGGGCGGGCGCGGCCGGGAGCGGCCGTGGCGGATCCGCCGGCACGCCATCACCTTCGGTGGGGCCGGCGGCGGGGTCGCCGAGCAGGCGGCCGCCCAGGCGCTCGCCGCCGTCGTGGACTCCACCCGGTTCGCCGCCGCCGCGGCCTATCGCAGCCGCCACGTCGACGAGCCGGCGCCGTGGCTGGAGGCGGCCCTGTCCACCGACGCGGTGTCCTGGATGACCGCCGAGGAGCTGGCCGAGATCGGCGAGCGGATCGTGGCGATGTGGGCGCCCTACGCCGAGCGCTGGCTGCTGCGCGGGGAGCGGCCGCCGGGCTCGCGTCCGGTGCAGCTGTTCGCCTACGGCTTCCCGGTGGGGCCTGAGCCCGACCGGACCGACCAGCCCCGCGACCCCCACCGCCCCGAGGAGGCGTCATGAAGGACGTGCCGCGGCACCGTGACACAGGGTTGCTCCGCCACCGTGACGCCCGGCTGCTGCTCGCCGGCCAGGGCGTCTCCGTGCTCGGGGACTGGCTGCTCCTGCTCGTGCTCGGCATCTGGGTCAAGGAGCTCACCGGCTCCACCGCGGCGGCCGGCTCGGTGTTCCTCGCGATGTCCGCACCGGTGCTGCTCTCCCCGGCGATCGGCGTGCTGGTGGACCGGGTGCGCCGTCGCCGGCTGCTGGTCGCCGCCGACCTGCTGATGGCCGTCGTCGTCCTGTCGCTGCTCGCGGTCCGCGACGCCGGCGACGTCTGGATCGTCTACGCCGTCGCCGGCTCCTACGGGCTGTCGCTGTCGCTGGTGGGCTCGGGCACCGCCGCCCTGGTGCAGTCGATGCTGCCGGCCGAGCTGGTCGGGCCGACCAACGCCGCCTCCCAGACGGTCCGGCAGGCGTTGCGGCTGGTCGGCCCGCTGGCGGGGACCGCGCTCTACGCCGCACTCGGCCCCGGCCCGGTGGCCGTGCTGGACTCGGCCACCTTCCTGGCCTCCGCCGCGGCCCTCGCCCTGCTGTCGGTGCGGGAGGCCCGGCCGGAGCGCACCGGTCGGCAGCACGTGCTGGCCGAGGCCGCGGCCGGCGTGCGGCACCTGGTGCACGCGCCAGTGCTGCGCGCACTGCTGATCAGCTCGGTGCTGCTCACCGCGGCCTTCGGCCTGGTCGAGGTGCTCGCGTTCGCGGTGGTCGACCACGGGCTGCACCGGCCGCCGGAGTTCCTCGCGGTGCTGGTGACGGTGCAGGGAGTCGGCGCGGTGGTCGGCGGCGCGTCGTCGGCGCGGGTGATGGCGCGCTGGGGCGAGCTGCGGCTGGTCGTCGTCGGGCTGATCGGCTGCGCGGCGGGGCTGGCCACGCTGGTCGCCCCCAGCCTGCCGGTCGTGCTGGCCGGGATGGTCCTCATGGGCGCCGCGATGCCGATGACGTCGATCGGCACCGTGACCGCCCTGCAGCACCGGACCGAGAACGCGCTGATGGGCCGGGTGATGTCCGGCTTCGAGCTGCTGTCCACCCTCCCCTACACGCTGTCGGTGGCCCTGGGCGCGGCCCTGGTCGCTCTGGTCGACTACCGCCTGCTGCTGCTGGCGATCGCAGCCAGCGCCACCGCCGCCGCCCTCTACGCCGCCGCCCGCCTGCGCGAGCCCGAGGACGACTCTCACCGTGATCAAGCAGAAGTGGTGAGCCAGCCGGGGGCGACAGCCGCCTCGTCCCTCACCATTTCTGCTTGATCACGGGAGGAGGTCGGCGGGGAGGAGCAGGAGGCCGTCGGCGGTGAGCTCGCGGGCGGCCGCGAAGAGCGGCGGGGCGGCGGTGGCCGGGTCGAGCTCGAGGACGGTGCAGACGGCGTCGACGAGGACGCTCAAGGGGACGGTGCCGTCGCAGGCGCCGACCAGTCCGGCCAGGGCGGTGTCCACCTTCTCGGCGCGGCGCATCCCGCGCTGCTGGCGCAGGACCACGTGCTCGGGGTCCTCGGCTCCGGGCTCGCCCAGGGTCTCCTGCACGACGTCGGGAGCCACCGTGAGCCGCTCGCCGGCCAGGCCGCTGCCGTCGCCCGCGGGGTCCACGCGGCGCAGCCGGTCCCACCGGTCGAACGCGTCGAGGACGGTCGGCCCGACCGGCTGCTCCACCAGGTGCGGCCACTCCTCCAGCCGACGCACGGGTGAGGCGCTGTCGGTGCGACGCAGCGACACCCAGCCGAAGCCGACCGCCTGCACCCCCTCGGCCTCGAAGGCCGCCAGCCACGCGTCGTATAGCTCTACATAGGAGGCGCCGCCGGTGTCGCCGGAGTCGCGCAGCCACAGCGCGACGTACTCGGCCGGGTCCTGCACCTCGCGCTGCACCACCCACGCGTCGCCGCCGTCGGGCAGCCAGCCCGCCACCCGCTCGCGCCAGTCCTCGCCGTCGCGGTGCACCCAGTTGGCCAGCAGCTGCCCCCAGCCGCCGGGCGCCAGCACCGACGGCAGGTCGCAGACCAGGCGACGGCACACCTCGTCGCCGGGCAGGCCGGCGTCGCGATAGGTGAAGCGGCCGGCCGGCCCGACCACGAACGGCGGGTTGGAGACGACCAGGTCGAACTCCTCGCCGGCCACCGGATCGAGCAGCGAGCCCTCGCGCAGGTCCAGCCCGATACCGGACAGACTGGCGGACAGCCGTGCGCAGTCCAGCGCCCGTGGCAGCAGGTCGGTGCCGACCACCGAGTCCGCGTGCCGGGCCAGGTGCAGCGCCTGCACCCCGCAGCCGGTGCCGACGTCGAGGGCCCGGCCGACCCGCGGGCGCACGGTGAGGTTGGCGAGCGTGGTGGAGGCGCCGCCCACCCCGAGCACGTGGTCCGGCCGCAGCGGACGGGTGACGCCGTCATAGCCCGTGCCCAGGTCCGACACGACGTAGTAGCCCTCGTCGTAGGGGCGGACGTCGAGCAGTGGACGGACCTGCTCGCCGTCGTCGGTGACGATGCGAAGGCGCACCGCCACCTCCAGCGGCAGCGCGGCCGCCGCCTGCGCCCGGGGCACCGGCAGCTGCAGCAGGAACAGCCGCACCAGCGTCTCCAGCGGCGAGCCGCCCGTGGTGGCGCGCCGGGCCGGCACCGTCTCCTGCCGGGCCAGGGCCGCGTGCGCCACCGGGCCGAGCAGCACGGGCACCGCGTCGGTGGTGTAGTCGGCGGCCAGCAGCGCCTCGCGCAGGCGGGCGACGTCGTCGGGAGCCACGGTCACCCGGGCATCCTTCCCCACCGGAGGACATCGAGCGGGAACGGCAGCGGGGCCCGCACCCGGGTGGGTGCGGGCCCCGCTGGGGCTGGCTGCGGACTGTCGGCAGGTCAGACGCGCGCCGGCACGTCCTCGCTGATCGCGACGCTCTGCCGCTTCGAGAAGACGACCGAGCCCACGATGATCGCCACCGCCACCAGGCTGATGATGATCCGCACCGCGGTGTTGGCGTTGTCGCCCACCGAGAGCTGGACCACGGCCGGCGCGATGAGCACCGACACCAGGTTCATCACCTTGATCAGCGGGTTGATGGCCGGGCCGGCGGTGTCCTTGAACGGGTCGCCGACGGTGTCGCCGATGACCGTGGCCGCGTGGGCGTCGGAGCCCTTGCCGCCGTGGTGGCCGTCCTCGACGATCTTCTTGGCGTTGTCCCAGGCGCCACCGGAGTTGGCCAGGAACACGGCCATCAGGGTGCCGGTCGCGATGGCGCCGCCGAGGTAGCCGGCCAGCGGGCCGACGCCGAGGCCGAAGCCGACGGCCACCGGCGCCAGCGCCGCGAGCAGGCCCGGGGTGGCCAGCTCGCGCAGCGAGTCGCGGGTGCAGATGTCCACCACCCGGCTGTACTCCGGCGTCTGCGAGCCGTCCATGATGCCCGGCATCTCACGGAACTGCCGGCGCACCTCGAACACGATCGCGCCGGCGGCGCGGCCGACCGCGTTGATGGCGAGGCCGGAGAACAGGAACACCACCGCGGCGCCGATGATCAGGCCGACGAGCACGTTCGGGCTGAACACCTGCGCGGTGAGCGCGGTGACCGTGGACTTCGCGTCGGCGTAGGCCGTGTTGACCGCGTCGGTGTAGGAGCCGAACAGCGCCGACGCCGCCAGCACCGCGGTGGCGATCGCGATGCCCTTGGTGATGGCCTTGGTGGTGTTGCCCACCGCGTCGAGCTCGGTGAGGATCTGCGCGCCCTCGCCGTGCACGTCGCCGGACATCTCGGCGATGCCCTGGGCGTTGTCCGACACCGGGCCGAAGGTGTCCATGGCCACGATGACGCCGACCGTGGTGAGCAGGCCGGTGCCGGCCAGCGCGATGAGGAACAGGCTCAGGATGACCGAGCCGCCACCGAGCAGGAACGCGCCGTAGACGGCCGCCGCGATGACCAGCGCCGTGTAGACCGCGGACTCCAGGCCGACCGAGATGCCGGAGAGCACCACGGTGGCCGCGCCGGTGAGCGAGGTGCGCGCGACGTCCTGCGTCGGGCGCTTGTCGGTGCCGGTGAAGTAGCCGGTCAGGGCCAGGATGACCGCGGCCAGCACGATGCCGATGACGACGGCGACGAAGGCCAGCACCCGCGGGTCGCGGCTGCCCACCTGGTCCACCACCGAGGCCGGGACGTCGGGCAGGTCCGCGAACGAGCCCTTGAGGTAGGTGAACGCGGCGACCGCCGACAGCACCGCCGACACCGCGGCGGAGATGTAGAAGCTGCGGTTGATCGTGGTCAGGCCGTTCTCACCCGGCCGGGGGCGGGTGAGGTAGACGCCGAGCACCGCGGTGAGCGCGCCGATGGCCGGCACGATGAGCGGGAACACCAGGCCCTGCTCGCCGAACGCGGCCTTGCCGAGGATGAGCGCGGCGACCAGCGTGACGGCGTAGGACTCGAACAGGTCCGCGGCCATGCCGGCGCAGTCGCCCACGTTGTCGCCGACGTTGTCGGCGATGGTGGCGGCGTTGCGCGGGTCGTCCTCGGGGATGTTCTGCTCGACCTTGCCGACCAGGTCCGCACCGACGTCGGCGGCCTTGGTGAAGATGCCGCCGCCGACACGCATGAACATGGCGAGCAGCGCCGCGCCGAAGCCGAAGCCCTCGAGCACGTTGGGCGCGCTGCCCTTGTAGATGAGCACGACCACCGAGGCGCCGAGCAGGCCGAGGCCCACGGTGGCCATGCCGACGGTGCCGCCGGTGCGGAAGGCCACCCGCATGGCCGGGTCGCGTCCGACGGTGTTGGCCGCGGCCGCCACGCGCATGTTCGCCTTGGTGGCGAGGTTCATGCCGAGGTAGCCGATCGAGGCCGAGAACACCGCGCCGACGATGAAGAAGACCGAGCGCCCCACGCGCACCTAGGTGTCGGTGGCCGGGAGGAACAGCAGGATGACGAAGACGAGGACGACGAAGCCGCCCAGGGTGCGGAACTGCCGGCTGAGGTAGGCCTGGGCACCCTCCTGCACCGCCCGGCCGATCCTCTGCATCGAGGGTGTGCCCTCGCTGGCGGCCAGCACCTCACGCCGGAAGACCGCCGCCATGACCAGCGCCACGACGGCGATGAGGGCGACGACGACGACGAGGGTGAGGTTGCTGCCGGCGAGGCTCACCGCGCCGCCGTCGGCGGCGAGGGTGTGCGACAAGACCGTCCTCCTTGACGACGAGCGCGAGCGCCGTCGATCAGAAGGATCAGCCGGGCGCCCGCAGGACAGCCGGGCGGACGCGCCTGCTCGTGCGAGGAGGGCCACGCTGCCCAGCGGGCCCGGAGTCTAACGGCCTTGCCGCCCCCCGCACTGCACCGACCCGATCACCGGGACGCGCAGGGGCCGCCGGTCACGGACGGCGACGGCCCCCGCGGCGTCAGGGGGTGGGTGCGGCCTGTCCCGGGACCCGCGGAGCGCCACCGCTGGGCCAGCGCATCGTGACGGTGGTGCCGGCGGCGGTGCTGTCCACCTCGACGTCCTCCACCAGGCCGGCGATGACGGCCAGCCCCACGGTGCTGGGCAGGTCCTCGTTCTCCCCCAGCAGGTCGGGGCCGCCGTCCAGCGCGGTCAGCAGGTCGCCGGGCTCCTCGTCGTCGCCCGGCGCGGGGACCCGGTCGGACACGCGCACGAGGAACGCCTCGGGGCCGTCCACCAGGTCGACCCGTACGGGTTCGTCCGGGCAGCGCCGGCGGTGCAGGCCGACGGCACGCGAGCAGGCCTCGCCGACGGCTTGCCGGACCTCGTCGAGCACGGCCTCGTCGACGCCGGCGCGGCGGGCCACCGAGGCGGCCACGAGCCGCGCCGTGCGCACGTGCGCCGGCAGCGCGCTGAAGCTGAGCTCGACGGTGGCGGCGGTGGTGGTGGTCACGCGCCGGTCACTCCGTCGCCGCGACGGCTTCTTCGACGGTGTCGTGGATCGGGAAGACCTTGGTCAGGCCGGTGATCCGGAAGATCTTGAGGATGCGCTCCTGGGTGCAGACCAGGCGCAGCGAGCCGTCGTGGGCGCGCACCCGCTTGAGGCCACCGACGAGGACGCCGAGGCCGGTGGAGTCGAGGAAGTCCACCCGCTCCATGTCCACCACCAGGTGGTACTTGCCGTCCGCCACCAGGTCGACGAGCTGCTCACGCAGCTTCGGCGCGGTGTAGACGTCGATCTCGCCCCCCACCTCGACGATGGTGCGGTCACCCTCGGTGCGGGTCGACAGGGACAGGTCCACGAGTCCTCCAGCCTTCGGGTCGGCAGGCGCTAGGGCGCCCCCCACCTCGCATTCAACCACCAGCAAACGCCGACCCCCGCACGGCGACGAGTCGTTGCTCCCCTGCTCCCGGCGACCTCAACCCTCGCCCGCTCGAACTCGTCGCGCCGACGGGGGATAACGCCTGGTTCGCACCTTTCGCCGTCGGGGCGACCACCTCGACTCACAGAGGGGCGGCCGCCCCGACGGGTGGCGGTCCGCTGGCAGACTCGGCGGGGTGCCAGCCCACCCTCCCGCCGGTCGGCCCTCCGCCGGCCGCGAGGCGGGAGACACCCTCGCCGGCGAGCGCGCCGAGCTGCTGGCCGACCGGCTGCTGACCACCGTCGTGGCGGGCCCCGGCCGCGCCGACCGGATCACCCACGTCGAGCGTGTCCCTCCCCGCGAGGCCCGCTGCGCGCCGTGGCCGGCCTGGGCCGCGCCGGAGGTCCTCCAGGCGCTGCGCGGGCTCGGGGTGGACGAGCCCTGGGTGCACCAGGTCCGGGCCGCGGACCTGGCCCGCGCCGGGCACCACGTAGTGCTGGCCACCGGCACGGCGTCGGGCACGTCGCTGGCCTACCTGCTCCCGGCCCTCACCGCCCTGACCGAGGCGGCCCGCTCCCCGGAGGGGCACCGGGCCAGCCGGCCGGCGACGGTGCTCTACCTCTCCCCGACCAAAGCCCTCGCCCAGGACCAGCTGCGGACGCTGCGCACCCTGGGCGAGCTGGGGGTGCCCGGGCTCCGGCCGGCCACCTTCGACGGGGACACCCCGATGGAGGAGCGCACCTGGGTGCGCGACCACGCCTCCTACGTCCTCACCAACCCGGACATGCTCCACCGCTCGGTGCTGCCGGGGCACGCCCGGTGGGCCTCGTTCCTGCGCGCCCTGCGCTACGTCGTCGTCGACGAGTGCCACACCTACCGGGGCGTGTTCGGCTCGCACGTCGCGCAGGTCCTGCGCCGGCTGCTGCGGGTCTGCGCGCGCTACGGCAGCGCGCCGGTGGTGGTGCTCGCCTCGGCCACCGCCGCCGACCCGGCGGCCACCGCCACCCGGCTGCTCGGCACCGAGGTGCACGCCGTCGACGACGACGCCTCCCCCCGCGGGGCCACCGCCTTCGCCCTGTGGGAGCCGCCGCTCTCGCCGGGCGCCGGGGAGAACGGGGCCCCGGTGCGCCGCACGGTGACCGCGGAGTCCGCCGATCTGCTCGCCGACCTCGCGGCCGCCGGGGTGCGCACCCTCGCGTTCGTCCGCTCGCGGCGCGGGGCGGAGGCGGTGGCGATGACGGCGCGGCGGCTGCTGGAGGAGATCGACCCCGACCTGCCGCCGCGGGTGGCCGCCTATCGCGGCGGCTACCTGCCCGAGGAGCGGCGGGCGCTGGAGCGCGCCCTGTCCGACGGCACCCTGCTGGGGCTCGCCACCACCAACGCGCTCGAGCTGGGCGTCGACGTCTCCGGGCTGGACGCGGTGCTGCTGGCCGGCTGGCCGGGCACCCGGGCCTCGCTCTGGCAGCAGGCAGGACGCGCCGGCCGGGCGGGGCAGGGGGCGCTGGCCGTGCTGCTGGCGCGCGACGACCCGCTCGACACCTATCTGGTGCACCACCCGGAGACCGTCTTCGGCCGCCCGGTGGAGGCGACCGTGCTGGACCCGGACAACCCCTACGTCCTGGCGCCGCACCTGTGCGCGGCGGCCGCCGAGCTGCCGCTCAGCGACGACGACCTCGCCGCGTTCGGGCCGAACGCGCCGGGGGTGGCCGAGACGCTGGTCGAGCGCGGTCTGCTGCGCCGCCGGCCCAGCGGCTGGTTCTGGACCCGCCGGGAGCGGGCCGCCGACCTCGCGGACCTGCGCGGCATCGGCGGCACCCCGGTCCGGGTCGTCGAGGCGGCCACCGGCCGGCTGCTGGGCACCGTCGACCCGGGCGCCGCGCACACCACGGTCCATGAGGGGGCCGTCTACGTGCACCAGGGGGCGACCTACCTGGTGGACCGGCTCGACCTGGCCGAGTCCGTCGCGCTGGTCGGCGCCGCCGACCCCGACTACAGCACCAGTGCCCGGGAGATCACCGACATCCGGGTGCTCCGCGAGGAGCAGGCCCGGACCTGGGGCGGGGCGACGCTCTCCTTCGGCACCGTCGAGGTGACCAACCAGGTCGTCGCCTACCTGAAGACCCGGGTGCTCTCCGGCGAGGTGCTCGGCGAGGAGCCGCTGGACCTGCCGCCGCGGCAGCTGCGGACCAAGGCGGTCTGGTGGACCGTATCGCCCTATCAGCTGACCGCGGCCGACCTGGGGTGGACCGACGTGCCCGGCGCAGCGCACGCCGCCGAGCACGCCTCGATCGGCCTGCTGCCGCTGGTGGCCACGTGCGACCGCTGGGACATCGGCGGGGTCTCCACGGCGCTGCACGAGGACACCGGGCGCACCACGGTCTTCGTCTACGACGGCCACCCCGGCGGCGCGGGCTTCGCCGAGCGGGGGTTCACCGCCGCCCGCTCCTGGCTCTCCGCCACCCGCGAGGCGATCGCCGCCTGCGCATGCGAGGCCGGCTGCCCTTCCTGCGTCCAGTCGCCCAAGTGCGGCAACGGCAACGACCCGCTGGACAAGGCCGGCGCCCTGCGCCTGCTCGACGTGCTCCTCGCCGGGGCGCATGACGACGCGGCGGACCACGCCGGCACCGACGCCGTCGACGGCTGAGCCGCCGGCCGGGCCCGGGCGGGGTCGGGCGGGGTCGGGCAGGGTCGGGCAGCGTCTTGGCGTGCCGTGCCCCGACGGCGGGTACCAGGGGGGCCAGCCCGTCCGTCGCGGACGCCGTCCTGGCGTCCGCCGATCCCGGAGGTCGCCGTGGCCGTTCTCGGTCTGCTGCTGGTGCTGCTCGTCGCCGCCCTCGTCGTGGGCGTGATCTACGACAACGGAGCCGCCTCGACCCTGCACGTCTTCGGCGTCGGCATCGACGCCACCGTGATCGGCGTGTTCCTCACCGGAGCCGCCGCGATGCTCGTGCTGCTGCTGGGCCTGTGGCTGCTCACCTCTTCGGCCCGCCGAGCCCGGCGCACGCGCAGAGAGCGCAAGGCGATGGAGCACGAGCGCGAGGCGCACGAGGCCGAGCTGGAGCAGGAGCGCGCCCGGCTGGCCGAGGAGCGCGAGCGGCTGGACGCCGAGCGGTCGCAGCGCACCCACCTGCCCGCCAGCGACCACGACGGCGGCTCGCCGGGCGGCACCCGGGACGAGCACGTCGACCTGCGCGGCCGACGCGCCGGCGTCGGCTCGGAGGCCGGTCGGCACCAGACCGCCCAGCGCGACGCCGTCCGCTCCGACACCGTCTACGACCCCGCCGCCGGCCGGCTGGACGGCACGGTGGAGGACAGCGTGGACGACAGGGGCGTCGACGGGCCCCCGGTGCGCCCCGGCGACGACCCCGGCCGCTTCCGGCGGCCGTAACCGGGCTTCCGGCCGCAGCAGGGCTGTCGGCCCGCGCCCAGCTCCCGGCGAGCAGACCGGACCGCGAGTCCGCTGCGCTGCCGTCACGGCCCGGTCCTCGCCGGTCCCGCCCGGGAGCGGGCCCGCACCAGGTCGCCGGGCGCGGGGTGCAGCCAGCCGGGCGGCGGCACCCCCACCTCGACCAGGACGTCGGCCGCCCCGATCCGCCGGCACTCCACCAGCAGGGCTCCCTGCGCCCGGGCGACCTCGGCCGCCCGGGCGCAGGCGTCTCCCGCCCCGCCGGGTCCCGCACCCCCTCCCGGCGGTGGCACGGCGGCGGCCGCGAGCGCCGCCAGGTCCGCCGCACCGGCGGCGCGGGCCCGGTCGGCGGACAGGGCGACCACGGCGAGCGGGACCACGGCGCACCCGGCCAGGGCCAGCGCCAGCGCCAGGACCAGCACCGTGGCCGAGCCGGTCTCGCCGCGACCGTCCCGGCGCCTGCGGCCCCAGCCGTCGGCCGCCGCCCCAGCCGCTCCAGCCGCTCCGGCCGCCCAAGGCCTCCGGCTCACGGCCCGCCCCCTCCCTCCGCCGCCGCCACGGCGGTGGACCCGACCGTCCAGCTCCACCACCGGCCCAGCCCGGGCACCCGGACCTGCCGGGTGACCCGGACCTGCAGCAGGCCGCCGTTCGTGGCCCCGCTGGCCACCGACGCGTCCGGGAGGACGGCCAGGGCCGCCGCCCGGACGGCCTGGGCCGACTCGCCCCGGGCCGCCACCCGCGCTCCCGCCCGCGCCGCGTCCACGCAGCGCACCTGCAGCCCGCCGGCCACCAGCCCGGACAGCAGCAGCGCGAGCACCGACACCAGCCCGGGCAGGAGCAGGGCGGTCTCGGCCGTCGCGCCGCCGCGCTCGCCACCGGCCCCACCGGCGCCGGCCGCGGCCGCCGACCGCTCGGCACGAGGAAGCGGGCCAGGACGTGCCTGCTCGATCTTCCGTCGACCAGGGAGCGGGCCGTGTCGCCCGGTCCGGCACGGCGGAGGAGTTCCTCGTAGCGAGGTTCTCGAAGGGACGACGCCGGGGTGAGGTCCGACGCTGTGGCCGGTCGGGATGCCACGGCTGGTGAGCCGGCGGTGATCCAGCAGACGCGGCCTGGGCAGCGGGCTCATCCGACGAGCGTGAGGGCGCGCTTGACCAGGCCGGTGAGCAGACCGCTCACCGTGCTGCTCGTGAGCACCTTGAGCAGCAGGCCGGCGAACCCGCAGGCCGCCAGCATCCCGACGGCGTACTCGGCGGTGCTCATGCCCGCCTCGCAGGACCTCCGGAGCTGCCGGACCGCGCCCGACGTCCGGCGCTCGGCCCGCACGGCGCGGCCGCCCTGCGCGGGCTGCGGTACGGCGACCCGTGCCGTCACGTCCCGGCGGGCCGGCACCGCCCCGGAAGGCACCGGACGGGTCACGCACGCGGCGGGGTCGGAGGGCACGAGGGTGGCTGGGCTGGACGTCACGCGGTCTCCCGGTCTGGTCTCGCCGCTGCGGTCGGCGCGCCGACCCCGGGTCCCCCGAGGCCTCTCCACCGTGCGCGCTGCCGGCCGCTGATCGCCGCGCCCCGGGGCCGGCCTGGGGACGGTGCCGGCGAGGGCTGTGGACACCGCCTCGAGGGGGCGCGAGAGGCAGGAGCCCGCGCCGGCGGGACGCTCGTGGTCGAGCGGCGTCAGCGGAGCTGTCCGAGCGCGCTGGTGGCCAGGCCGGCGACCGCGGGCACGACCCCCACGAGGACGAACGCGGGCAGCGCGCACACGACGAGCGGACCGACCATCCGCACTCCCGCCCGGTGCGCGGCCTCCTGCGCGGCGGCCCGCTGCGCGAGC
>JBQCIO010000009.1:0-9853 GCA_051953655.1 Motilibacteraceae bacterium
GCGACGCGGCCTGGCGGGTGGACCTGGCCGACGGGCACGCCGAGCGGCTGCGGCTGCCCGACGGGATGGTCCCCGTGGCCGTCTCCGACCCGGTGGTCCTGCCGGCCGCGCGCACCGTGCTGCTGCGCGCCACCGCGACGCCGCCGGGCGGGGCTCGCGACCCGCTCGTGGCGGTCCCGCTGGCCGGCGGCGGGGCCCCGTCGGGCAAGGCCCGCGTCGTCTCCACCGCCGTCGACCTGGCGGCCGCCCGGACCGGCGACGCCTGGGCGGTGGCCGCGGTGCCCGGCGGCTACGCCCTGCGCCGGATCGGCGCCGACGGCGTCGCGCTGGCAGCGCCGGTGCCCTGGCCGGTCGGCAGCCGGCTGTTCGGCGAGGGTCCGGCCGGGCTCGTCGCGGGCACGCTCTGGCCGACCGTGCCCGAGCCGATCGCGGTCCTGGCACCGGGAGGCCTGGCCGTCCGACGGCACCTGTCGGCGGCGGGCCTGCCGCTGGCCGCCTCGGGTGGGGGAGTTGTCTGGGCCGACTGCCGTGCCGGGCGCTGCACCCTCACCCTCACCGCGGCCGGCGGCCCGGACGTCCCGCTGGCGCTGCCGTCGGGCGTGCGGATGGCCGGGGACCCTGCCCTGAGCCCGCTCGGCCGGGTGGTCGCGGTGCCGGTGGTGGACGCCCGCGGCGCGCCGGCGCTCGTCCTCGTGAGCGATCCGGCGTCGGCCGGCCGTGCCGTCCGGCTCGTGCCCTGGCTGGAACCTGCCATCCGCCGGCTGCTGGTCTCCGACGCCGGCGGCGTCGTGGCTCTCGAGGCCACCGACTCGCGCCGGGCCCGCGCCGTGGTGCTCCGTCCCGGCGCCGCGGCCCCTGTCCTGGTCCGGCTCCCGGCGGCTGTCCACGGCGCCGTCCTCGCCGAGCACCCTGAGACGGCCGACCGCGGGTTTGCCCCCTCCGGGACCGGGGATCCCACCAGTTCACGAAAGGTGAGTGACATGGGTCTGGACGACAAGCTCGGCCACAAGGCCGAAGAGCTCAAGGGCAAGGCCAAGCAGGAGTACGGCGAGCGCGCCGACGAGCCCGGCATGGCGGCCGAGGGTCGCACGGAGCAGGCGTCCGGCTCGCTCAAGCAGGCCGGCGACAAGGTCAAGGACGCCTTCAAGGGCTGACCCACCGAGCGGCCCCGCAGGGGACCACTGCCGACGCCCCCGTGCAGCAGCGCGGGGGCGTCGGCATGCGCCCGGACGGCGGCGCCGGGCTCGGCACCCCCTCGTGCAGAGGCGTAGCATGAGCGGCTGGCGTGCTCGTGAACGCTTTCACAAGCACGCAGACCGACCCGGCGACGCCCCCTCGCCGGGACGCCCACGTCGCAGCCGAGGACCTCGTGAGCCTGCCCGGACCTGCCGACCCGGCCGCCACCGCGGCCCGGGCGGAGCCGGCGCACACCCAGGTCCACGCCGACGTCGAGGTCGATGTGGTGGTGGTCGGTGCCGGGCCGGCTGGGTCCACCACCGCCTACCACCTCGCCCGCACCGGGCTGAGCGTCGCGCTGCTGGAGAAGACCGCGTTCCCGCGGGAGAAGGTCTGCGGCGACGGCCTCACCCCGCGCGCCGTGCGCCAGCTGGTGGCCATGGGGATCGACACCAGCGAGGCCGCCGGCTGGAAGCCGAACAAGGGCCTGCGGGTGCTCGGCGGCGGCAGCCGGGTGCTGCTGCCCTGGCCCGAGCTCACCAGCTTCCCCGGCCACGGCCTGGTCCGCCCGCGCACCGACCTCGACGCCCTGCTCGCCCTGCGCGCCCAGGAGGCCGGCGCCCTGCTGCACCAGCGCACCCGGGTCACCGGGCCGCTGCTCGACGACCGAACCGGCCGGGTCGTCGGCGTGCACGCCGCCGACGCCGAGGGGCGAGAGCGCACCTACCGCGGCCGGCTCGTCGTGGCCGCCGACGGCGGCTCCAGCCGCCTGTCGCTCGCCGTCGGCCGCCGTCGCGACCCGCGCCGCCCGGTCGGGGTGGCCGTGCGCACCTACGTCCGCACTCCCCGGCACGACGACGACTGGCTGGAGACCTGGCTCGACCTCGGCGCCGGCGCCCCCGCCGTCCGCCGTCTGGGCGTGCGCGGCCTGCTGCCCGGCTACGGCTGGGTCTTCCCCATGCACGACGGCACCGCCAACGTCGGCCTCGGCGTGCTCACCAGCACCTACCCGGCCTACGGCGAGCTCGACCTGCGGGCCATGCTCCGCGGCTGGCTGGCCGCCATGCCCGACGACGTCGTGGCCACCGACGACGTCTGCGCGCCGGTGCGCGGGGCGGCCCTTCCCGAGGGCCTGGGGCGCGGCCCGCAGTACGCCGACGGCCTGCTGCTCGTCGGCGACGCCGCCGGGCTCGTCAACCCCTTCAACGGCGAGGGCATCGCCTACGCGATGGAGTCCGGGGCGCTGGCCGCCGAGGTGGCCGCGCAGGCCCTGGCCCGTCCCACCGAGGCCGGCCGGGAGGCCGCGCTCGCTGCCTACCCGGCCGCGCTGCGGCAGAGCTACGCCGGCTACTACGCCCTGGGTCGCGCCTTCACCCGGATCATCGCCCGGCCGCGAGCCATGGGCGTGCTGGTGGAGCACGGGCTGCCCCACCCCCGCGCCATGCGCTTCGCGATGAAGCTGCTGGCCAACCTCACCGACCCGCACGACGGCGACGCGGCCGACCGCCTCGTCGCCGGGCTCAGCAGGATCAGCGCCCTGGTCGCACCCGAACCCGCGGGTGCGCGCTAGGGGGCCGCACGGCCCGACGGGCGGAGCACCTCCCACCCGTCACTAGGATGACGACGGTCCGACGCGAGCCGGGCCGTCCCGAGAACGACGCGAGCCGCCGGAACCCCGGTGGTCGCGGAAGAAGGAAGGCGGCGGACATGGGCTACGCACCCATCCTCGCGCTCGGCGGCATCGCCGCGTTCTTCGCGCTCTTCAGCATCGTGGCGGGCGCCCTGTCCGGCCCGAAGCGCTACAACCGCGCGAAGCTCGACGCGTACGAGTGCGGCATCGAGCCGACGCCGCAGCCCGTGGGCGGCGGCCGGTTCCCGGTGAAGTACTACCTCACCGCGATGCTGTTCATCGTCTTCGACATCGAGATCGTGTTCCTCTACCCGTGGGCGGTGACCTTCGACCGGCTCGGCACCTTCGGCCTGGTCGAGATGGTCCTGTTCATCGTCACCGTGCTCGTCGCCTACGCCTACGTCTGGCGCCGCGGCGGGCTCGAGTGGGACTGACAGCTGACCTGGTGCTGATCCGGCACCTCGCCTGACGCGGAAAGACTCGAGAGAGCAAGGACTTTTCATGGGCATCGAAGAGAAGCTGCCGAGCGGCTTCCTGCTCACCACGGTCGAGACGCTCGCCGGCGCCGTCCGCAAGGCCTCGCTGTGGCCGGCCACGTTCGGCCTGGCCTGCTGCGCCATCGAGATGATGACCTCCGGCGGCCCGCGCTACGACCTGTCCCGCTTCGGCATGGAGGTCTTCCGGGCCTCGCCGCGCCAGGCCGACCTGATGATCGTCGCGGGCCGGGTCAGCCAGAAGATGGCCCCGGTGCTGCGGCAGATCTACGACCAGATGGTCGAGCCCAAGTGGGTGCTGTCGATGGGCGTGTGCGCCTCCTCCGGCGGCATGTTCAACAACTACGCGATCGTCCAGGGCGTCGACCACGTCGTGCCGGTCGACATCTACCTGCCCGGCTGCCCGCCGCGGCCGGAGATGCTCATCGACGCGATCCTCAAGCTGCACGCCGAGATCCAGTCCTCGCCGCTGGGCGTCAACCGGGAGCAGGCGGCCAAGGCCGCCGAGGCCGCGGCGCTCGCCGCCATCCCGACCGTCGAGGTGGGTGCGCGCACCGCGCTGCCGCTGGAGGGCGTGTCGCGATGAGCGAGGAGAAGCAGGGCGACGAGAACAAGCCCGAGCAGAAGACCGGCCCCGACGCCCCGGCCACCGAGCCCACGCCCGCGGAGCAGGTCTCCAAGGGAGAGGGCCTGCCCACCATCACCCCGGACGCCGGCAAGGACGCGGTCGCCAGCGGCGACCCCTCCGCGCCGCTGCAGACCCAGCAGCCCGAGGCACAGCCGGTCTCCGGCCAGGGCGAGACCATCCGGGTCAAGCACGGGATGTTCGGCGCCTCCGACTCCGGCGACACCTCCGGCTTCGGCCGGCTGGTGCAGCGGGTCCAGCGCCCCGCCCCCTCGCAGCGGCCCTTCGGCGGCTGGTTCGACGAGGTCGCCGACGAGCTCGAGCGGGCGCTGCCGGACCTCGGCGACGCGATCGAGGAGGTCGTCGTCGACCGCGGCGAGATCACGTTCGTGGTCCGCCGGCACCGGCTGGTCGAGGTCATGCAGACCCTGCGCGACGTCCCCACGCTGCGCTTCGAGCTGTGCCTGGGCGCCACCGGCGTGCACTACCCGCAGGACGAGGGCCGCGAGCTGCACGTCGTGTGGCCGCTGCTGTCCCTCACCCACAACCGCCGGGTGCGGGTGGAGACCACCTGCCCCGACGCCGACCCGCACGTGCCCAGCGTGGTCCCGGTCTACCCGACCGACGACTGGCACGAGCGGGAGACCTGGGACATGTTCGGCGTGGTCTTCGACGGCCACCCCGCCCTGACCCGGATCCTCATGCCGGACGACTGGCCCGGCCACCCCCAGCGCAAGGACTACCCGCTGGGTGGCATCCCGGTGGAGTACAAGGGCGCCGAGATCCCGCCGCCCGACACGCGGAGGGCCTACAACTGATGACCGACACCACTGCATCCTTTTCCGCGACGGCAGCCGACACCGCCGCGGCCGACCCCTACGCCGCCTCCGCCCGCGAGACCACCGAGGGACGGGTCTACACCGTCACCGGCCAGGACTGGGACACCATCACCAGCGGCCTGGCCGACTCCGAGGAGGAGCGCCTCGTCGTCAACATGGGCCCGCAGCACCCGTCCACGCACGGCGTGCTCCGGCTCATCCTCGAGATCGAGGGCGAGACGGTCACCGAGGCCCGCGCGGGCATCGGCTACCTCCACACCGGCATCGAGAAGAACACCGAGTACCGGACGTGGGTGCAGGGCACCACGTTCGTCACGCGGATGGACTACCTCGCGCCGCTGTTCAACGAGACGGCCTACTGCCTCGGCGTCGAGAAGCTGCTCGGCATCACCGAGCAGATCCCGGAGCGGGCCAGCGTCATCCGCGTGATGATGATGGAGCTCAACCGGATCAGCTCCCACCTGGTGTGCCTCGCCACCGGCGGCATGGAGCTCGGCGCGCTCACCGTCATGACCATCGGCTTCCGCGAGCGCGAGCTGGTCCTCGACATCTTCGAGATGATCACCGGCCTGCGGATGAACCACGCCTACGTCCGCCCCGGCGGCGTGGCGCAGGACCTGCCGCCCGGCGCCGTGGACAAGATCCGCGAGTTCCTCAAGCTCATGCCCAAGCGGCTCACCGAGTACGAGGACCTCTGCAACGAGAACGCCATCTTCAAGCGCCGCACGCAGGGCGTGGGCTACCTCGACCTCACCGGCTGCATGGCCCTCGGCATCACCGGGCCGATCCTGCGCTCCACCGGCCTGCCGTGGGACCTGCGCAAGACCCAGCCCTACTGCGGCTACGAGAACTACGACTTCGACGTCATCACCTGGGACTCCTGCGACGCCTACGGACGCTTCCGCATCCGCGTCGACGAGATGAAGGAGTCCTTGAAGATCATCGAGCAGTGCCTGGACAAGCTCACCGGCCTGTCGGACCAGCCGGTCATGGTCGAGGACAAGAAGATCGCCTGGCCGAGCCAGCTCGCCCTGGGCGGCGACGGCCTGGGCAACAGCCTGGACCACATCCGGCACATCATGGGTCAGTCCATGGAGGCCCTCATCCACCACTTCAAGCTGGTGACCGAGGGCTTCCGGGTGCCGCCGGGCCAGGTCTACTCGGCCATCGAGAGCCCCCGCGGCGAGCTGGGCGTCACCGTCGTCAGCGACGGCGGCACCCGCCCCTACCGGGTCCACTTCCGCGACCCGTCCTTCACCAACCTGCAGGCGATGCCGGCGATGTCCGAAGGCGGCCAGGTCGCCGACGTCATCGCCGCCGTCGCCTCGATCGACCCCGTCATGGGTGGAGTGGACCGCTGAGCATGAGCCTTACCGAGGAGTCCCGCACCCGCCTGGCGGCCGATGCCGCCACGGTGATCGCGCGCTACCCCGAGCCCCGCTCGGCGTTGCTGCCGCTGCTGCACCTCGTGCAGTCCGAGGAGGGCTACGTCAGCCCCGAGGGCATCGAGCTGTGCGCGCAGTGGCTCGACCTCACCACCGCCGAGGTCAGCGCGGTCGCGACCTTCTACACGATGTACAAGCGCCGCCCGGTGGGCGACTACCACGTGGGCGTGTGCACCAACACGCTCTGCGCGGTGATGGGCGGGGACCAGATCTTCGCCGAGCTCAAGGACCACCTCGGCGTCGGCAACGACGAGATGACCGAGGACGGCAAGCTCACCCTCGAGCACATCGAGTGCAACGCGGCCTGCGACTACGCCCCCGTCGTGATGGTGAACTGGGAGTTCTTCGACAACCAGACGCCGGAGTCGGCCAAGGAGCTGGTCGACGCCCTGCGCGCCGGCCAGGAGGTCGTGCCCACGCGCGGGGCCAGGCTGTGCACCTTCAAGCAGCAGGAGCGGGTGCTCGCCGGGTTCTACGACGGCCGTGCCGACGAGGGCCCCGCCGCCGGTGCCCCCACTTTGGCCGGCCTGGAGATCTACCGCTCCGGCCACGACGGCCAGGGCCTGCACGGCGCGCCGAGCCCGGAGGGCGCCGCTCCCGCGATGGGCTACGGCATCGCCGGCGGCCCGAGCGAGTCCGACGCACCGTCGCAGACGGCCGAGGCCGACCCGGCCAACCCGGCCCAGCCCGGCGGCGTGGCCGCCGATCCCCAGACCACTCCGAAGCAGGAGGACCCGCAGGCATGACTGAGCTGACGCCGGTCCTGTCCCGGCTCTGGGACGCCGACAAGCCCTGGACCCTCGCCACCTACGAGGCGCACGAGGGCTACCAGGCGCTGCGCAGCGCGCTCACCAGGCATCCCGACGAGCTCATCCAGCTCGTCAAGGACTCCGGCCTGCGCGGCCGTGGTGGCGCGGGCTTCCCCACCGGCATGAAGTGGGGCTTCATCCCGCAGAACGACGGCAAGCCGCACTACCTCGTGGTCAACGCGGACGAGTCCGAGCCGGGCACCTGCAAGGACACCCCGCTGCTCATGGCCAACCCGCACGAGCTGGTCGAGGGCGTGATCATCAGCTCCTTCGCCATCCGGGCCAGCCACGCGTTCATCTACGTCCGCGGCGAGATCGCCCACGTCTACCGCCGGCTGCTCGCGGCCGTGCAGGAGGCCTACGCCAAGGGCTACGTCGGCAAGGACATCCTGGGCTCGGGCTACGACCTCGAGATCGTGGTGCACGCCGGCGCCGGCGCCTACATCTGCGGCGAGGAGACGGCGCTGCTCGACTCGCTCGAGGGCCGTCGCGGCCAGCCGCGCCTGCGCCCGCCGTTCCCCGCGGTGGCCGGCCTCTACTCGTGCCCCACGGTCATCAACAACGTCGAGTCGATCGCCAGCGTGCCCGCCATCGTGCGCAACGGTGCCGACTGGTTCGCCGGCATGGGCACCGAGAAGTCCAAGGGCATGACGCTCTACTCCCTGTCCGGGCACGTGGCCCGGCCGGGGCAGTACGAGGCCCCGCTCGGGATCACCCTGCGCGAGCTGCTGGACATGACCGGCGGCATGCGGCAGGCGGCCAGCGGCAAGCCGGCCCAGCTGAAGTTCTGGACCCCGGGCGGCTCGTCCACGCCGCTGTTCACCGCCGAGCACCTCGACGTCCCGCTCGACTACGAGGGTGTCGGCGCCGCCGGCTCGATGCTCGGCACCAAGGCGCTGCAGTGCTTCGACGAGACCACCTGCGTGGTCCGCTCGGTGCTGCGGTGGACCGAGTTCTACGCGCACGAGTCGTGCGGCAAGTGCACGCCGTGCCGCGAGGGCACCTACTGGCTGGTGCAGATCCTGCGCCGGCTCGAGCAGGGGCAGGGCACCGAGGAGGACCTCGAGAAGCTGCTCGACCTCTGCGACAACATCCTGGGCCGCGCGTTCTGCGCCCTGGGTGACGGCGCCACCAGCCCGATCACCTCGTCGATCCAGTACTTCCGCGACGAGTACATCGCCCACTTCACCCAGGGTGGGTGCCCGTTCGACCCGGCGGCCGCGACGCTGTTCGCACCGGCCGCCCTTTCCGGAGTGAAGGCCTGATGACCGTCACCACCAACGCCCCCACCGGTGGCGGGGAGCTGGAGAAGCGCGAGGACCTGGTCTCGCTGACCATCGACGGCATCGAGGTCAGCGTCCCCAAGGGCACGCTGGTCATCCGCGCCGCCGAGCTGGTCGGCATCCAGATCCCGCGCTTCTGCGACCACCCGCTGCTGGACCCGGTGGGCGCGTGCCGGCAGTGCCTCGTCGACGTCGAGGGGCAGCGCAAGCCGCTGGCCTCGTGCACCACCACGGTGATGGAGGGCATGGTCGTCAAGACCCAGCTCTCCAGCCCGGTGGCCGACAAGGCGCAGCAGGGCGTCATGGAGCTGCTCCTCATCAACCACCCGCTGGACTGCCCGGTCTGCGACAAGGGCGGCGAGTGCCCGCTGCAGAACCAGGCGCTGTCCAACGGGCGCGGCGACAGCCGCTACGAGGGCACCAAGCGCACCTTCCCCAAGCCGGTCAAGATCTCCAGCCAGGTGCTGCTGGACCGCGAGCGCTGCATCCTCTGCGCCCGCTGCACCCGGTTCTCCGCGCAGATCGCCGGCGACCCGTTCATCACGCTGCTCGAGCGCGGTGCCCTCCAGCAGGTCGGCATCTACGAGGAGCAGCCCTTCGAGAGCTACTTCTCCGGCAACACCATCCAGATCTGCCCGGTCGGCGCGCTCACCGGCGCGGCCTACCGCTTCCGGGCCCGCCCGTTCGACCTGGTCTCCACCCCCTCGGTGTGCGAGCACTGCGCCTCCGGCTGCGCCATCCGCGCGGACCACCGCCGCAGCAAGGTGCTGCGCCGCCTGTCCGGCGACGAGCCGCAGGTGAACGAGGAGTGGAACTGCGACAAGGGGCGCTGGGCGTTCCAGTACGCCAGCGCGGCGGACCGGCTCACCAGCCCGATGGTGCGCGAGGCCGACGGCACCCTGGTGCCCACGTCGTGGCCCGACGCCCTGGCCACCGCGGCTGCCGGCCTGGCCAAGGCCAAGGAGCAGGGCGGGGTCGGCGTTCTCGCCGGCGGCCGGGTCACGCTCGAGGACGCCTACGCCTACAGCAAGTTCGCCCGCATCGCGCTGGGCACCAACGACGTCGACTTCCGTGCCCGGCCGGCCAGCGCCGAGGAGGAGTCCTTCCTCGCCGCGCACGTGGCCGGCCGCGGGCTCACCGTCTCCTACGCCGACCTCGAGGCCGCCCCGGCGGTGCTGCTGGTCGGGTTCGAGGCCGAGGAGGAGTCGCCGATCGTCTTCCTCCGCCTGCGCAAGGCCGCCCGCAAGGGCCTGAAGGTCTACTCGGTGGCGCCGTTCGCCAGCCGCGGCCTGGAGAAGCTGTTCGGCACGCTGGTGCCGGCCGCCCCGGGCACCGAGCCCGAGGTGCTCGACGCGCTGGCCGAGTCCGACGCCGAGGTCGCCGAGGTCGCCGCCGCCCTGCGCGGAGCCGGCGCGGTGGTCCTGGCCGGCGAGCGCCTGGCCGCCGTGCCCGGCGCGCTCTCCGCCGCCGCCCGGCTGGCCTCGGCCACCGGCGCGCGGCTGGCCTGGGTGCCGCGGCGCGCCGGCGAGCGCGGCGCGGTCGAGGCCGGCCT
>JBQCIO010000010.1:0-5604 GCA_051953655.1 Motilibacteraceae bacterium
AAGGAGGTCCGCCGTGGCGTACCCACCGGCGGTGGAGACCGGCGGCAAGCAGGCCGCTGGCAAGGCCGTGATCACGGGGCCCGATCTGGCCCGGATCGTCGACCGGATGGCCCATCAGATCCTCGAGAAGACCGACGGCGCGCGCGTCTGCGTCCTGCTCGGCATCCCCACCCGCGGGGTACCCCTCGCCCACCGGGTGGCCGGCCGGGTCCACGCCTTCGAAGGCGTGCGCGTGCCCGCGGGCGCCCTGGACATCACCCTGTACCGCGACGACCTGCGGCTGCGCCCCGCGCGGGCGCTGGAGCACACCGACATCCCGGCCACCGGCGTCGACGGCCGGCTCGTGATCCTCGTCGACGACGTGCTGTTCTCCGGGCGCACCATCCGCGCCGCGCTCACCGCGCTGGACGACGTCGGCCGGCCCCGTGCCGTGCAGCTGGCCGTCCTGGTCGATCGAGGGCACCGCGAGCTGCCGATCCGCGCCGACTACGTCGGCAAGAACCTGCCCACCTCGTTGCGCGAGGCCGTGCGCGTGCACGTGCGCGAGGTCGACGGCGACGACGCGGTCCTGCTCGGCCCCGCTGCACGACGAGCCGGGGACCGGAACGGGGGAGACCAGTGAAGCGCCACCTGCTGTCCACCGCGGACCTGTCCCGTGAGGACGCCCTGCTGATCCTCGACACCGCCGAGGAGCTGGCCCGGGTGGCCGACCGCCCGGTCAAGAAGCTGCCCACCCTGCGCGGGCGCACCGTGGTCAACCTCTTCTTCGAGGACTCCACCCGCACCCGCATCTCGTTCGAGGCCGCCGCCAAGCGCCTGTCGGCCGACGTCATCAACTTCTCGGCCAAGGGCTCGAGCGTGTCCAAGGGCGAGAGCCTCAAGGACACCGCGCTCACCCTGGAGGCGATGGGTGCCGACGCCGTGGTGGTGCGCCACAGCGCCAGCGGCGCCCCGCACCGCCTCGCCACCAGCGGCTGGATCCGCGGCGCGGTGGTCAACGCCGGCGACGGCACCCACGAGCACCCCACCCAGGCCCTGCTCGACGCCTTCACCATGCGCCGGCACCTCTCCGACGGCCCGTCGGAGGGGCGCGACCTGGCCGACCGCCGGATCGCGATCGTCGGCGACGTCCTGCACAGCCGGGTGGCCCGCTCCAACGTGCACCTGCTGCAGACCCTGGGCGCCGAGGTCACCCTGGTCGCCCCGCCCACGCTGCTGCCGGTGGGCGTCGACGCCTGGCCGTGCGAGACGTCCTACGACCTGGACGCGGTGCTGCCCAAGACCGACGCGGTGATGATGCTGCGGGTGCAGCGCGAGCGGATGAACGCCGCGTTCTTCCCCAGCGCCCGCGAGTACAGCCGCCGCTACGGCCTTGACGCGCGGCGGATGGCCGCCATGCCGGACCACGCGATCGTCATGCACCCGGGCCCGATGAACCGCGGCATGGAGATCGCCGCCGAGGTCGCCGACGCCCCGCGCTCCACCATCGTCGAGCAGGTCGCCAACGGCGTCAGCGTCCGGATGGCGGTGCTCTACCTGCTGCTCGGCGGGTCCGAGCCGGCGTTCGGCACCAGCGAGAGCAGCAGCACCAACAGCAAGGAGGTCGTGGCATGAGCCGCGTGCTCGTCAAGGGAGCCGCCCTGCTCGGCGGCGCGCCCACCGACCTGCTGCTGGCCGACGGCGTGGTCGCCGAGGTCGGTCCGAACCTGTCGGCCACCGGCGCGCAGGTCGTCGACGCCGACGGCCTGGTCGCCCTGCCCGGCCTGGTCGACCTGCACACCCACCTGCGCGAGCCGGGCCGCGAGGACGCCGAGACGGTCGAGACCGGCACCGCGGCCGCGGCCCTCGGCGGCTTCACCGCCGTGCACGCCATGGCCAACACCGACCCGGTGGCCGACACCGCAGGCGTCGTCGAGCAGGTCTGGCGCCTGGGCCGCGAGGCCGGGCACTGCGACGTCCACCCGGTCGGCGCCGTCACCGTCGGCCTGGCCGGCCAGCAGCTGGCCGAGCTCGGCGCCATGGCCGACAGCGCCGCCCGGGTGCGGGTCTTCTCCGACGACGGCAAGTGCGTCAGCGACGCCGTCCTCATGCGCCGCGCGCTGGAGTACGTCAAGGCCTTCGGCGGCGTCGTCGCCCAGCACGCCCAGGAGCCCCGGCTCACCGAGGGCGCGCAGATGAACGAGGGCGAGCTGTCCGGCGTGCTGGGCCTGGCCGGCTGGCCGGCGGTGGCTGAGGAGGCGATCATCGCCCGCGACGTGCTGCTCGCCGCCCACGTCGGCAGCCGCCTGCACATCTGCCACCTGAGCACCGCCGGCTCGGTCGAGATCGTGCGCTGGGCCAAGAGCAAGGGCTGGGACGTCACCGCCGAGGTGACACCCCACCACCTGCTGCTCACCGACGAGCTGGTCACCTCCTACGACCCGTCGTACAAGGTGAACCCGCCCCTGCGGACCGCGGCCGACGTGCAGGCCCTGCGCGAGGCCCTGGCCGACGGCACCATCGACGCCGTCGCCACGGACCACGCCCCGCACCCGGTGGAGGACAAGGACTGCGAGTGGTCCGCCGCCGCGATGGGCATGGTCGGCCTGGAGACCGCCCTCTCGGTGGTGCAGGCCGCGGTGGTCGAGACCGGGCTGATGGACTGGGCGGCCGTCGCCGACCGGATGTCGGTGCGCCCGGCGCGGATCGGCCGGGTGGAGGACCAGGGCCGCCCGCTCGAGCCCGGCGCCCCGGCCAACCTGGTGCTGGTCGACCCGGCCGTCCGCTGGACCGTCGACCCGCACGCCCTGGCCTCGCGCAGCCACAACACCCCCTACAAGGGGCGCGAGCTGCCCGGCAAGGTCGTGGCCACCGTGCTGCACGGCCGGATCACCGCGCAGGACGGGAAGCTCGCGTGACCCGCGCGCTCCTCCTCGCTGCCGAGCCGCACTCCGCCCCGGTCACCCACTGGGGTCCGCGGATCGGCTGGACCCTGCTCACCATCGTCGTGCTGCTCGGCTTCTACTGGCTGATGCTGCGCGGCTGGCGCCGCCGCGCCAACCGCCATGCCGACCTCCCGCCGCTGCCCGAGGTCCCCGACGACCTCGGCGCGGTCCGCCTGGAGTCCGAGGGCGTCTACGTCACCACCACCACCGAGGGCGACTGGCTCGACCGGGTCGTCGCCCACGGCCTCGGTGCGCGCAGCGAGGCCGACCTCGTCGTCGCCGACGCCGGGGTGCTGCTCGAGCGCACCGGCGCCCCGGCCGTGTTCGTCCCCGCCGGATCGCTCAAGGGTGTCCGGCTGGAGAAGGGCATGGCCGGCAAGGTCGTCGAGGAGGGCGGCCTGGTCGTCCTCACCTGGCGGCACGGCCCGCGAACGCTCGACACCGGATTCCGCCCCCGCCGCGCCGCCGACCGCGACGCGCTCCTGACCGCCGTCGCCAGCATCCTGCCCGAGGAGGCCACTGCATGAGCCCCACCCCCGCGCTGCTCGTCCTGGAGGACGGACGCACCTTCCGCGGGCAGTCCTACGGCGCCGAGGGGGAGACCTTCGGCGAAGCCGTCTTCTGCACCGCGATGACCGGCTACCAGGAGACCCTCACCGACCCCTCCTACCGCGGCCAGGTCGTCGTCATGACCGCCCCGCACATCGGCAACACCGGCACCAACAGCGAGGACCCCGAGTCCGGCCGGATCTGGGTGGATGGCTGGGTGGTGCGCGACCCCGCCCGCCGGGTCTCCTCCTGGCGCGCGGACCGCAGCCTGGCCGAGGAGCTGGCCGCCGCCGGCGTGGTCGGGATCAGCGACATCGACACCCGGGCCCTCACCCGGCACCTGCGCGAGCGCGGTGCCATGCGGGTGGGCGTGAGCAGCACCGAGACCGACCCGCAGGCGCTGCTGGGGCGGGTCCTGCAGAGCCCGGGCATGGCCGGGCGCGACCTGGTCGCCGACGTCACCACCCCGCAGCCCTACGTCGTCCCGGCGGTGGGGGAGAAGCGGTTCACCGTGGCCGCGGTCGACCTCGGCATCAAGGCGATGACGCCGCACCGGATGGCCGAGCGCGGGATCGAGGTGCACGTCCTGCCCGCGCACACCAGCCCCGAGGACCTGCTCGCCGTGGGCGCCGACGGCGTCTTCTTCAGCAACGGCCCGGGCGACCCGGCCACCGCCGACCATGCCGTCTCCCTGGTGCAGGCCGCCCTGGGCGCCGAGGTGCCGACCTTCGGCATCTGCTTCGGCAACCAGGTGCTCGGCCGCGGGCTCGGCTTCGGCACCTACAAACTGCGCTACGGCCACCGCGGCATCAACCAGCCGGTCCAGGACCGCCTCACCGGCAAGGTCGAGATCACCGCGCACAACCACGGTTTCGCCGTCGACGCCCCGCTCGAGGGCACCACCGACACCCCGTTCGGCCGGGTCGAGGTCTCGCACGTCTGCCTCAACGACGACGTCGTGGAGGGCCTGCGCTGCCTGGACGTGCCGGCCTTCTCGGTGCAGTACCACCCCGAGGCCGCGGCGGGCCCGCACGACGCCGCCTACCTCTTCGACCGCTTCCTCGACCTGATGGGAGGGCGTGCGTAGATGCCGCGCCGCACCGACATCTCCAGCGTCCTCGTCATCGGCTCCGGCCCGATCGTCATCGGCCAGGCCTGCGAGTTCGACTACTCCGGCACCCAGGCGTGCCGGGTGCTGCGCGAGGAGGGCCTGCGGGTCGTCCTGGTCAACAGCAACCCGGCCACGATCATGACCGACCCGGAGTTCGCCGACGCCACCTACGTCGAGCCGATCACCCCCGACGTCGTCGAGCAGATCATCGCCAAGGAGCGCCCGGACGCGCTGCTGGCCACCCTGGGCGGGCAGACCGCGCTCAACACCGCCATGGCGCTGCACGCCGCCGGCGTGCTCGAGCGCTACGGAGTCGAGCTCATCGGCGCCAACACCGACGCCATCCAGGCCGGCGAGGACCGCGACCAGTTCAAGCAGATCGTGGACCGGATCGGGGCCGAGTCGGCCCGATCGGCCATCTGCCACTCGATGGACGACTGCCTCGAGGCCGTCGAGGACCTCGGCTACCCGGTCGTCGTGCGCCCCTCGTTCACCATGGGCGGCCTCGGCTCGGGCATGGCCTACGACGAGACGGACCTGCGCCGCATCGCCGGTGCCGGCCTGCACGCCAGCCCCACCACCGAGGTGCTCCTGGAGGAGTCGATCCTCGGCTGGAAGGAGTACGAGCTCGAGCTGATGCGCGACCGCAACGACAACGTCGTGGTCGTCTGCTCGATCGAGAACCTCGACCCGATGGGCGTGCACACCGGCGACTCCATCACCGTGGCGCCGGCGATGACCCTCACCGACCGCGAGTACCAGAAGCTGCGCGACATCTCCATCGACGTCATCCGCGCCGTGGGGGTGGACACCGGCGGCTGCAACATCCAGTTCGCGGTCAACCCGGTCGACGGCCGGATCATCGTCATCGAGATGAACCCGCGCGTGTCGCGGTCCTCCGCGCTCGCGTCGAAGGCGACGGGCTTCCCGATCGCGCGCATCGGCGCCAAGCTCGCCGTGGGGTATCGCCTCGACGAGATCGCGAACGACATCACGAAGACCACGCCGGCGTCGTTCGAG
>JBQCIO010000011.1:0-12329 GCA_051953655.1 Motilibacteraceae bacterium
CGCTGGGGTGGCCAGCCGGGCCCCCGGCCCGGGCGGGCCGCCCCACCCCCCCCGGCCAGCAGCGCGGCCCCGCCGACCGCGGCCCCCGCGGGGCGGCGCAGCCACCGGCGCGGGCGGCCCGCGGCCGGCGGCGCCACCGGCGCGGGCCCGGCGGCCCGGGCTGAGGCCGCGGTGAGCCGGGCCCAGGCGGCGTCGACGTCGGGCGGCTCGGGCAGGTCGAGCGCGGCGCCGACCAGCGCGGCGTCGCGCCGGGCCTGCGTCAGCCCGGCCAGGCAGGACCGGCAGCTCACCACGTGGTTGCGGTCGTCGTCGGCGACGCCGACCGGCTCGTCGACCAGCCGGCGCAGGGTTCCCTCACTCGGATGACGCATCGCTGCTCAGCTCCTTGCGCAACGCGGACTCGGCGCGGCGCACCGTGGTGCCGACGCTGCCGGTGGACATGTCGAGGGCGGCGGCGACCTCGGCGTAGCTCAGGCCGCTGTGCCGCAGGACGAGCGCGACCGCCTGCTTGCGCGGCAGCCGCTCCAGGGCCTCGCGCACCCGGCGGCGCTCGTCGGAGGTGACGACGACGTCGGCGACGTCGGGGGTGTGGACCGCTCGGTCGGCCACGAGCTCCTCGCGGGCCGCCCGCCGGCGCCCGGAGCGCAACGAGTTCAGCGCGGTGTGCGCGGCGGCCACGGTGAGCCAGCCGGTCGCCTCCCCGGGCGGCACGCTGCTGCGCCCGAAGGACAGGAACACCTCCTGGGCGACGTCCTCGGCCTCCGCCCGGTCGCCGAGCACGCGCGCGGCCACGGCCACCACTCGCGGGTAGGCGGCGCGGAAGACCTCCTCGAGGTCGGCCCGGACGTCGACCGCAGCCCGCGGGCTGGTCAGAGTCACGCGATCCCCCCGCTCCGCTGGTCCCGTCGCCCGCGCACGCCGCCGAAGAACGGCCGGCGGCGCCTGTGCCAGATCACTCTGCCCCACGAGGTTCACGTCTGGTGAGCACCGCCGGAAGCCGGGTTGTGACACCGCCACCACCCGAGGGGCGGGGGCGCGACAGGCGCCGCGAGGGGCTGTGTGACCATCGACCGTGGCCATCGACGAGGTGCAGCTGCTGACGGTGGGCGAGGTCGCCGCTCGCCTCGGGGTCTCCCCCTCCACCGTGCGGATGTGGGGCACCCGGTACGGGCTGATCGCCTCCGCCCGGTCCGAGGGTGGCCACCGCCGCTACACCCCCGACGACGTCGACCGGCTGCGCCGCATGCACGAGGCGGTCATCGCCGGGGCCGACCCGGCGGGCGCCGCCGCCCTGGTGCTCGACGGGGGCACGGGCGGCAAGGACGTTTCGGCGCCTCGCCGCGGCGGCCGGGGCGGCGCCGTGCTCGCCATCCCCGGCGGCACCGCGGCCGCGCGCGGTCTGGCCCGGGCCGCCGTCCGGCTGGACGAGATCGGCGTCGAGGACCTGGTGGTCGGCTCGCTCGGCGAGCTGGGCACCCTGTGCACCTGGGACGAGGTGGTGCGCCCGGTCCTCGTCGCAGCAGGCGAGCACTGGGAGCGCACCGGGTCCGGCATCGAGGTCGAGCACCTGCTCACCCAGGCGGTCGTCAACGCCTTCGCCCGGCACGCCGCCACCGCCAGACGGGTCGAGCTGGACCACCCGGTGCTGCTGGCCGGCGGCCCCAAGGAGGAGCACGTCCTCGCCCTGCACGCCCTGCGCGCGGCACTGGCCGAGCGGGGGGTGCCCGCCCGGCTGCTGGGGCCGCGCACTCCGATGACCGCGCTGGCCGGAGCGACCAGGAAGACCCGCTCCCCCGCGGTGCTGGTCTGGCTCAGCCGCCGCGACCGCACCGCGGTCCCCGGCCTCGCCGAGGTGGCGGCGGCGCACCGGCGGGTGCGGGTGCTGGTGGGGGGACGCGGCTGGGTCGGCCTCGACCTCGGCCCCGCCCACCTCTGCGGAAGCCTGGGCGAGGCCGTCGACACCCTGGCCACCGCCTGGTCCGACGCCCGGTAGGAGGCAGCGGTGGCGGCGCGCCCGTCCCCTACCCGGCGGTTCCCCGACCCAGCACCGCGGTCATGACCACCGGCAGCGCCTCGCCGTCCGGACCGCCCATCCGCTGCACCAGGGCCGCCTCCACGGAACGCCGGCGGTCGGGGTCCATCGCCGCCAGCACCGGGTAGAACGGCGTGCCCTGGATCCCCCGGGCGGCAGCGGCCGCACTGGACCAGCTGACGGTGAGCTCCTCCACCCGCACCTCGACGTCGACGAACCCCGCCGAGGTCAGGACGTCCTCCACCTGCTCCGGGGACATGCAGAACCGCTGGAGGTCCCACGCACCCGGGGACGGCTCCGCGACGCCGTGCTCGAGCAGGACGTCGGCGCAGGTGGCCATCGGGTCCAGCCGTCGGCCGGCCAGCCAGACGGCCACGGCGGCGGTCCCGCCCGGCCGCAGCACCCGGTGCATCTCCCGCGCGGCGGCGGCCCGGTCGGGGATGAAGGGCAGCCCCTGCTGGCAGAGCACGACGTCCACGCTGCTCTCGGGCAGCGCCAGCTCGGTCGCCGAGCACTCCAGGACCTCCAGGGTGGCCGCGCCGGGCGGGTAGCCGACGGGCACGTGCGCCAGCATCCCGCTGCTGATGTCGGAGGCGATCACGCGACCCTCGGGTCCCAGCACCGCGGCGGCGGCGCGGGCGACGACACCGGTCCCGCTGGCGACGTCGAGAAGCCGTTGCCCTGGCCTGGGTTCGGCGAACGCGACGAGGCGGTCGGCCCATGGCCGGAAGATCACCGGCTCGAGGTGCTCGCGGTAGCCGTCGGCCACCGCGCCGGCGCCGAACAGCAGCTCTCCTGCGGTCACGGGCGCTCCCTTCTCCTGCCGTACGTCAGGGCTCCCCGTGCGCGGCCACGGTGGCAGACCGACCAGCCCACGCGCGGGAGAACGGACGGATCGGCCGGCCGGCGGCCGGACGGCTCGACACCGGATCGGCCCGGAACTTGCACGAGTTGCGGGCGACAGGAGGCAGGAGCACGCTTGCCGACGGCCCGCCGGCATCCCCGCCGGCGTCGCGACCCGTGTCGGCGATGACGCCGTCAACCAGGAGTGGTCATGGTCAGTGCAGCGTCTGGGGTGAACATTCCCTCGCTCACCGCAGGGCAGTTCTCCACCGTCTACAACCTGTTCTCCCTCGTGATCGCGTCGATGCTCTTCACCGCGATCTACCTGGTCCTCTCGCGCGGGCGCGTCGCCCCGCGCTACCGCAACGCCCTCGTCGTGTCCGCGACGGTCTGCGGCATCGCCGCCTACCATTACTTCCGGATCTTCGACAACTTCAAGGCGAGCTACCCGCCGGGCGCCACCGTCGACGCCGCCCACGCACTGTCGAACGTGGAGTTCAACGAGGCCTACCGCTACGTCGACTGGCTGCTCACCGTCCCGCTGCTGCTCATCGAGACCGTGGCGGTCATGGCGCTGGGCAAGGCCGCGCAGCGCTCGCTGCTCTACAAGCTCGTCCCGGCCTCCGCGCTGATGATCATCCTGGGCTACCCGGGCGAGATCGCCACCAGCAACGGTGCCCGCGCGCTGTGGGGCGCCCTGAGCACGATCCCGTTCATCTACCTGCTCTACGTGCTGTTCGTCGAGCTGTCCAAGTCGCTGGTCCGCCAGCCCGGCGAGGTCCAGCACACCATCAAGATGCTGCGCATCTCGCTGGTGGGCCTGTGGGGCGTCTACCCGATCGCCTACCTGTTCCCGATCTTCGGCGGCAGCTTCTTCGGCGGGGCCGACGGCTTCGTGCTCCGGCAGGCCGGCTACAGCCTTGCGGACATCTTCGCGAAGGCCGCCTACGGCCTGGCGATCTACAAGATCGCCAGGGTCAAGAGCGCGCTGGAGAGCGAGGAGTACAACGACGACCACGACGTCGACCTCGCCGGCCAGCGCAAGCCCGTCGCGGCCTGATCCGCACCACGCCAGATGGCACTGCTGTCCCCCCGGCCCGCCGCTCCCGAGCGGCGGGCCGGGGACCTCCCCCTCGCACCGCAGCCTCGCGCCCTGCGCGAGCTCGGGTCCCTCACCTGGGTCCCCGTCGGCGCCGTCGCCGCGCTGCTCGCGGTCTCACTGCTCGCGCCCGCCGCCGCCCGGTCGGCCGCCTGGCCGCTGGCCGTCGTCGGCGCGGTGCTCGGCATCCCGCACGGCGCGGTCGACCACCTCGTCCCCTGGTGGTGGTCCACCAGGTCGGGCGGTCGGAACCGGCGCCGGCAGATCGCCCTCTTCACGCTCGGCTACGCCCTCGCCGCGGCCGCTGCGCTCACCGTGTCGCTGCTCGCCCCGGCCGCGACCTTCGCCGCGTTCCTGCTTCTTTCCGCCGTGCACTTCGGCCGCGGCGAGGTGGCCGCCTGGGCCGAGCGGGCCGGCCGTCCCGTCCCGCCCCTGGGCCGCTCCGCGACGACGAGCCTCGCCCCCGGCCTCGTCGTCGTCGGCCTCATGCTGTGGGGGCCGCGCGCCGACGTCTCCCTGCTCGCCCCGGTGGCCCCTGCGCTCGCCACCGCCGTCGATCGCCTACACGCCGTCGGACCCGCGGTCGTCGTCGCCGTCACCTCCGCCGCGCTCGTGTCGCTGGTCCGCCACCGCCGCCTCCTCGACGCCGCCGAGCTCGCCCTGCTGCTGGCCAGCTTCTGGCTCGCTCCCCCGCTGGCCGCCTTCGGCGTCTACTTCGGCTGCTGGCACGCGGTCCGGCACACCGGCCGCCTGCTCGACCTCGCCCGCCAGCAGGACGTCGACGCCGGCTGGGCACGTGCCGTCCGCCGGCTGGCCGTCGCCGGCTCCTGGCCCACGGTCGTGGCGCTGCTCGGCGTCCTGGGGCTGTGGCTGCTGCACGGCCGGACCAGCCTGCAGGCCGAGGTCGGCGTCCTGCTCGCGCTCACCTTCCCGCACGCCGCGGTGGTCTGGGCGATGGACCGCCGGTCCGCGCCCGAACGATCACGCGGGCGTGATCGTTCCATGGTTACCGCGCCAGATCTGTCGCGGTAACCATGGAACTGTCGCGGGGAGTGGCGGCGCCGGGCCGGAAATCTCGGCGAGCGTGCCGGGAAGCGCGCTAGTCTCTGCCCTGCCGTGAGAGCCGACGAGGAGGTGGTACCCGTGAACGCAGTCACCGGGGTGCTCCTCGTCAGGGACACGGTCGGACGCTAGGTCGTCCGGGAGCGCCGATCCAGGCCCTCCCGAAAGGCACGACCATGCAGCTCAGTTCTTCCCGGCTCGTCGGCGACGGCGTCGTCGAGCAGACCTTCACCCTCGACGACGTCCCCGGCCTCCTGTGGACCCCGGAAGCCGCCTCCGCCCCCGTCCCGCTCGTCCTGCTCGGGCACCCCGGCGGCTTGCAGAAGATGTACCCGCGCCTGCTCGAACGCGCCCGGGCGTCCGTGCTGCAGGGGTTCGCGGCGGCCACCATCGAGCTCCCCGACAGCGGTGAGCGGGCGCCGTCCACCGACGCCGAGGCGGCCCGTGCCGACCTGCGCGCCGCGCTCGCCGAAGGACGACCGGTGGGCGAGGAACTGGTGGACCGCCTCGTGCTCCCCCTCGTCGAGGCGACGGTCCCCGAGTGGCGAACACTGATCGACGCGCTGCTCGCCCTCCCTGGCATCGACGGGCCGGTCGGCTACTCCGGCGGCTTCATCGCCGTCGGGACCCGGCTGGCAATGGTCGAGCCGCGCGTCGCGGCGGCGGTGCTGTTCGCCGGCAGCTACGTCCCGCGCCGCACCTTCCAGGAGGCCCGGCAGGTGGACGTCCCGCTGCTGGTGCTGCTGCAGTGGGACGACGAGAACAACGACCGCCAGGCGGCGCTGGACCTCTTCGACGCCTTTGGCTCGCCGGAGAAGACCCTGCATGCCAATCTGGGCGGCCACACCGGGGTGCCGGTGTTCGAGGGCGAGGACGGAACCCGATTCTTCGCCCGGCATCTGACCTGAGCAGAGCGAGGCGACCACACAGGCGCCGACGTCGTCGGCTCGAGGTCGGCACGTGGGCTACGGTGCGCTCTCCCGGACGGCGATGGCGAAGCCGGGCGTCGCATCCGTGCCACTGGCCCCCTCGCCGTCGATACGACGCACGAGAAGCTCAAGAGCGCGGTCCGCGATCTCCGCCTTGTCCGGGGCGATGCTCGTCAGTGACGGCACCGTGTACCTGTTCTCCTCGATGTCGTCGATCCCGACGACGGCGACGTCCTCCGGGCACCGCAGACCGGCCTCGGACAGGGCGCGCAGGGCACCGTGCGCCAGTAGGTCGTTGAAGCAGAACAGCGCGTCGGGCGCGGCTCCGGACTCGAGGATGCGCTGGGTGGCGATGTACCCGTCCGAGCGGTGGAACCAGGCCGTGGGGACGACGAGTTTCTTGTCCAGGCGGACTCCGGCCGTCTTCAGCGCCCGCTTGTATCCCTCGAGCCGCAGGTCGGCCATGCTGCTCTCGGTGGCAGACGCAGCGCCGATCGCCGCGATGCGTCGTCGTCCGCTGTCGAGAAGGTGCCGGGTCGCGGTCTCGGCAGCGGCCACGTTGTCGATGGCGATGTGGTCGAAGCGCGGATCGTGGACGCGTTCGCCCAGCAGCACCAGCGGCACGGAGTCCGGTCCGGCCGCCAGCTCGTCGCCATCGACGGTCAGCGGACTGAGGAGCAGCCCGTCGATCGAGTTGGACCGTGGCCCGTGGGCCAACATCAGCTCCCTGTCGCGGCTTCCCATGGTCTGCTCGATCAGCAGGGTGAGCCCCCGCCGCTCGGCCGAGCGCAGCACATGGCCTGCCAGCTCGGCGAAATAGGGAACGGTGAGGTCGGGAACGGCCAGCGCGATGATCCCCGTCCGGCCCTGACGAAGCTGACGCGCGGTGAGGTTGGGACGGTAGCTCAGCTCGTCGATCGCAGCCTGCACACGAACACGCGTCTCGTCGCGCACGTACCTGTGGCCGTTCACGACGTTCGAGACGGTGCGGACAGAAACACCGGCCCGTTCCGCAACGTCCTTCAGACGAACCCCCACCGTGGCGCACCTCCTCCGCGCAAAAGCCTAGTGGGATGACTGGTCCCGCTTCGGGACGGCCCCACCGCCGACACAGGCATCGTTCCCATCTAGTTGCATGGGCAACTAGGTCTTGCAACGTTGCAAGAACCTCCGCTACAACCTCTCCATGACCTACGCACCGCTGCCCGGCGCGTACTCGGCCCGGACCGGGCTCACGTCCGCCGCCATCTCCCGACGCCCTGCCACGGAGGAGGCACGATGACGGCGCGCATCACGGCGCATGCCGACTTCCAGGTGGCCGAGGTGGACCGCCGCCTCTTCGGTTCCTTCGTGGAGCACATGGGTCGGTGCGTCTACTCCGGGCTGTACGAGCCCACGCACCCGGACGCCGACGAGAACGGGTTCCGGCGCGACGTCCTCGAGCTGGTCCGCGAGTCCGGGGTGACGCTGGTGCGGTACCCCGGCGGGAACTTCGTCTCCGGTTACCGCTGGGAGGACGGCGTCGGCCCGAAGGACGAGCGACCCGCCCGGCTGGACCTGGCCTGGCGCTCGGTCGAGACCAACCAGTTCGGCCTCAACGAGTTCGTCGACTGGGCACGCGAGGCGCGTGTCGAACCGATGCTCGCCGTGAACCTCGGGACCCGGGGCGAGCAGGACGCCGCGGACCTGGTCGAGTACGCCAACCACCCAGGGGGCACCCACCTGTCGGACCTGCGCCGCCAGCACGGCTACGGCGAGCCGCACAAGGTGCGCCTGTGGTGCCTCGGGAACGAGATGGACGCGCCGTGGCAGCTGGGCACCAAGCCGGCTACGGAGTACGGCCGGTTGGCCAACGAGGCAGCCAAGATGATGCGGCTGGTCGATCCCGACATCGAGCTGGTCGCCTGCGGGAGCTCGATGCGCTCCATGCCCACGTTCGCCACCTGGGAGTCGCAGGTCCTCGAGCACTGCTTCGACCAGGTCGACTACATCAGCCTGCACTCCTACTTCGAGGAGCGGGACGAGGAGCTGCCAGCCTTCCTGGCCTCGAGCCTCGACATGGATCTGTTCATCGAGGAAGTGGTGGCGACGGTCGACCACGTCGCCGCGCGCAAGCGCAGCAGGAAGCGAATCATGCTCGCCTTCGACGAGTGGAACGTCTGGTTCCAGCAGCACTTCGACGGCCCTGAGTCGCTGAGGTTCCAGGCCCAGCCGCGGCTCATCGAGGACACGTACGACATCGCGGCGGCTCTGGTGGTCGGCACCCTTCTCATCTCCCTCCTACGACATGCCGACCGGGTCCGGATCGCCTGTCAGGCCCAGCTGGTCAACGTCATCGGCGCCGTGCGGACCGAACCGGGCGGGAGTGCCTGGAGGCAGACGATCTTCCACCCGCTGGCGCACACGGCCCGGCACGCCCGCGGCATCGTGCTGCAGCTGGCCGTCGACTGCCCCACGTATCCGGTCCAGGCGCACGACCGGGTCCCCATGCTGGACTCGGTGGCCACGTGGGACCCGGAGGACGGCGCCCTCACCTTCTTCATGGTCAACCGTGATCTGGAGAACTACCTCCCGGTCACGGCCGGCTTGGTGGGCCTGGGGGAGCTGGAGGTTCTCGAGCACCTCGTCCTCGCAGCCGACGGCGACGTCCGGCGGTGCAACACCGAGGAAGCGCCGACGGCGGTCGGCCCCCGCCGCTCCCCCGCCTCCCGGGTCGTGGGCGACGCACTGGAGACGACCCTCGATCCCCTGTCCTGGAACGTGATCCGGCTGGTTCCCGCCTCGTCCGCGGCTGCCGGGACCATGAGGCGGACGCCTCACGACCAGCGCGGTGGGCAGCGCAGAGGAGGCGACGATGGCTGAGCCGAGCAGCATGCGATCGAGGACCAGTCGCGGAGACGGCATCGCCGGACTGCTCTTCCTCTCCCCGTTCCTCGTGCTGGCAGTCGTCTTCATCCTCTACCCGGTCGGTCAGGCGCTCTATATGAGCTTCTTCGACTTCGACCTGCTCACCCAACGTGCGACGAACTTCGGACTGCAGAACTACCGGGAGATGTTCGGCGGCACGCACCTCACCTGGTCGATCGGTTCCATGGCCGCCTGGCGGGTCGTCCTCCTCGTCGGCGCCGGAGTGCTGCTGATCCGGCGGGCCAGAGGAGTCGGCGACCGGCGTGCCGCGACGTCCGGTGCCGTGCTGCTGGTCGCCCTGGCCATCGCCTTGGGGCTGCACCCGGGCGCCGACGGCGCCTGGAACGACGCCCGCTTCTGGGTCGCGTTGCGACACACCGTGGAGTTCACGGTCTTCTCGACCCCACTGCTCATGGCGCTCGGGCTCGGTCTGGCGATCCTGGTCAACCGACCCGGCCGGATGAGCACGGTCTACCGCGCAGCGTTCTTCCTGCCGTACGTGCTGCCGGTGTCGGTGGTGACGCTGATCTGGATCTATCTGCTCAACCCCGACCGAGGTCTGGCCGCCAAGCTCACGGACCTGTTCGGGGTCGCGCCCATCGACTACCTGAACTCACCGGCACTGGCGTTGCCGGCGGTCATCCTCACCACCATCTGGTGGACGGTCGGCTTCAACCTCGTGCTGTTCCTTGCCGGTCTGCAGGACATCGACCCGCATCTCTACGAGGCAGCGGCCCTCGACGGGGCGGGGCGCTGGAAGTCCTTCGTCCACATCACGCTTCCGGGCCTGCGCAGGATCTCGCTGCTGGTCCTCGTCACCCAGGTGGTCGCCTCCTTCCAGGTCTTCGGGCAGGTCTACATCATGACCCGAGGCGGCCCGGGGGACTCCTCGCTCGTCCTCATCCAGGACGTCTACCAGACCGGGATCCGTGACGCGAAGCTCGGCTACGCCTCCGCCGAGTCGGTCGTGCTGCTGGCGCTGATCCTGCTGGTCTCCCTGGCCGAGCTGCACTTCCTGCGCAGAGGTGAGGACTCATGACCCTGACCGCCACCCGACAGGACATCGCGCAGCACACGTCGGCGCAGTCCCGACGACGCGGCCTGCGCCGGAGGCCGAGCCTGTTCCAGGTGTTCATGGTCGTCGCTTCGCTGGTGTGGCTGCTCCCCATCCTGTGGATGGTCGTGCTGTCCGTCTCGGACAACCAGCTGCTCCAGGCGAAGACCCAGACCCTCGTGCCGCAGGGCTTCACCCTCGGGAACATCGTGCACGAGCTGCGCGGCTCCGAGATCCCCCGTTGGTTCCTGAACAGCGTCGTGGTCACCGGGGTGACGACTGTCGGCACGGTGATCACCTCAGCGATGGCCGGGTACGCGTTCGGCCGGCTCCGGTTCCGCTTCAAGGCTCCGCTGTTCATCCTCACCCTCGCGGGCCTGATGGTTCCGCGCGAGGCGATGTTCATCCCGCTCTACCTGATGTTCAGCGAGACCGGGCAGTTGAACAGCTACCAGGGCCTGTTCCTGCCGCGCCTGGCCCTGCCGCTCGGGGTCTTCATCATGACCCAGTTCTTCCGGGCCCTGCCCCCCGAGCTGGAGGAGGCGGCCCGGCTGGACGGCGCCGGCCACTGGCGGACGTTCTCCAGCGTCATGCTGCCGCTGGCGAGGCCGGCCATGGCGGCCCTGGCCATCTTCGCGTTCGTGCAGTCGTGGAACGACTATCTCTGGCCGCTCGTCGTGGCCACGAACCCGCACTTCTTCACCCTCACCGTGGGCCTGGCGCAGAAGCAGGGGTCGTTCGACGCAGCCAACAGCCTGGGCAGCCTCATGGCCCGCGGGCTCATCGGCAGCCTGCCGCTGATCGTCATCTTCCTGCTCTTCCAGCGCCAGCTCATCCGCGGCATCGCCCTCGGCAGCGGCGAGAAGTAGGGCGCAGCCCTCTACCAGCTCGTGACACCGATCGACAAGGAGAACCAGATGCCCCTGACACCCAGACGAGCTGTGACCGCGCTCGCCATGGCACCTCTGCTGCTGCTGCCCACAGCGTGCAGCAAGAGCTCTGCCGACGCCGCCAACGGCTCCGCGTCCGTCGCCTCGGTCACGGAGAGCCAGCTGAAGGGGGTGAGCATCTCGACCGCCGACTTCTTCGGGGACTGCAGCGATGCGATCGGCGACAACACCGACCTCGCCAAGGCCGTCGACGAGTGCTCCACCTTCCAGACCCTGATCAACAAGTTCAACGCCGAGAACAAGTACGGGATCACGGTCACCCAGCAGGGAGCGGACTGGAAGTCGTACTACGACTCGCTGAACGCAGCCTTCGCCGCCAAGAACCCGCCGAACGTCACCCTCATGCACGAGGCCAACATCCCCGACTACTCCAGCCGCGGCCTGCTCCTGCCCTTGCAGGACGACTACCAGGTCGTGGGGATCGACCCCTCCGACTTCACCGACCCGGCGGCCCAGGCGGTGAGCATCGACGGGAAGACGTACGCCATCCCCTTCGACGAGCACGCGAACCTGGTCCACCTCAACATGGACCTGATGAAGAAGGCCCACCTGGTCAACGCGGACGGGTCACCTGTCCTGCCCACGAGCCCCGCCGAGCTCAAGCAGCAGGCGGCCCAGTTCCAAGCGGCCACCGGGCTGCAGTACATGGCATGGGGGAACGACTTCAACATCCCGTTCCGCATCTTCTCCACCTTCGTCTCGCAGCAGGGCAAGCCGGTCGTCACCGACGACGGGAAGGTCCAGATCGACACACCCGAGGGGCGCAACGCGCTCAACCTGATCAAGGACATCTACTCCTCCGGCATCGCCGACAAGAAGCAGACGTACGACGCCTCGCAGCAGGCCTGGCTCAACGGCAAGGTGGGGGTCCTGGTCAACGGCACCTGGGTCGTCAACCAGTACGTCAACCAGGCCAAGTTCAGCTACGAGGCGACCGACTTCCCCACGCTCTACCAGCAGCCCGGGGTGTGGGCCAACGCGCACACCTGGGTGATCCCCGTGCAAGCGAACGGCGACCCCGTGAAGTACCGCGCGTCGCTGGAGTTCGCCGCCTGGATGTACCAGCACGACAAGGAGTGGGCCCTCGGCTCCGGGCACCTGTCGGTCCGCAAGTCCGTCCTGTCCAGCGACGGCTACAAGTCCGCACCGCAACGAGGAAACTACGTCGCGACCGCGCAGCACGCGTCGCTCGTTCCCCAGGTCGTCGGTTGGCAGGGAGCGGAGGACGACCTCCAGCACGCGATCGAGAAGGTCTGGCTCTCCAGCGCCAGCGTCGACTCGGCCCTCTCCGAGGCGCAGTCGAAGGTTTCGCAGCAGTTGAAGGGCTAGCCGGCCCTGGTCGTGCGCCCGGTCGCACGTCCCGCTCGCACGTCCCGCTCGCCGGGGGGCCCCGGGGGTCCGGCCCCCCACGGGCCGCCCCCGCCCCGCCCCCCCGTCGCCCTCCCCCCCGCCG
>JBQCIO010000012.1:0-34220 GCA_051953655.1 Motilibacteraceae bacterium
GGCATGTGGGCCGCTGAGCACGACCGGGCATTGATCCGCTCCGACACGCCGTGCAACACGCCCAACGTGCTTGCGTAGTCGGTCGGTCACGCCCTAGCGTTCACCCCAACATCTAGTAGTTACACCGATGTGACTCGTCCACAGATTGTGGTCGTCCACCCACAGGTTCTCCCCAAGCAGTCCACAGCTCCATCCACACGGAGCGGGTGGCTGGCCCACCGGGAGCCGCGGGCGTCGGTGCAACCCGCGAAGGGAGGGGCGTCGTGCACTGTCCGTTCTGTCGACACACCGACTCGCGAGTCGTCGACTCGCGCGCCACGGACGACGGCGCCTCCATCCGCCGTCGACGCCAGTGCCCCGACTGCGGCCGCCGCTTCACCACCGTCGAGACGGCGAGCCTGTCGGTCGTCAAGCGCTCCGGGGTCACCGAGCCGTTCAGCCGCGCGAAGGTGCTGTCCGGGGTCCGCAAGGCCTGCCAGGGGCGTCCGGTCGGCGAGGACGACCTGGCGCTGATCGCCCAGCGCGTCGAGGAGTCCGTGCGCGCCACCGGCTGCGCCGAGATCGAGGCCCACGAGGTCGGGCTGGCGATCCTCGGTCCGCTGCGCGAGCTGGACGAGGTCGCCTACCTGCGGTTCGCGAGCGTCTACCAGGCCTTCGAGTCCCTCGAGGACTTCGAGGCCGCGATCACCCTGCTGCGCGCCGAGCGCGAGCCGACCGGTGTCGAGCCGGCCGCTCACGACGCCGGCGGCACTCCCTAGTCACCGCTGGTGGCGGCGGAGGGGAAGCCGGCGCCACCAGCGGTCACCACTGACTTCCTCGGGGGGACTCGCCCCGACCAGCACCACACGAGTCACGACAGGCACAGCAGTCACAGGCAGGTGCACCCGGCGGCAATAGGGCCGTCGACGGATGCGTTGAACACACAGGCGAGGGGACGACGAGATGACAGAGACCACGAGCGGTGCTCGCGCAGGCGCGCGCCGTCCGGGACGAAGCGGCAAGGGCGTGCGCGTCGAGCGCATCTTCACGACCCCTGGCGTGCACCCGTACGACGAGGTGACCTGGGAGCGTCGCGACGTCCTCCAGCAGAACTGGAAGACGGGCGAGACGATCTTCGAGCAGCGTGGGGTGGAGTTCCCCGACTTCTGGTCGGTGAACGCCTCGACCATCGTCACCACCAAGTACTTCCGCGGTGCCGTCGGCACCGAGCAGCGCGAGCAGAGCCTGCGCCAGCTCATCGACCGCGTGGTGCTCACGTACGTCAAGGCGGGCAAGGAGCACGGCTACTTCAGCGCCGACGAGGACGCCGAGGTCTTCGAGCACGAGCTCACCTGGGCCCTGCTGCACCAGGTGTTCAGCTTCAACTCCCCGGTGTGGTTCAACGTCGGCACGACCTCGCCGCAGCAGGTCAGCGCCTGCTTCATCCTGGCCGTCGACGACACGATGGACTCGATCCTCAACTGGTACAAGGAGGAGGGGAAGATCTTCCAGGGCGGCTCCGGCGCCGGCCTGAACCTCTCCCGCATCCGCTCGAGCAAGGAGCTGCTGTCCTCCGGCGGCACCGCCTCGGGCCCGGTGTCCTTCATGCGCGGCGCCGACGCCTCGGCCGGCACCATCAAGTCCGGCGGCGCCACCCGTCGCGCGGCCAAGATGGTCGTCCTCGACGTCGACCACCCCGACATCGAGGAGTTCATCGAGACCAAGGCCCGCGAGGAGGACAAGATCCGCGTCCTCCGTGACGCCGGCTACGACATGGACCTCGGTGGCAAGGACATCACCAGCGTCCAGTACCAGAACGCCAACAACTCGGTCCGCGTCAGCGACGAGTTCATGCGCGCCGTGGAGAACGGCGAGAGCTTCGGCCTGCGGGCCCGCCAGACCGGCGAGGTGCTCGAGACCGTCGACGCCAAGACCCGGTTCCGCAAGATCTCCCAGGCCGCCTGGGAGTGCGCCGACCCGGGCCTGCAGTACGACGACACCATCAACGACTGGCACACCAACCCCGAGACCGGCCGGATCACCGCGTCCAACCCGTGCTCGGAGTACATGAGCCTGGACAACTCCTCCTGCAACCTCGCCTCGCTGAACCTGCTCAAGTTCCTCAAGGACGACGACACCTTCGACGCGGTCACCTTCGCCAAGGTCGTCGAGCTGGTCATCACGGCGATGGACATCTCCATCTGCTTCGCCGACTTCCCGACCGAGTCGATCGGCGACACCACCCGCAAGTACCGCCAGCTCGGCATCGGCTACGCCAACCTCGGCGCGCTGCTCATGGCCACCGGCCACGGCTACGACTCCGAGGGCGGGCGTGCCCTCGGAGCCGCCATCACCTCGCTGATGACCGGCACCGCCTACAAGCGCTCGGCCGAGCTCGCCGGCATCGTCGGGCCGTACGAGGGCTTCGCCCGCAACGCCGAGGCGCACGCCCGGGTCATGCGCAAGCACGCCGCCGCCAACGACGCGGTGCGCGCGGTGGGCAGCCTGGACAAGGACGTGCACCGCGAGGCCACCAAGGCCTGGGACGAGTGCCTCAAGGTGGGCGCCAAGAACGGCTGGCGCAACGCGCAGGCCTCCGTGCTCGCCCCCACCGGCACCATCGGCTTCATGATGGACTGCGACACGACCGGCATCGAGCCGGACTTCTCGCTGGTCAAGTTCAAGAAGCTGGTCGGCGGCGGCTCGATGCAGATCGTCAACCAGACCATCCCGCGGGCCCTGCGCAAGCTCGGCTACCAGGAGGAGCAGGTCGAGGCGATCGTCGAGCACATCGCCGAGCACGGCCACGTCATCGACGCCCCCGGCCTGCGCCCGGAGCACTACGAGGTGTTCGACACCGCGATGGGCCAGAGGGCCATCAAGCCGATGGGCCACGTGCGGATGATGGCCGCGGTGCAGCCGTTCATCTCCGGCGCCATCTCCAAGACGGTCAACCTCCCCGAGGACGCCACCGTCGAGGACATCGAGGACGTCTACTTCCAGTCCTGGAAGCTGGGCATCAAGGCCCTCGCGGTCTACCGCGACAACTGCAAGGTCGGCCAGCCGCTGTCCGACGCCAAGGCCAAGAAGGCCGAGGAGCCGGCCGCGGCCGAGGCCGCGGTGGAGAAGGTGGTCGAGTACCGCCCGACCCGCAAGCGGCTGCCCAAGTCCCGCCCGTCCAAGACGACGTCGTTCACCGTGGGTGGCGCCGAGGGCTACATGACCGCCGGCTCCTACCCCGACGACGGCCTCGGCGAGGTCTTCCTCAAGCTCGGCAAGCAGGGCTCCACCCTGGCCGGCGTGATGGACGCCTTCTCCATCGCGGTGTCGATCGGCCTGCAGTACGGCGTGCCGCTGGAGACCTACGTCCAGAAGTTCACCAACCTGCGCTTCGAGCCGGCCGGCATGACCGACGACCCGGACGTCCGCATGGCACAGTCGATCATGGACTACATCTTCCGCCGCCTGGCCCTGGACTACCTGTCCTTCGACAACCGCTCGGCCCTGGGCATCTACTCCGCCGAGGAGCGCGCCCGCCAGCTCGAGACCGGCTCCTACGAGCCGATCGCCGAGGAGGTCGAGGAGGACTTCGAGACCCTGGCCCAGACCACCCCGATCGAGGCCCCAGCTCCCAAGCCGGCCGCCCCGGTCAAGGCTGCTCCGGCCAATGTCGGCTCCTCCGCCGAGCTCCTCGAGGCCATGCAGGGCACCTCGGCCGACGCGCCGATGTGCTTCACCTGCGGCACCAAGATGCGCCCGGCCGGTAGCTGCTACGTGTGCGAGGGGTGCGGGAGCACCAGCGGCTGCAGCTGACAAGCGATAGGAGAAGGGCCCTCCTCCTCTGGATGAGGGCCCTTCTGTTTTGAAGGGTCACCTGTAGGAGAATGCCGGGCTGCCACCCGAGAGCTCGGCTGGCCAGCCCGTAAGGTGCGGAGAGGGAAATCTCGGTCGAGAGTAGGTGCAGTAGTGCGCTCCGTCGGTGTTGACATGTCCGCTGAAGACCGCACGACAGCGCTAGCTGTCCTCGATTGGACGGAACCTACGCAGGTCTCAGTCAGAGCACTGCACCTAGGGGTGTCCGACGGCGCGATTCTGGACCTCGTCCTTGGGCTTGAAGGGCCCGAGGTGGCTGCGTTCGATGCTCCGTTTGGCTGGCCGCAGCCGTTCGTGGACTTCCTTGTTGGTCATCATGCTGGGACATTCTCGTCACCTGAGTCGATCGCTGGACTGGCCTGGCGACGGCAGCTCTCCCGACGTACTACGGATCTGTATGTCGAGCAGGCAGCAGGTGTGCGGCCGCTGTCGGTGGCTGCCGACCGAATTGCTGCGGTCGCGATGCGGCAGGCTGCCGTCCTCTCCGTTCTTGCTCGCAATGGCGTGACTGTTGATCGGACTGGATGCTGCGGTCCGCTGCTGGAGTGCTATCCCGCGGCAGCGCTCGCCTCGTGGGGACTTCCTCATCGTGGCTACAAGGGGAACGGGAAGCTTGCAGGGCTACCACTAGCTGTCGAGGCGCTCAGGGCCGCTGCCCCCTGGCTCGACCTCGCACCGTACGCATCGCTACTCGCCAGCTCGGACGACGCCTTCGATGCGGTCATTGCCGCACTGGTTGCTCGTTCTGCCATGTCTGAAGCGACTGCATTGCCCACTTCGCCGCTTACCACGGCTGCAGAAGTCGAGGGATGGATACATCTCCCGACGGCACCGCTCTCGACTCTGCCCCTCCTTGACATCTCTAGGCATCCAGCCGTGTAAGAGTCGCCACGTGCGCACGTACGTTGTCTGCTAGGCGAGCGGAGCCGCCTCCGCTGTGTAGGCGGAATTGTCGCTACTCCTGCGGAACGTTGCGGCCTGTGTCAAGCTGTCCATGTGAGGTACTGGTGGGTAAACCAGAATCAAACCTACCGGCATGAGGTGCCAGGCGGCTTTCTCTGGTCTCCAGTCCGCCGTGCAGACGGCGTGCGCAACTACTTCTACGACACGATGACCGAGGTGCGGCCGGGCGATCTGGTCTTCTCTTTCGCTGACACGCTCATTAAGGCGATCGGTCTCGTCTTGCGGCGAGCTGAGCCTTCAGTCAAGCCGGACTTCGGAGCCGTAGGAGGCAATTGGTCGCGTCATGGCTGGCTAGTTCAAGTGGAGTTTCAAGAGCTTGCGGCACCTGTTCGGCCTAAGGCGCACATGGCCCAGCTCGCCCCGTTACTGCCCGCAAAGTATGCCCCACTCCGTCCCAATGGTGACGGCCTTCAAGGCGTGTACTTGACGGAGCTCCCATTGGCTTTCGCGACCGCCCTGCTTGACCTCGTCGGTATCCACTTCGTTCCCTTCGAGGCGGATTTGCTTGCCAAGCAAGAAACTCCAAGCTCAGTTGTTGAGAATGAGCTTGAGGGATTGCTCGGTCGCACAGACTTGGATGCCACGCAGCGGCGACAGCTCGTCAATGCCCGTGCCGGTCAAGGTTTGTTCCGAAACAACGTGCGTCTAAACGAACGCGCTTGTCGGGTGACGGGGGTCTCTCAACCGCATCATCTACGCGCGAGTCACATCAAGCCTTGGCGAGCCTCAGACGACGTCGAACGACTTCATGGCTGCAACGGTCTGCTCCTAGCTCCCCACGTAGATCATCTCTTCGACCGTGGATTTATTTCCTTCGATGACGACGGACAACTTATGATCAGTCCTGCTCTAGAGGGAGACGTTGTGACTGCCTGGAAGTTGCAGGTTCCGGCCAACGTCGGGGCCTTCAATGTGGATCAGAAGTACTTCCTGGCGTATCACCGAGGTCATGTGCTGCTCGAGTCCTGAGGTGGAGAGTGTGTCGGGCCTCCTATCTCAGGCTGCAGGCAAGCAATGTAGCTAGTTCCGGGAAGCGCCCAGCCACAGTCGGTCTCGCGCCCGCGTCATCGCGACGAACAGCTGCCGCCGTTGCAGCTCGGCACGTTCGCGGTAGGCGGCATCAGTCTCGGTGTGACCTTGCGGCGGCACGGCCTCGTCGTAACGGGGGATGAAGACGCAGGCGAACTCGAGGCCCTTGGCGCGCTGGTAGGTGCCCACCTTGACCGCGTCACTGCTGAGGCCCTTGTACTTCTTGAGGGACTGGCTGGCGACGCCCAGCCTGGTGAGGTCGCGGCACCAAGCGTCTGCCTCGGCATTGGTGCGGACGAGCACGGCGAGGTCGCCGAGCCGTAGGCCGTTGCGGACTCCCCAGGTTAATGCGTTGTGCAGCGAGTGGACGAGCGACGGTCCATCGTCGGCGACGGCGCGCAGGACGTGCCCCCGTGGCGAACCGTCTCGACCTCGCGCCCGGCCCAGCTCGGGATCTTCGTCGAGGTCGTCGAACTGGTCGCTGTTAACGACGTCGAGGGCGGTGCGCAGGATCTCGGCGCGGTTGCGGTAGTTGCTACGCAGGACGGTGGAGCGGCCACCGGGAATGGTCACGCCGGCCTCGGTGAGGGTGAAGCCGCCGGTGTAGACAGCCTGCTGGCCGTCGCCGACGAGGGACAGGCCGTCGGGGTGGTCGCCGACCAGGGCATGGAGCAGCCGGAGCTGCTGGCAGGTCAGGTCCTGCAGCTCGTCGACAATGACGGCGGTGTAGGGGCGGCTCAGCAGCGAGGGGACGAGCGAGCTGCGCTGTTTCCAGGTGCGTGACCGGTTCGCCGACCTGCTGGCTGATCTTCGGCCGGCCTAGATGCCCGACGGCCGCGTCACGTGCTGCTGCCCCACAGCCCACGCCGCGGCCGCCAGCATCGGTGGGTGTCGGACACGTGCCCAACGGTGCGTGCGTGGGGTGGCGCCGTCAGCCGGTACAGCCTCGCCAACTGAGCCAGCTGAGCCGCCCGCCACGGCTTGGGCCTGCTGCGGCCGCACTGGCTTGGGCTGCGCGGACCAGTGCTGTCGCATCCGCCTGGCAGGCTGTGGTGCGTACTGCACGAGAGCGCGAGGGGAAACGAGCCAGTGAGTTTCACCAGTACCAGCACCAGCACCACCACAAGCGGCACCGTGAGCGGCGCCGTCGGCTCGGCGAGCCCTTCGGGGATCCGCCGGGCTCCGCGCCGGACGGGGGTGGCCGCAGCGGGAGCGGGTGTCCTGGTCGCCGTCTTGACAGGGTGCTCTGGCGGGTCGCCCGCGGCCGCCGATGCGACTTCTTCGGTGGGGGCCTCCTCGAGCGCTGGCGCGCAGCCCTCACCTGCTGCCGCTGCCAGCTCATCTGCGCCGACGCCTACTGCCGCGCCCACCCCGACTGCGAAGGTGCTCAGCGCCAGCGCTCTGGCCGGCGCGCTGCTGACGGTGTCGCAGATGCCGACCGGCTGGAGCAAGGACGCCCCGTCCGACGCCAGCGATGCCGGCACGTTGTGCAACTACACCGAGCCGGTCAAGCCGAAGCTCACCAAGAGCCAGAACTGGACCAAGGGGTCCTTGGGGCCGGTCGCCTCGACGATCCTGCGTCAGTACGCCTCCGCGCAGGACGCGGCCAAGGCGTTCAAGGCCCTGCAGGGCGCCATCGGCTGCGGCAGCTTCACCAGCAAGGGGGAGAGGTTCACCATTGCCGAGGTGTCCTTCCCGCAACTAGGGCAGGGAACGGTCGCTGTGCGCCTGTCCGTGGCCTCGGGCGGTGAGCTGGTGGAGACCTACGTGCTGGACGGGCCGACGCTAGTGCAGGTCGGCGAAGGCGGGCTCAGCTCGGACGTGGACGTGGCCGAGAAGATCCTGCGCGCGCAGGTTGACGCCTACGAGAAGGCGGCCTTCTAGGCCGAAGGTGAGAGCCCGGGCCTGTTCCAACCGGCGGGTAGTCTGACGCGGACATCGGGCAGGGGCCCGGACGGGGCAGAGGCCGGCAGCAGGGTGGGCGGCCCAGCGGAGCAGTCGCCGCGGTTCGGCGGCGAGGGGGCGTAGTGAGCAAGCACGGCAAAAAGCTGGTCGCTGTGTCGGCGTTCCTGGGGGCGGTGTGCCTGGCCGGCTGCCAGCCGACCACGACGGCCACGAGCAGCAGCGCCTCGAGTGCGACGGCGACGGCCAGCGAGGCGGTGACCAGCGCGGCGCCTGCAGCGGAGCAGAGCACGCCCACAGCGGCAGCCAGCACTTCGATCGACACTCCGACCGCGGCCGCGAGTTCGGCGACACCGACGCTGGCCCCGGCCCAGGTGACAGTCCCCAACGTGCTCGGCACCCGCCTGCTCGATGCGCAGAACGCGCTCGAGGCGGTTGGTCTGACGCAGCTGCCCAGCGACGCGACCGGTCAGGACCGTGCCGTGCTCAACCCGCAGAACTGGCTGGTCAAGACGCAGTCGCCTGCCGCCGGATCGAAGGTGGCCGCCGGCAGCCAGGTGGACCTGGGCGTGGCCAAGCCCAGCGACGCCCCGGAGTCGGCGGCGGGCTCTGCGAAGATCGGCGTGGTCCCAAACGTGGTCTGCTTCGACCTACAGAAGGCGCAGGACACGCTGCAGGCCGCGGGCTTCTTCAACCTCGGCTCGGAGGACGGGAGTGGCCAGGGCCGGATGCAGCTGGTCGACCGGAACTGGGTGGTCACCAAGCAGTCGGCCAAGGCCGGCAGCAAGCCGGAGGCGTCGACGCGGATCGTGCTAACAGCTGTGAAGTTCGGCGAGCCGACCGGCTCCTCGGGCTGCAAGGACTGACACAGCTGGCGCCGCGTCTTGCCCGCGATGTACCGGCGGGTAGGAGCATCTGCGTCCTGTGCTGTATCGGAGCAAAATCGCCCGCCCTGTCCCGACAGGCCTTTACCGTGCTGTCGGCCACGCAGACGCGCGGCCGTTTCCTGGAAGGCAGGACAGCTGGTGGCCCGCAATTCTGGACGTTTCCACTTTGACGGCGGCGCAGGTACCTACCTCGGCACTGGAATACTCGCGTTCCTGGTAACGGTATGCACTTTCGGCATCTGCTACCCGTTCGCCCTGGTCCTGCGCGAACGCTGGCGCGCGAAGCACACCTACATCGACGGGCAACGACTGGTCTTCACCGGCAGCGCTATCGGCCTGTTCGGCCTGTGGATCAAATGGTTCCTTCTTATCGTGGTCACCCTGGGTATCTACTCGTTCTGGGTCGGTCCGCGGGTGCAGCAGTGGAAAGTGGAGAACACCGATTTCGACCCTACCTGGGGCCCAAACACACTGACCGGCGCTCCGGTCGGGCTCGCCATCCCGTTCCAGCCGGCCATGCCTCCAGGTGTGGCCGCTGCCCAGCCCTATGGCCACACCGAGCAGTAACGCGAGAGGCATTCCTGCACGCGGCGGGCAAGGCGGCGCTCTACCCCGTGGCTGGGCCGCTGAGCTGCGAGAGGGCGCGCACCGTCTGATTCGCCGGCGAGACCGGCAGCGTCACCGCACTGCTGCTCGTGGCGGTGGCCCTGCTCTGGTGGCGGGTCGCGCCGCTGCGGCGCACGACGACGGGGGCGACCGTCGCGGGGTGCAGCGCGAGTCGGCGTGCCGGAGACGCTGCGGTCCGGACCTCAGGGTCCGAGACGGGGGCGTCCCCGGCTCGTCGTCGTCGATCACCGCTAGCGTTCGCCGACAGACAGTCGCACACGCTCGACGTGAAGCGGCGGCCAGTGGGTCGGGCGGAAGGGACAGGGGAGCGGGATGACCGACGAGAACGGCCTGCTGGCCGACCAGATCCGCTGGGCGGACCGCTACGACGGCTACCGCCGGCTGGCCGACGGCCCCGAGTCGCTGCAGATGCTCCTCGACCCGGCGCGCCAGGAGTACCGGGGCTGCGACCGGGTCCCGGACTGGTGCGGTGTGGACCTGCTCCGGGGCTGGAGCTTCCTGCTCGCCCGGGCGGCAGCCTTCGAAGACTTTCTGAGGTCGAACAACTCGTCGCGGTGGCCGGAGTTCGAGGCTGTCCTGCGCCGGCTCGCCGAGCACCCCGATGCGACGCCGGCCGACGTCCCGCCGATGCGTCGCTCGTCGGGGTCGGCGTTCAGCACCCGACCCCGGACGCATGCGAACCCGACGGTTCTCGCGGCCAAGCAGCGCCGCCTGTGGGAGTCGCACGTCGCGCCCGTGAACCGGCTCGTCGAGAAGATCGCGGCCTCGGGCAAGGGAGACGTCCCCTACATCGATCCCGACAGCGGGGGAGTGGGTGGGAAGGTGCTGTTCCTGCTCGAGGCGCCCGCCCGTGCGGCCGCTCACGGCTCGGGGATGCTGTCCGCGGACAACGACGACGGCACCGCGGCCCACATCTGGGAGGCGTACCAGCGATCTGGGCTGCCGCGCGACTGGGGCGTCCACTGGAACGCAGTGCCCTGGTACGTCGGCACGGCCGAGCGGATCACGGCGGTGACCCGCGCGGAGGTCGAGGAGGGGCGCCAGTGGCTGCTCCAGCTGCTCGACCTGTTGCCGGACCTGCGGGTGCTGCTCGCCATGGGTGTGCCGGCCCGGCGCACCGCCACCGCCTTGAAGCACGAGCTGGAGCGGCGCGGCGTCCAGCTCGTCACGACCTGGCATCCGTCGGCCCGGAACTACAACTCCCGGCGGCATTCGCGGGAGGAGGTGGAGGCCGCGGTGGCTCACGCCTATGAGCTGGCGAGCGGGATCGCGTAGGGGACGTGGGTGAGCCGGCACCAGCCGGCACGGTCGGTACGCGCGCGGGCACACGGGCCCGGGATACGGCTAGGCAGGCGGAGTCGAAGTCGACGACGTTGGCCACGCTTCACCTGTGTTCCTCCCGGGGGAAGATCACATGAGGTAGCGACGCGAGGATCCGGTGGGTCCTGACCTGTCGTGAGCCTGAGCGACCTGCGCGGTGCTCGGCGCCTGTGGTGTCCGCGAGCCCAGTCGTAGGGTCAACTGGCATCGTCGGGGAAGGGTGAGACGTACACATAGGGCGGCGGCACGGGCGTGGTGGTGCCCTTCACGTCCGCGGAGCGAATGTCGAACACCTCGTAGCCCTTGAACGGTCCGCGCTGGGCATAGTGGCGCCTGATGAATTCACGCATCGCGGCGCCGTCGTCGTACTCCTGGGAATGATCGAGCAGCGAGACGACCGCGACGCGGGGGTCTTCGCAGAGACGAGCGAGCAGCTCTCCGAGAACCGCGCCGTCGGTGTCCTCGCGGTGCGTGAGCCCGAAGAGCTCCCGGAGCTGTCCGAAGAGGCTGCCCAGCGGCAGGTCGTCGTCGAGAGTCTCGTCCACCACGTCCTCGATGCTGAGGCACACGCGTTCCTCGTCGATCATCTCGGCCCCCCGTCCAATCTGCGCGCGGGATCTGAACCTTTCACAGCGCGCTGACCGGTCGGCTTCCTTGTCCACAGGGAGCCAGGGCCAGTGTGAGGTTCTGGTGGCCTGCCGAAGGCAGCAGGCGCAGCGGCGCGGGCAGCCTCGTCTCGGAGGGAGGACTGCCGGCGCCGGCGATGGCCGCGAGTGCCGCACCCCGCGGGAGTGGAAGGGGCAGGTCACAACCCGACCTGGTCGGCCGCGTAGGTGGCCTCCGCGACCGTGAAGCGGTCCCCGCCCTGCGAGGAGAGCTGCTCGATCAGGCCGGCGCGGGAGAAGCTGGACAGTGAGAGGTAGTTCTTGGCGGCCTCGACCGCCTCCTTCTTCCAGTCCGCCCCAGCGTGGTCCACGGCGTAGGTGGCTTCGGTGACGGTGAAACGGTCGCCAGCCTTAGATGAGAGCTGTTCGATCAGGCCGGCACGGGAGAACCCGGAGAGGGACAAGTAGTTCTTGGCGGACTCGACCGCTTCCCGCTTCCAGTCGACCTGCACGTGGTCCACCGCGTAGGTGGCGTCAGCGAGCGAGAAACCCTCCCCAGCCTCGGACGAGAGCTGTTCGATCAGACCGGCCCGGGAGAACCCGGAGAGGGCCAGGTAGTTCTCGGCGGCCCTGACCGCGTTCGCCTGCGCCACCGTCGGCGACGTCGTCGTGGTGGCAGTCTTCGTCGGAGCCGCCGCGGTCGTCGAAGCCTGCGTCGTGGCCGCGGGCTTGGTCGGCGCCTGCGTGCTCGCCGCGGCCTCGGTCGGCGCTGCCGTCGTGGCCGCGGCCTTGGTCGCCGCCTGCGTCTTCGCCGCAGCGCTGGCTGCAGATGAGGCGGCCTTGCTCGCCATCGTGCTCTCAGTCGGCTCCGCCGTCGTGCTCTCCGCCGGTCTCGACGTGCTGGACGTGGCTGTTCTCGTCGCCGCAGCACCTGCCGACGCTGCAGCCGTCGTGTCGCTGCCGCCCCCACTGATGGCACTGCCGATGCCGATCACCACCAACGCTCCGAAAGCCCCCGCTGCCACCTTCATCTTCTTGCTCATCCCACGCTCCGCCTGACTTGGTCGAGGTCCCCCCCGGATGCGGGACCGGACACCTGCTGCTGCAGGTCTGGAAAGAGACGGGAGCTCAGGCTGCCTGGTAACGCTGTGCCCCCGTTCGCATCCTCTGTGAGGCCGAACCTACTGGGGCAGGGTGCAACGATGCAGCGCAATCGGCCGATCGACCCCTTGATCCCGCGAGACACCGCAATGGCCGTCCCCCTCGGGGTGGCAGCCCCGCGCCTCGCTACCAGCCTTAGGGACAAGGAAGTGCGGCGCCCGGCGCGGTTAAGATCCGCTGAGGCTGTCGATGACGTCGAGGGTGCCGGCCAGGGCGGTCGTGCAGAGCCCCGAGTCGGCGGCCGTTCACCCTTGCCGCCGGTGGGCGCTTTCGACGTGGCCGCACACGCTGCCAACGTCCGGTGGCTCCCGCTCTTCGACCGGACGTCCAGCGCTGGGACGAACGGCCCTGGCCAACCCCCAGACGCAGTTGAGGCTGAGGTCGGGGCTGCCGGTGCGAGGGCGGTCCAGTCGCTGGTGGACGCCGGACCAGGAGGGCGATCATGGCCGAGAGCAAGCGAACCGAGCACAAGTCGACCGCTGAGAACAAGAGCCTGCCTGACCGGACGGTGGATCTGGTCGACCGGACCGCGAACCTGTCCGACGAAGTCCTGAAGTCGGTAGAGGCTGGCCAGCGGGCCGCGATCGCGGCGGTGCGCAAGTTCGTCGACACGGTCGACGAGGCGCTTCCCGCGGGAGGCGACGGGCCGTCCCGCCGCGACGCAGTCGTCGACGCCGCGCTGGACATGGCCGACAAGCTGGTGACGACGCAGTACGACTTCCTGCGCAGCGTCGTGCGCAGCGCGGACCGCACGCTGAAGGGGTCGCGCAGCGCGCAGAAGTAGAACAGCGGAGGCGCGTCGTGACCGTGACGACCGCAGGATCCACCGATACCAGCAGCTATCCGTCGCCCGCACCGTCGGGGGCCCGGATGTTCTACGACCGGGTCGCCGCAAGTCCCGACGGGGAGGCGTACCGGTTCCCGACGGCGGCTGGGTGGACCTCGGTCACCTGGGCGCAGACGTCGGACACGGTGAAGACGATGGCGGCCGGCCTGCTGGCGTTGGGGATCCAGCCCGAACAGCGGGTCGCCATCGCCTCGGCCACCCGCATCGAATGGCTGTACGCCGATCTGGCGATCATGTGCGCCGGCGCGGCGACCACCGCGGTCTACCCCACGACCTCGGGCGACGACGTCGCCTACATCCTCGCCGACAGCGGCGCTCGCATCGCCTTCGCCGAGGACGACGTGCAGATCGCCAAGCTCCGGCTGCAGCGCGCCCATCTGCCTGACCTGATCCGTGTGATCACGTTCGACGGGAAGGCGGACGGGGAGTGGGTGCTCAGTCTGGCCGACCTCGAGGCCCTGGGCGCCAAACACCTCGTCGAGCACCCGACCTGCGTCGACGAGGCCGTGGCCGCCATCCAGTCCGAGCACCTCGCGACGCTGATCTACACCTCCGGCACCACGGGGCGTCCGAAGGGCGTGGAGCTGCCGCACCGGTGCTGGACCTACATCGGCGCCGGGGCCGAGGCGATCGAGATCCTGCGCCCGGACGACCTGCAGCTGCTGTGGCTGCCGCTGTCGCACTCGTTCGGCAAGATGCTCGAGGCGGTCCAGCTGCAGATCGGGTTCACGACGGCGGTCGACGGCCGCGTCGAGGCGATCGTGGACAACCTGGCCACGGTCCGGCCGACTTTCACGGTAGGCCCGCCCCGGATCTTCGAGAAGGTGCACGCCAAGGTCGTGCAGACGATCCAGGAGCAGGGCGGGATCAGACGCCGGCTGTTCACCTGGGCCTTCCGGGTGGGTGACCAGGTGGCCCGGGCCAGGATGGAGGGCAGACGGCCGAGCCCGGCGGCCCAGCTCCAGTACCCGCTGGCCGACCGGCTCGTGCTGTCGAAGGTGCGCTCGATGCTGGGCGGCCGGATCCGCTTCCTCGTCTCGGGCAGCGCCGCGTTGTCCGAGGACGTCGTCGCCTGGTTCCACGCGGCCGGGCTGGTGCTGATCGAGGGCTACGCACTGACCGAGACCGCCGGCGGGTGCTGCATCGGGCACCCGGATCACCCCGCGCTCGGCGTGGTGGGGCCGCCCCTGGTCGGCAGCGAGCTCAGGATCGCCGACGACGGAGAGATCCTGATCCGCGGTCCGCTGGTGATGCGCGGCTACCACAACCTTCCCGAGGCGACGGCCGAGGTCTTGACGGCCGACGGGTGGCTCGCCACGGGCGACGTCGGCGAGATCGACGACGCCGGGAGGCTGCGGATCACCGATCGGAAGAAGGACCTGATCAAGACCTCGGGTGGGAAGTACCTCGCACCGCAGGCGATCGAGGTCGCCTTCAAGGGCATCTGCCCGTTGGTGAGCCAGGTCCTCGTGCACGCCGACCGGCGCAGATACGGCACCGCACTGATCAGCCTTGACCCGGACGCGCTGGCCCAGTGGGGCCGCGCAGAGGGCCTCACCCCGGGCGACTACGCCTCGCTGGCCACGCACCCGGCCGTGCACGCGTACGTCCGGTCCAGCATCGGAGAGCTCAACAGCCGGCTCAACCGGTGGGAGACCATCAAGGACTTCCGGATCCTCGACCACGACATGTCGGTCGAAGGCGAGGAGCTGACTCCCAGCCAGAAGCTCAGGCGCAGGGCCATCGAGTCGAAGTACCGCTCGCTGCTCGACTCGATGTACCCGGAGTCTCCGCCGGTCTGAGGCACCTCAGGCGCCGACACGGCAGCCTTCCACTCCTCGCTCGGGATCAGCTGCACGGCCACGGCGATGCCCGTGCGCTGCTGCCCTCGCGCTCCGCGAAGCCTTGACGGCGCCTGACGGACCGGGGCCCGGAGCCAGCCCGCGCCACGTTTGCCCGATTGGGTCCTGATCTTGCGTCACGAACGCCCGCTGCGCGGCCACATCCTGTTGCACAGGGTCTTGACACGGTCACCGGTCGAGGAATGTAGTTCTCTCACTCACCGGAACCAATTCTCAATGAATGAGAATACATGTCTCAGATCATCGGGCGCGGGCTAGAGCTTCTCGAGGCGGTGACGGCGGCCCCGGAGCCCCTCGGGCTCATGGACATCGTCGAAGCCACCGGGCTGGACAAGAGCACGGCCTCACGCACGCTCGCCTACCTCGTGGAGCGCGGGTCCCTCGTCCGCGACCCCTCGACCAAGAGGTACTCGATCGGGCCGCGCACCTTCGCGCTGGCGGCCGCGGTCGGGGCGCGCAACGACATTCGCCAGCTCTCAGCGCCCTATCTCGACGACCTGTGCCGCAAGACCGGCGAGAGCGTGAGCCTGCACCTGCGGGTCGGAGGGCGCCGCGTGTGCGTCGACGGCCGCGAGAGCCCGCATCCCCTCCGTCGGGTCGTTCCGCTGGGGGAGTCCCTGTCGGTGCACCTCGGGCCGTCGGGGAAGGTGATCCTCGCTCATCTGCCGGAGGACGAGGCCAAGGCGCTCCTCTCCTCGGTCGACCTCTCCGAGAGCGATCGACGCCAGCTCATGGCCGACCTGGACAAGGTCCGCAGCGACGGCTACCTGCACACCGAGAGCGATCGAACTCGAGGCGTTCGTGCTGTGTCAGCACCAGTCTTCGACGCCAACGGCGTCACCGGATCTCTGACCGTCGCCGGACCCGCGCAACGGTGGCGCGCCGACGACGCCGAGGCGGCGGCGGCCATCACCGTGGCCGCCGCGGCCACCATCTCCACCCACCTGGGAGCCCGAGGATGACAGTCCCCCTGACCTCCATGCTGTTCGTGCCCGGCGGCGACGAGCGCAAGCTGGCCAAGGTGCCCGATCTCCGGGCGCCGGCCCTCATCCTCGACCTCGAGGACGCCGTCGCCGTGTCTCGCAAGCCGGCGGCCCGAGTGCTCGTCGCCGAGCAGTTGCGCACGACGATCGCCACGCCCCGCTGGGTCCGCGTCAACACGGACCGCCCGGCGATGACCACAGCCGACCTGGACGCCGTGGTGGGCCCGAACCTGGCCGGCGTGCTCCTGCCCAAGGTGCAGAGCCGGGAGGACGTTCTCGCCGTCGACTGGTACCTCTCCGCGCTCGAGGAGCGGCGCGGCCTCGAGCCCGGCAGCGTGCTCCTCATGCCGACCATCGAGTCGGTGGCCGGCCTCTCCCAGGTCGAGGCGATCGCGGCGGCGAGCCCGCGCGTGCACTGCCTCGTCTTCGGGGCCGGCGACTTCTCCCTGGACGCTGGGCTCGACTGGCCGCAGCCCACCGGCGTCAGCGAGCTCCTGCTCGAGGCCAAGCGCCGGCTGGTGCTCGCCTCGCGACTGGCCGGGATCGCGCCGCCGCACGACGGCGCCTTCCCGCTCTTCAAGGACGAGGAGCGGCTGCGAGCAGAGGCCGAGCAGGCACGAGCGCTGGGCATGTTCGGCAAGCACGCCATCCACCCTGGGCAGGTTTCCATCATCGACGCGGTGTTCACGCCCGCACCGAGCCAGATCGAGCGGGCGCAGCGGATCGTCGAGCAGTTCGAAGCCCTCGAGGCCGACGGTGTCGGCAACGTCCCGGTGGGCGACCTCTTCGTGGACTACCCGGTGGTGGAGCGCGCACGCGGGCTCCTGGCGCTGGCCGGGCAGCTGGCGGGCGTGGACGGGAACCGGCCGGAGGGTGAGCGATGAGCGCCGACGAGCGTTCTCCCCAGGCCGCCCTGGCGGGCCTCAAGGTCCTCGACATGGCCAGCCTGTACGCCGGGCCGTGGATCGCGACGACTCTGGCCGACTACGGCGCGGACGTCCTGAAGATCGAGCACCCGGACGGCGACGAGGCCCGTCGCTGGGGCGCGCGGAAGGACGAGATCCCGCTGTGGTGGAAGGTCGTCTCGCGCAACAAGCGGGTCGTCAGCCTGGACCTGCACCGCGAGGACGACCGGGCCGTGGTCCGACAGCTCGCGCAGCAGGCGGACGTGCTCATCGAGAACTTCCGCCCCGGTCGGCTCGAGCGGTGGGGCCTGGGCTATGACGACCTGGCCAAGGACAACCCCGGCCTGATCATGGTCCGGGTGACGGGGTTCGGGCAGACCGGGCCGCGCAGCCAGGAGCCAGGCTTCGGCACGCTGGCAGAGGCATTCTCCGGATTCGCGTTCATGACCGGTCTGGCGGACGGCCCACCGACGCTGCCGCCCTTCGGTCTGGCCGACGGCGTCGCGGCCATCACGGGTGCCATGGCCACCCTGCTCGCGCTCTACTGGCGGGACGCCAACGGCGGCACCGGTCAGGTCGTCGACCTCAGCCTCTACGAGCCGCTGTTCTCGATCCTCGGGCCGCAGGTCATCGAGTTCACCCAGCTGGGCAAGGTGCAGCAGCGCGAGGGCAACCGCTCACCCCGGACGGCCCCGCGCAACACCTATCGGACCGCTGACTGGCACTGGGTCGCGTTGTCAGCAGGAACGCAGCAGATCGCGAACCGGATGTTCGCCGCGATCGGGCGCCCCGAGCTGGCTGATGACGAGCGGTTCTCGACGACACTCGCCCGCCGCGAGCACAGCGACGAGATCGACCGGATCATGGCCGACTGCATCGCGAGCCGAGACCTGGACATCGTCCTGTCGGCGTTCGCCGAGCAGGGGGCGCCCATCGCGCCCGTCTACGACACCGCCCAGATCGTGGCCGACGCCCACTATCAGGCCCGCGAGTCCATCATCACCGTCCCCGACGTCGACCTCGGTGAAGTCGTGATGCAGAACGTCATTCCCAAGCTCAGCAGGACACCTGGGCGGATCCGGAGCACCGGTCCGAGCGCGGTGGGTCCCGATGTCGACGCGATCGCAGAGTGGCTGGGCGGAACCCCGGAGGTGACCCCGTGAGCGAGCGCGTGCTGGACGCCTCGGACGTCTCACCCGAGCCCGAGACCACGCGCGGGCCGTCGGTGCGGCAGGCCCGGGCGCGGGACTTCCTCTACCGCTACGCGGTCGTCCTGGTGCTGCTGGCCATGGTCGTCGTGTTCTCCGTGCTGCGGCCGGACACCTTCTTCACCGCCAGCAACTTCGCCACCATCGCCAACTCGCAGGCCGTGCTGCTCATCCTCTCGCTCGGTCTGCTGCTCCCGCTGTCGGTCGGCGAGTTCGACCTCTCCGTCGCCTCAGGCCTGGGTTTCGGTGCGATCCTGACCGGCTCCCTCAACGGCGTCCACGGCTGGCCGATCTGGGCGACGATCGTCGTCGTCCTCATGGTCGGCGCGATCACCGGAGCCGTCAACGGCCTCTTCGTGGTGTCGCTGGGGGTCAACGCCTTCATCGTCACCCTGGGCACGGGCACGCTGCTGACCGGACTGACGATCTGGGTGTCCGGCGGGCAGATCCTGTCCGACATCTCGCCCGGTCTCATCCAGGTCGTCACCACCACGCTCGGCGGTCTGGCCATCCCGGTCTTCCTGGCCCTGGGCCTGGTTCTGCTGCTCTGGTACGTCTACGAGTACACACCCCTCGGGCGCTACCTGACCTTCGTCGGTCTCGGCGTCGAGGTGGCCCGGCTCGCCGGCCTGCCGGTGCAGCGGCTCCGGTTCGGCGCGTTCGTCTTCGCCGGCACCGTCGCCTCGGGCTGTGGCGTCCTCGCGGTCGGCCTGCTGGGCAGCGCCGACCCGTCGGCCAGCAGCGCCTTCCTCCTGCCGGCCTTCGCGGGTGCCTTCCTGGGGACGACCGTCATCAAGCCCGGCCGCTTCAACGCCTGGGGCACGGTCGTCGCCCTGGCACTCCTGGTCGTCGGGGTGACCGGGCTCCAGCTGCTCGGTGCTGCCGGCTGGGTCGAGCAGGTGTTCAACGGCAGCGCCCTGGTCCTCGCCGTCACGTTCGCTCGCATCGTCTCGCGGGCGGACGCCCCCTGAGCTCCTCCCCGTCCGTCCCTGCCAGCCCCCGTCCCTGTCCGTCCCCGTCACCTTCCCCTCAGTCATCTCCCCTGCCCCCCTCACCCTGTCCGGAAGGACCGTCATGACAACGCGACTCCGAGCGTCACGCACGATCACCTCCCTCGTCGCCGCCGGCGCGGCTGCCAGCCTGCTGGCCGCCTGCGGCCACACCGGCGCCGGGGCCGGAGCAGCCTCCGACGGCGGCGCCGGCGCGAGCAGCAGCAGCGCCCCCGCCACGACGCCGGCCCAGACCGCCGACCAGTCGTCGTCGGGCCAGCAGACCGCTGCCGCGGCGGTGGAGGCGGCCAAGCAGATGCCCTCGTTCACTCCCAACGAGGCCTTCGACATGACGTCCCTCAAGGGCAAGCGGATCACGATCCTCGTCTCCACCCTCGCGGTCCCGTTCGTGGCGAACATCGCCAAGGGCGCGAAGGAGGCTGCGGACGCCGTGGGGTGGCAGGCCACGATCGTGGACGGCAAGGGGAGCGTCACCGAATGGTCGCGGGTCGTGAACCAGGCGGTGGCCCAGAAGGTGGACGGCATCCTCACCGTCGGGGCCTCGCCGGCCCAGATGAAGCCGGCCGTGGCCGCGGCGAAGGCGGCAGGGATCCCCGTGGTCGACGACCTGACCGCCGACCAGACGCGCGACCCGCTGGTGCCTGGCACCTTCTCCCACGTCAGCATCTCCTACTACGACGCGGGGAGGCTGCAGGCGGACTACGTCATCGCGAACGGCAAGCCCGACACGCACGTCCTGATCTTCGGGGACAACGAGTTCCCCGGTGAGGTGACGCGGGTGCAGGGCATGAAGGACGAGTTCGCCAAGCTGTGCCCCGGCTGCCAGGTGACGGTGCAGGACACCCAGGTCGCGCAGCTCGCGACCGGACTGCAGCGGACCACGGAGACCCTCCTGCGCCGCGACCCGAAGATCGAGTGGATGCTGCCCACCTACGACGCGCAGGGCCTCTACATCGTGCCGGGCATCAAGGCCGCCGGGAAGGCGTCCGCGGTGAAGGTGGTCGGGGCGGATGCGGTGTCCGGCAACCTCGACCTAGTCGCCAAGGGCGACGTGCAGGTCGCCGACGTCGGCTCGCCCGACACGTGGGCCGGCTGGGCCGGGATCGACATGATGGGCCGTGCCTTCGCCGGCAAGAGCCCTGTGACGCCGAACATCCCCCTTCGGCTCTTCGACCAGTCGAACCTCAGCGGGGTCGACACCGGTAGCACGGACGCCCTGTTCGGCGGCAGCTTCCGCGACTCCTACAAGAAGGTCTGGGGCCTCAGTTGATCCCCGACCGGGACGGAGCCGACGAGCTGCTCGCCGTCCGCGGTCTGACCAAGCACTTCGGTGGCGTGGCCGCCCTCACCGGTGTGGACCTCGCGGTCCGCGCCGGTGAGGTGCACGCCCTCATCGGTCAGAACGGCTCGGGCAAGTCCACCTTGATCAAGTGCCTCGCGGGCTACCACCAGCCCGACGGCGGCACGGTCCGGCTGCACGGCCGCCCGGTCGCCTACCCGATGGTGTCCCGTGAGCTGGCGGCCGCCGGCTTGGCCTTCCTGCACCAGGACGCCCCGGTGGCCCCGAACATGACCGTGCTCGAGAACATCCGCGTGGGGCGCTACGAGCAGCGGCTCCTCGGCAAGGTCTCCCCGCGACGGGAGCGGCAGCGCGTCCGGGACCTGCTGCGGTCGGTGGGCCTGGACGTCGACCCGGACCTGCTGGCGTCGCGGCTGCCGGCCGCGGAGAGATCGTTGCTCGGCTTCGCCGCGGCGGTCGCCAGCCTTCCCGAACGCGGCGGTGTGCTCGTCCTCGACGAGCCGACGTCCAGCCTGCCTCCGGGGGCTGCCGCGCGCCTCTACGAGGGGGTGCGGGCGGTCACCGCGAACGGCTCGGCCGTTCTGCTCGTGTCCCACCGCCTGGACGAGATCCTCGCGGAGTCCGACCGCGTGTCGGTCCTGCGCGACGGACGGCACGTCGGCACGGTGCAGACCGCGCAGTCGAACCAGGCCGAGCTCATCCACCTGATGCTCGGTCGGGAGCTCGCCGACATCTACCCGGACAAGGACCCGCACCCGCGCGCGGACGTGCTGGAGGTGAAGGGGCTCAGCGGTCGCATCGTCCGTGACCTCGACCTGCACGTGCGCGCCGGGGAGATCGTCGGCGTCACCGGGCTGGTCGGCATGGGGCAGGACGAGCTCCCCTACCTGCTCTACGGGGCGCTCCCGCTGGACGCAGGATCGGTACGTCTCGGCGGTGGCGAGCTGACCCGGGTGCGCCCGGCCGCGATGCGCAGCCGCGGAGTCGCGCTCGTCCCTGCCGACCGGGCGAACGCGTCGGGCGCGATGACAGCGAGCCTGACCGAGAACCTCTCGCTGCCCGTGCTCGGTTCGCTCATGCGGCGCGGTCGGCTCGACCACCGGGCCGAACGGTCGCTGGCGGTGCGGACGATCGGCGACTACGACGTCCGGCCGTCCCGTGCCGAGGCCCCGTTGCGGGCCCTGAGCGGCGGCAACCAGCAGAAGCTGCTGCTCGCCAAGTGGCTGCAGACCGACCCCCGGCTGCTGATGCTGCACGAGCCGACCCTGGGCGTCGACATCGCCTCGCGGGCGAACATCTTCAGCATCGTCCGCGCCGCTGCCGACCGGGGTGCTGCGGTGCTCATCGCCTCGTCCGAGTACGAGGACCTGGCCAACGTCTGCGACCGCGTCGTGGTGCTCAACCGCGGACGCGTCGTGGGCGAGCTGACCGGCAGCCAGTTGACAGAAGAAGCCATCCTCCAGGGCTGCTTCGCCGCAGCCTGACATGAAGGGACTTGAGATGAGCACGGTCGAGCGCGCCCCCGCGCACGTGATGCCGCGCCCGTATGGCGACGACGACGTCATCGGTGCCGCCAATGAGATCAATGACGAGCGCGTCCTGCGTGCGGCAGGCCTGGTCCGGAGGGGGCGCCGGTACGCCCTCGGTCAGGTCCTGGACGCTCACTCGCCGGCGCAGATGTGGCGGTTCTGGAAGCACAGCCTGCTCACCGACCGCATCTCGCCCGAGCGCGCGTTCGGCAGCAACGTCCAGACGTTCGTCGAGGAGTCCGTCAGCGGAGCGCTGCACAGCGGCACCCACCTGGACGGCCTGGGCCACATCGGCGTCGGTCCGTATGCCTACGGCGGTCGGCCGTGGTCCCAGATCGTCAGCGCCGAGGGCCTCGTCGAGCTCGGCATCGAGCAGGTGCCGCCCCTGGTGACCCGTGGCGTGCTGCTCGACGTCGCCGCCTCCAAGGGGGTCGACTGCCTGCAGCCGGACGAGCCGGTGAGCGGCGAGGACCTCGAGGCGGCCGCGGAGCGTGCCGGGATCGAGGTGGAGGCCGGCGACATCGTGCTGCTGCACACCGGCTGGGGCCGGCACTGGTCGCAGGATCCCGACCGCTACGCCGCCAGCGAGCCGGGCATCGATCTGAGCGGCGGGCAGTGGCTCGTCGACCGGCGGGTCTGTGTCATCGGAGCGGACACCTGGGCGGTCGAGCGCGTCCCCACGGTCCAGGAGGCCGAGGCCTTCCCCGTCCACCAGCTCACCATCGCGCGCAACGGCGTCTACCTGCTGGAGAACGTCCGCACCGAGGAGCTGGCAGCGGACGGTGTGACGGCCTTCCTGTGCGTCGTCTCTCCGACCAGGCTGCGCGGGGCGTCCGCGTCGATGGTCGGCCCCGTGGCGGTGGTCTGAGATGTCGGTGACCGACTGGCGCGCGCAGCTGTCGGACGAGGAGAGGGCCCGGGTGGCCAGCGCCGGCTTCGCCCGCCGCGTCGGGTTGGGGGAGCGGCCGGCGGTCGTCGTGATCGACGTGCAGAACTACATGGTCGGTCCTCCCCCCGGTGCGCTCGAGGTCGATGCCGTCTATCCCTCCGCCTGCGGTCCCGTGGCTGAGGCCGCGGTGAAGGTCCTGGCCGACTTCCTCCCGGCGATGAGACGGCTCGGGGTGCCGGTGTTCTACTCGCGCTTCGAGCTCGAGCCGGACGGGTCCGACGGCGGGGTGTACCTGCGCAAGCGGGACCTGATGCGGACCGACGGCTGGTGCCTGGCAGGAAGCACCGGGGCGCAGATCGTGCCGGCGGTGGCGCCCGAGCCCGGCGATATCGTGTACGTGAAGAAGAAGCCGAGCGCCTTCTTCGGAACGCCGCTGCTGTCCTACCTCGTCGACCGGGGCGTGGACTCCCTGCTGGTGACCGGCGGCTCCACGAGCAACTGTGTCCGGGCCACCTGCGTGGACGCCATGTCCTACAACCTGCGCACGACCGTGATCGAGGACGGGGTGTTCGACCGGTTCCCCCGCTCGCACGTGGCTGCGCTCTTCGACCTGGACCGTCAGTACGGCGACGTGCGTCCCGCGGCCGACGTGGTGGCCGAGCTGGAGGCGCGACGTGGCTGAGCTGCCGGTCCCGACCCGGGACTTCGTGGGCTACGGGCGGCACGTGCCGGTCGTCCAGTGGCCCGACGGGGCACGACTGGCCCTGAATCTCGCGATCAACTACGAAGAGGGTTCAGAGCGGTCCTTCGACAACGGCGACGAGCGCAACGAGGGTCTGGGTGAGGTGACCAGAGCCGTCGATGCGACGGCGCGGGACCTCGCCACGGAGTCCGTCTACGAGTACGGAAGCCGCGCGGGGGTGTTCCGGATCCTCCGGATCCTCGACGACTTCGGTGTGCCGGCGACGTTCTTCGCCGCTGCGGTCGCGCTGGAGCGGAATCCGGAGGTGGCGGGCTGGATCGCCGAAGCGGGCCATGACGTGTGCGGCCACGGCTACCGCTGGAGCGAGGACTGGCTTGTCGACCGTGACGAGGAGGCCCGGCGCATCGCCGCCGCGTACGACTCCATCACGCGCACCACGGGTCGGCCTCCCGCGGGCTGGTACAACCGCTGGATGCCGAGCACCCACACCCGCTCGCTCCTCGTGGAGCACGGTGGCTTCAGCTACGACTCCAACGCCTACAACGACGACCTCCCCTACTGGACATCGGTGTCCGGTCGCTCGCACCTGGTCGTGCCGTACACCCTCACCTACAACGACAACCGGTACGTGGCCGACGGTCTCTCACCCTCAGGCTTCGTGGACTACTGCGTGCGGGCGATCGACGAGCTCGCGGAGGAGGGCCGCGCTGCGCCTCGCATGATGTCGGTCGGACTGCACGCCCGCTGGACGGGTCAGCCGGCGCGCGCGTCCGCGCTGCGGCAGGTGCTCGCGCACGCCGCACGGAGGGGAGACGTCTGGGTCGCCCGGCGGGAGGACATCGCGACGACATTCGCCGAGCAGGTCCCGCCGCCGGCTGCCGGCTGACCGACGGGAAAGACGACCGTCGTTCGCGTCGTATTGCACCGTCAGCGGATGACGGCGAGCACGAGCAGGACCACCGTCACCATCGCCGCCAGGAGCACGAGCGCGGGCAGGATCGCGTAGGGGAAGGTGGTGAGCCACCACCAGCGGGCCGAGCCCGGGAAGCTGCGCTGCAGGGCCTTGCGGTGGGGGAGCACGACGGTGCCCAGCTCGATGCCGTGGTCCTGCAGCGGGTCGAGCCGGCCGTTGGGCCACATCCGGTCGAAGCCGGTGGACTCGGCCTGGCTGGAGGAGGCCAGCACGCGGCCGTCGGGCCCGGTGAGCACCAGCAGCCGGATGTCGATGGCGGCCTGCGCCAGCAGGGTGACCACGGTGACGCGGTGCAGCTCGGGCAGGTCGGGCGGGCCAGCTAGTCCGGGCAGCCGCATGGTGACGCTGGGGCGGCGGTTGCTGTCGCTGACCCACGTCACGGTGCCGGCGGACGGCTCGAGGTAGAAGCCGCAGCCGGGGTTGGGCGGGTCGGTACGGTCGCGCCCGGCCAGGCGCCGCACGTCCGGGCGGACCTGCACGCTCGTCTCGGGCCCGGGCCGCTCGTTGTCAGAGCGGTTCACGCGGGCACCAGGGTGAACCCGCGGGCGAGCGCGTCCAGCGCGGCCTGGGAGCGGGCGGCCACGGCGAGGTCGAAGCTGACGGCCTGCGCCACAACGAGTGCCTGCTGGTCGGGCACCTGCCACAGGTAGGTGGTTGTGTCGGCCATCCGTCGTTCCGGGTCGACGGCCCAGCGCTGGCGCACCTTGGTGGCCGGACCGGCCTGGGTGAGCACGCTGCTGATCTCCGGCTCGTCAGGGAACTCATCGTCGGGGACCAGCACCTGCGCGAGCACCTCGTCGTCGGTGAGGCTGTCGGGCAGGTCGCCGACCAGCACCTCCACCACCAGGACCGGGCCGGGCTCTTCGAGCGGGAGCAGCGCGAAGGCCAGCTCCGGGGCGGTGCGCCGGACCTGGTGGGCCAGGAGGAGCAGCTGCGAGGCGAGCACCTCGCGCGGCAGCCAGTCGGGGTCGTCGGCCCGCGCAACGTCGTCGGGCTGGTCCGCCCGCTCGGCGCGCACCCGCGCCGCGGTGTCGAGGGCCCACTGCTCGCCGTCGCCCTCGCGCGGGATCTGCACCCAGGTCGGCGCTAGGCGGAACTGGAAGCCGACCGACGGGATCACGCGGACCACCGTAACGGGATCACCGGCGCTGCTGTCGTCCGCCGGCCGCCGCCGGCACCACCTTCCGGACCATCCACCGGTGCTTGCCGATCTGCCGGTCGCGCTCGAAGCCGAGGTCCTCGAAGGTGGACAGGGCACCGTGGAACAGGAATCCGGCCGAGACGGCGTCCGCGGGCTCGGGGTAACCCTCCACCACGCCGCCGCCGAGACCGGCGATGAGCTCGAGCGCGCCGGCCAGTCCGGCCGCCGAGACGCCCTGGCGGCGGTGGCCCTTGCCGACGTAGTTGCAGCCGATCCGCCAGTCCGGCGGTGCACCGGTCGCGGTCTTCTCGTAGGCGGGACGGTTCTTGATGCGGAAGACCTCCTCGGGCGGCCCGAACTGGACCCAGCCGACGCAGTCGTCGCCGTCGAAGACCAGCGCGGCGTGGGTGGTGCCGTCCAGCACCCGCTGGTGCTTGCGCTCGCGATTGAGCTCGGCGTCGTTCGCCGGGCCCTCGGGGTGGAAGCCGATGCACCAGCAGCCGCCGAACACGCCCCCGTTGGCCTCGACCAGGCGGGCGAAGGCGGGCCAGGTGTCGGCGTCCAACGCCCTCGTGGTGAAGCGGCCGGCCTGCTGGACCTGCGCGTCCACGGTTCCTCCCTGTCGTCCTCATCGTCCCGTCGAGGTGACAGCCAACGCCGCGCGCGCTGGGTTGTCGAGACCCTGGTCCGCGCGGCCGTGCTCGCGGCCGTGGGCGGCCCCCCCCCCGGGGGGGGGGGCGGGCCCACGACGCGGGGTGCGGCGGCTACTCGCCGGCGACGTCCGATGCCAGGTCGGCGCCGGGGATCTGCTGGGGGAGCAGGACCGTGCTGTCACCCGGGTAGGGGGTGGCGAAGCCGTGCTGGGAGTACCAGATGTCGCGGTTGAGCTGGGCCGGGTTGGCCCGGTCGGGGCCGGCGAAGTCCTGCTCGGCGGACCAGTCGGACCAGGCCTTCGCGGCCGCCGCCGTGGAGGGGGCGGTCGAGTCGGCTGTGCTGGTCGTCGTCGAGGCGGCGGTCAGCTGCGCGGTGGCCTGGCTGTTGAGCGTGTCCAGCGGGATCTCGTTGGGCAGCGCGGTGTACGGCGTGAAGTCGGGGTGGTCGGTGAAGGCGGCGAACATCGGCTCGGCGGCCAGGTCCATCTGGGTCATGGGCGGCAGGCCGAGGATCTGCTCGATGGTCCGCACCACGTTGAGCTGGGTGTAGAAGTCGTGCACCACCGCGCCCTTGCGGGCGTAGGGGCTCCACACGAACGTCGGGTTGCGGTGCCCGTCCACGTGGTCGACGCCGTCCTGGCTGTCGTCCTCCATGACGAACACGGCCGAGTCCTTGCCGAACGAGCTGTGCGAGATCCCGTCGATGATCCGGCCCAGGGCCAGGTCGTTGTCGGCCACCATCGCCGACGGCGTCGGGTAGCTCGGCGAGGTGCCGGCGGTGTGGTCGTCCATGATGGTGAGCAGGTTCAGCTGCGGCAGGTCACCGGTCTTCTCGGCCGCCTTGAGGTCCTGCAGGAACAGGTCGGCGCGGTACTGGTCGGGGATCTGCAGCTGGAAGCCCGGGTAGGACGGGTTGAGGATCTTGGTCAGCGACGGCACGTCGGTCGAGGCGTGGTACTGGTCGGCCGGGATGGTGGGCGTGCCGCCCTTGCCCTCCAGCGCCTGGGTGTTCTGGTACCACTGCGTCCACGAGTGCGGGTCGCCCTGGCCGGCGGCGTCGGTCCAGGCGTTGGTGTACTCGCCCCAGTCCTTGGCGCTCACGCCGTGGTGGGCGGCGTTGTCCCAGAGGAACCCGGTGGCCGAGTAGGCCATCGAGTCCCCGCCGTTGTAGGGGTAGCTGCGGGTGTAGTTGCCGATCGACTGGGTCAGGTACTCGTCCACCATCGCCTGGGTCAGCCACTGGTGGCCGTCGGCCGACATCGTGCCGGAGGAGTAGATGTTGTCCAGCAGCGGGCCGGCCTTGGCCAGCGCGTGCTGGTTGGGCGTGGTCTTGCCGCCGAACTGGGCCAGGGCCGGGTCGCCGTTGCCGCGGGGGTCGTCGCCGAGGACCTGGTCGTAGGTGCGGTTCTCCTTCACGATCAGGAAGACGTGCTTGATCGTGGACGGGTCGCCGTCACGGCGCGGGATGGCGACGGGCTTGCGCTGCTTGCCCTGCGAGTGCTGCTGGGCCAGTGCCGCGGTCCACTGGTTGTCGTGCCAGACCTGCTGGGTCAGCTCCCGGTACTGCGACTCCTTCGGCATTGGCACCGTGGTCACTTCGCCGATGTCTGAGTAGACCGAGTGGCCGGTGACCGTCGCCGTGCCCGGTCCCTCGCTGGAGGTGCGCGTCGGGCCGAGCGATCCCACGCCCTTCTGCGCGGCGACGACCAGCTGCTTGATCGTGCCGTCCCAGACCACGGTGCCCGGGTACCAGCCGGTGGGGATGAGCCCCTGGAAGGTCGCCTGCGCGCCGGCGCCGGCGTAGGTGTAGACCGCGACGGCGTTGGCGGTGCCCAGGCTGACGGCCAGGTGCTTGTCGTCGACCATCGCCAGCGAGTTGGGCGAGCTGCCGATCGGCGAGCCCGGCAGCGGGTTGACGTTGATGGTGGCGCCCACCGTGCCGCGGACGGTGTCGATCACCGACACGGTGTCGGAGTTGGAGTTCGCGACCAGCAGGTCGGTCCCGTGCGCGAGCAGGGCCGACGGGCCGAGGCCGACGTCGAAGGTGCGCACCACGGTGCCGGCGACCGGGTCGACCTCGGACACGGTGCCGGTGGACGGTGAGCCGTTCTCGTCGTTCGCGACGATCGCGGTGCCGTAGGAGTCGTTGGTGCGGTCCGACGCCGTGGCGGTGCGCCCGCCCTGGTTGGCGACGTAGGCGCGGTCGCCGATGACGACGACGTCGCGCGGCGCGTTGCCGACCGGGATGCTGCGGACGACCTCGCCGGTGCCTGTGTCCAGGACGGCCAGGGCGTTGGTGCCGTTGAGGGTGACCAGCAGGTGCTGCGCGTCGGGTGCGTAGGCGATGCTCGCCGGGATCGGCTGGCGGCCGTTCGTGCGCGGCAGCGGGATCGCCACCGGGTTCGCCAGCGTGCCGTCCTCGGCGACGTCGAAGCGCAGCAGGTTGGCGGTCTGCGCCGCCCACAGGGTCTTGCCGTCCTTGGAGTAGAGCAGACCGCCGTAGGAGACGTTGCCGCTGCCGATGCCCCGGGGCGGGCTGATCTGCTGCAGCACTGTGTGGTTCACCAGGTCGGTGACCGTGAACAGGCCCTTGCCGTCGTAGGTCTCGTTCACCGCGGTGCGCCCGTCCGGGGCGAGGGCGAGGGAGAGCGGGCGGCCGCTCTGCTCCACGCTGGTGCCGGCCGGGGTGACCCGCTGGTCGGTCGGGACGAGCACCGAGCCGTCGGCCTGCCGGCCGATGATGCGCTGGCCGAAGCCGCCGATGCCACCGGCGGCGGCGAACGCGGTGCCGCCGCCGAGGGCGACGGCTCCGGCGACGGGGAGGACGACGGCTGTGCGAAGACGCTTCTTGCTCACACGAAGCTCCATCGTTGGGAGGGGATGGCCCACTCGCGGCCGCGCCCCGGAGGACCGCAGGTGGCGCCCCGTTTCGGGCGCATGCCTGCAGAACCGCGCCGGCGGCGACGGCTGAGGAGTGGGCAGGTCGCCTGCTCGGGTGGGCAGGCAGGCGTGACGCTAGGGCGGCGGCGGGCAACGGCTGGGAGCCGGCGACTGAACGATCGGGGAACGTTCGCCCCAACTGTCCGAAAGACAGTCCTTGCCTTGAATCGGCCTTTACGCGCGCGCTCTACGACCGGGCGTCGGAGAGCAGGTCGAGGACGCCGTCGAACTGCCACAGGGGGTTGGTGAGCGGACCCTGCGCGCTTGCCGTGGTGAACCAGCCGTTGACCTGCTTGGGGCCGTCCCCGTCGGCGACGAAGCGGCCGTCGGCGGAGACGTCGACCTGGTAGACCGCCTGGGCCAGCGCCGGGCTGCCGGCCACGTGCCAGGAGACGATGCACCGCCAGTCGTTGCCGGGGCCGACGTCCTGCACGTCGGGGCCGCCCTTGTCGCAGTCCGCGCCGGCGCCGATCCCCGCGACGGTCACCGGCGGGTTGTGCAGCCGGTCCTGCTGCAGCTGGTAGAGATGGGCGAAGTCCGCGGCCAGGGCCGTCTCGACCGCTGCGCCGTCCACCCCCGTGCTCGACGGCCCGATCCAGAATCGACCGGTGACCCCGGTGAGGACGAGGCTCGCAGCGACGAGCAGCGCGGCCAGGGCCCCGGCGGCGCCGGCGAGCGCGCCCCGGCCGAGGCCGTCGAAGGCGGGGTTGGCGAAGTCGCGGCGCAGGAAGAGCCGACGGGCGAGCAGCGCCGCCCCGACGGCCCAGGCGAGGCTGACGGCCGCCCCCACCCACACCGGGCCGGGGTGCGCCGGCTCGGTGAACAGACCGCGCCAGCTCGCGAAGGCGGTGGCGGGCAGGGCGTAGCGGACCGGGGCCGGCAGGGGCGCGAGGGCGAGGACCTGCTGGGCGAGGGCGAGCACGACCGGCACCGCCAGCCCGAGCGGGGACCGGCCGAACGCGACCGAGCACAGCAGCCCGAGGGCGCCGAAGGCCAGTGCCGGCAGCAGCACGCACGCCCACGCCGCCGTGATCAGCCGCACCGCTCCGGCGCCGCCGAGGAGCTGCCCGTCGAGGCCCGGCAGCGGCTCGGTGCCGCCCAGGAGCACGCCGGCCAGCGTGCTGCTGGCGGCCAGGGCGAGGACGACGGCGACGCTGCCGGTGGCGGCGGCCACGGTCTTGGCGGCGAAGACCCGCCGCGGGCTGCGGGCGGTGACCAGCAGGACCCGCCAGGTGCCGACCCGGTCCTCGGCGGCGAAGACGTCGCCGCACATCAGCGTGGCCAGCAGCGGGAGCGCCCAGCCGCCGGCGAAGCCGAGCACCACCAGCGGGAGCGCGAAGCCGGACTGGTGCAGCCAGCGCCCGAAGACGGTGTCGGTGGGCAGCGAGGACGCCGAGCGCACCACCAGGGCGAACGCGGGCGGGGCGAGGACACAGGCCAGCAGCCCGATCCTGGTCCGCCACAGGGAGAACAGCTTGCGCAGCTCGACCCGGCAGGTGCGGATCAGGGGTGCGGCGGGCTGCTCGCGGGGCGGGTCCTGCAGGCTGACGGGCGCGGGCGTGGTGACGGTCACGCCCGCGGACAGTAGGACGCCCCGGTCGAGCCGAGGCGTCCACAGCGTGAACGGGCGGGGAACGACCCTTCCCGGTCGTGCCAGGTCCGCTTGGGCGGGATCATGCCCGGCTGCCCGGGCTGTCATGGGCGCGCGGGGAGCGCAGGGGAACCTGCAGCGGAGCGACCCCCTGCCCGCTGAGGGCGGGCAGGGGGCCGTGGTGCGTGCTCAGGTCGAAAGCTGCTCGAGCCCGGGTCGTCCTACTGTCCGGCCAGCTGCGGCACGAGCGCCGCAGCCTTCGGGGAACCCAGCCCGGTGGCCGCGTCCCACCCGGCGCCGGCGGCGAAGCCGGTGATGTCCCCGAAGGAGTTGTCCCCGGTGGTGACGTCGTGGAACAGGCGCGAACCCAGGGAGCGGCTGGCTGAGAACCCGTACAGCTTGTTGTCCAGGTAGCCGATGCGGCCGCCCGCCAGCTGGGCGGCGTCGGCGACGAGCCCCGCCCACTGCGGGGACCCGGCACTCGTGCCGCCGAACCGGTACAACCCTGGGGCCCCGCCGCCGTAGCTGAAGACCGCCAGCACGCCGCCGTCGATGGCCGCGTTGTAGGCCACGTCCGGCACTCCACGCGAGGGCAGGTGGAGACGCTTCTGGAACGCCGGGGTGGCGTACAGGCTGCTGAACCCGCCGCCGCCGGCGGAACCGTAGGTGTCGGTCTCGTTCCAGGTGGTCTCGGACTGGTAGGCGCCCGAGGAGCTGGCGACCAGGCGGGTGCCGCCGACGCCGGTCACGTACGGGTCCGACGCCGGGACGCTGGCCGCTTCGTAGAAGCTGGTGCCGTCGCAGGTGGGCTGCGCGGCACCCTGGTCACCGGCGGAGGCGAGGAGCGTGATGCCCTCGGCGGTGGCCTGGCTGAACAGTTGGTGCATCTGGGCGACCAGGGCGGGGGCCATGCACTTCTCGCCCTCGCCGAAGCTCATCGAGATGACGTCGCCGAGGTTGTGCTGCACGGCGTAGCGGATGGCCGAGTTGATGTCGGCGTCGTCGCTGGACCTGGCCTCGACCAGGACCAGCTTGGCGCCGGGGGCGATGGCGTGCGCCCATTCCACGTCGAGGGTGATCTCTCCGGACCAGCCGAGCTGCGTCTCGTCGTTCGGGTCGAACGCGGGGACGCCGTCGGGGGCGACCTTGACGAGGTTGCCGGCCGGGAGGCCGAACAGGGAGTCGAACAGGGCCAGGTCCGAGTCGATGGTCGGGCTCTGGTAGGCGTCGACGATGACGATCGTCCGGCCGGTGCCGTCCGCTCCCAGCTTGTCGAAGCCGTACGCCGCGCGGATCTGTGCCGGGTCGTAGCAGCCTGCGGTGTCCTGGCAGCCGAAGTGGATCTTGGGGTCCACCCGGTCCAGAGTGCCTTCGAAGACGGCGTGCGGGGCTCCGGTCAGCGCGGGAGACACCCGGCTGTGCGCCGGTGCGCTCGATCCCGCCGGTGCGGGCGCGGCAGAAGCCGCCGGCACAGCGGCGACGGTGGCCGCTGCCAGGCCGAGCGCGGTGAGCGCGGCGCGGCGTGCGATGGCAGTCAAGGAAGAGTCCTCCCCCTGAAGGATCCGGGCCGTGGCCCGGCCGCCGTCATCGGCGGCGCGCGGACGCTATCGGTCCGAACGTGTCCTTGACTGCAACTTTCGTCATTTCGGACGTGAAACTGACCCAACACTCCTACGGCTCATAGGGACCTGGATCAGTGTTCAGCCCGGCAAAAGGGGAGTGCGGCGCGGGGGCCGCGTCGCGTCAGCATGTGCGCATGGACAAGACGCCGACGGCATGCACTCCCCACCCGGACAGGGTCCGGGTGGGGAGTGCATGCCGTTCCCGAGGACGGATCAGACGCTGACCGGGCTCTCGACCGCGCCCTTGGCCTTGGCCAGCAGCTGCTCGAGGAAGTCCTCGTGCTCCTTGGCCATCTGCTTCTCGAAGGTCGGGCCGACCACCGGCAGGCTCGAGTGCCACTCGCCCTGGGCGGTCAGCTCGGTGCCGCCGTCCCCGGGGGCGAAGGTGAAGGTCCAGGTCGGGTGCTCGATCGCGAAGCCGACCGTGATCGTGATGCGCTCGGGGCGGACCACCTCGGTGTACTCCAGGCTGCCCTCGAGGTGGAAGCCCAGGAAGTGCGACCACATCTTCGCCGTGGTCCCGACGCCGTCCGGTGTGCGCTTGACGTCCACCAGGGCCAGGTCCGGCCAGGTCCAGAAGCGCTGGGGGTCCAGCACGTAGTCGAAGACCTTCGCGGCCGGTGCGTCGATCGTGATGCTGCGGGTGAGCGTTGCCATCGTCGTCATCCCCCTTGCCGTCGTGCACGGAGGGCCCGCCTTCCAGCAGAGGTCCCTGAAGGTCCGCGGTGCAGAGGCGAAGGGCCCAGCAGCGCGGGCGATCGGACATATGGGGCGCTCCGTGCCACCGCGCCGGGCGCGGGTTTGGCGCGGGCCCGGAACAGGGCAGGGACGGGCATGGCCGATGCCGCCGCCGAGCGCTGGTTCCTCACCCCGCAGGAGCGCGGCAACCCGGCTACCGACGTCGACCGCCGCCGCCACGACGGGCGGGCCTGGACCGAGGGCAACCTGGTCACCCCGCTGGTGCACGGCGCGACCTACTTCCGCCGGCTCTACGAGGAGCTGTGCCGGCTGGACCGGCACGACCGGGTCTACTTCACCGACTGGCGCGGCGACGCGGACGAGCGGCTGCTGCCGGACGGGCCGACGGTGGGCCGGGTGCTGTGCGACCTGGTGGAGCGCGGCGTCGACGTCCGCGGGCTGCTGTGGCGCTCGCACTCGGACCACGCCACGTTCAGCGCCCAGGAGAACCAGAAGCTCGGCGCGGAGCTGAACGAGGCCGGGGGCGAGGTGCTGCTGGACCAGCGGGTGCGCCTGGGCGGGTCGCACCACGCCAAGACCTTCGTCATCCGGCACCCGGACCGCCCGCAGGAGGACCTCGCGTTCGTCGGCGGGATCGACCTCTCGCACGCCCGGCGCGACGACGCCGCGCACCGCGGCGACCCGCAGCAGCAGCCGATGGACCCGCGCTACGACCCGCTGGCGCCGTGGCACGACGCCGCGGTGGAGCTGCGCGGGCCGGCGGTGGGCGACGTGCTCGCCTCGTTCGTGGAGCGCTGGGACGACCCGCACCCGCTGGACCGGCGCACCCCCTACCGGATGCTCATCCAGCGCCTGGCGCACATGCCCCGCCACCCGCAGCCGCTGCCCGAGCCCCTGCCCGAGCCCGGGCAGGCCGGTCCGCACGCGGTGCAGGTGCTGCGGACCTACGGCCGCAAGCGTCCCGGCTACCCGTTCGCCCCGCAGGGTGAGCAGAGCATCGCCCGCGCCTACGCCAAGGC
>JBQCIO010000013.1:0-5279 GCA_051953655.1 Motilibacteraceae bacterium
CGAGCACGAGGTGGTGGTCGTCGACGAGGCGCACGAGCTGGTCGACCGCGCCACCGGGGCGGCCACCGAGGAGCTCACCGCCGCCCTCGTCGAGCGCGCCGCCCGCCGGGCCCGCTCCGTCGTCGGCGCCGACGCCGCCGACCTCGAGCTGGCCGCGCCGGGCCTGGCCACCGCGCTCTCGGTGGTGCCCGAGGGGCGCCTCACCGACATCCCCGACCCGCTAGGCCCGGCCCTGGCCGTGGTCCGCGACGCCGCCCGCACCGTGCAGTCGGCGCTGTCCGCCCGGGGCAGCGGGGAGAAGGACGACCCCGACACCCTGGCCGCCAAGACGGTGGCGCGCGCCGCGGTGGACGCGGTCTTCGACGTCGCCGAGCGGCTGCTCGCCCTCTCCCAGCACGACGTCGCCTGGGTGGCGCAGGAGGAGCGCCGCGGGTCGGTCCTGCGGGTGGCCCCGCTCAACGTCGGCGGGCTGCTGCGCGGCACCCTGTTCGAGGACGCCACCGTGGTGCTCACCTCGGCCACCCTCGAGCTCGGCGGCTCCTTCGACGTCGTGGCCCGGCAGGTCGGCCTGGGCGGGGCCAACGACGCCTCGGCGACCAAGTGGACCGGCCTGGACGTCGGCTCGCCGTTCGACTACCGCAAGCAGGGCATCCTCTACGTCGCCCGGCACCTGCCCCCGCCCGGCCGCGACGGCATCGCCCCGGCCGCGCTGGACGAGCTCGCCGCGCTGCTGGAGGCCTCCGGCGGCCGCGCGCTGGCGCTGTTCTCCTCCATGCGCGGGGCCAAGGCCGCCGCCGAGGCCATGCGCGAGAAGCTCGACCTGCCCGTCCTGTGCCAGGGCGAGGACGCCACCGCCGAGCTGGTGCGCCAGTTCGCCCGCGACCCGCGCACGTGCCTGTTCGGCACGCTCTCGCTGTGGCAGGGCGTCGACGTCCCCGGCTCGGCCCTGCAGCTGGTCGTCATCGACCGCATCCCGTTCCCGCGCCCGGACGACCCGCTCGCCTCGGCCCGCGCCGCCGCGGTGGAATCGAGCGGGGGCAACGGTTTCATGGCCGTCTCGGCCTCCTACGCCGCCCTGCGGCTGGCCCAGGGCGCCGGCCGGCTCATCCGCACGATGGACGACCGCGGCGTCGTCGCGGTGCTGGACGCGCGGCTGGCCACCGCCCGCTACGGCTCGTTCCTGCGCGCCACGCTCCCGCCCTTCTGGGAGACCACCGACCGCGAGCAAGTGCTGGCCGCGCTGCGCCGCATCGACGCCGACGCGCCCCCGCCCCGCCCGGTCGCCGACCGGCCCAAGGGCGCCCCCGCCCCGCGCTCCGGCCGCGCCGCGCCGCCGCCCAGCCCGCCGGCCGAGCGCGTCGCCGTCGTGCTCGGCAAGGCCTGGACCGAGCTCGACGACGGCCTGCTCACGTCCGGCGTCAAGGCCGGCCGCGGCCTGGACCAGCTCGCCGAGCGGCACGAGTGCACGCGCGAGCAGCTGCTGGCCCGGCTGGCGGACCTCGGGTTGGACCACCCGGAGCTGGCCGCGCCGCCGCTGTACTGATCCGGGCCCCGGACGGCGTCTTGAGTGGAACGTCGTGGTCGAGACACGCCGGCGTGTCGTGCATCAGGTCTCCACTCGAGGTCAGCACCGGCCGTCCGAGCGCAATCGCCGCGAGGCTCCACCGTCACCAGCGCCTTTGGCTTCTCTCTACGAGCGAAACCAAGCCCGGTCCCGGACGTGGATCGTCCGCAACAGGCCCTAGCGTTCCCGGCCATGACGACGATCCCCTGGGAACCGCCCCTGTCGGGCACCGACGCCGAGCACCTCACCGCGGCCCTGGACCGGCAGCGGGTCACCTTCCGCTGGAAGGCCGACGGCCTCGACGCCGCCGGGCTCACCACGACCATCGGCGCGTCCGCGCTCACCCTCGGCGGCCTGCTCAAGCACCTCGCCCTGCTGGAGGACCACTACTTCGGCGCCAAGCTCTCCGGCGAGGGCTTCGGCCAGGACTGGGCCGACTACGACTCCGACGACCCCGAGTGGGAGTTCACCTCCGCCGCCAAGGACTCTCCGGCCGACCTCTACGCCCTCTACGACGGCGCCGTGGCCCGATCGCAGGCCCGCCTCGTCGCCGCGCTGAAGAACGGCGGGCTGGACCAGCAGGTCGACCTGGGCTGGGCCAGCGGCCGCACCATCAGCCTGCGCCGGCTGCTGTGCGACCTGCTGGAGGAGTACGGCCGGCACACCGGCCACGCCGACCTGCTGCGCGAGGCCGTCGACGGCCGGGTGGGGGAGGACCCCGACCAGGACTTCCGGCCGCCGTTCCCGCTGCTGTCCGAGGTCCGCTAGGGCAGGTCAGCTCGATTCTGCGGCGCCGGCTTCCCGTCAGCGGGGCTGCTCCGAGGAGCCGGCTTCCTCCAGCAGCCGTTCGGCGAGCTGCCGGTGGGTGATGAGCGTGCTGACGAGGCCGCTCGCGGTGAGGGAGCGGACGGCGCGGACCCGCCCGTCGTCCGTGGCCAGGGCGACGACCTCCCGGGTCCGGCGCAGCTGCTCCTCGGAGACGGCGACGAGCCGGTCCTGCAGGCCGTCGGCGAGCACCCGGCCGGACTCGTCGATGAGGATGCCGCACGTCTCGGCCACCGCTCCGCGGGCCGTGAAGGTGCTGCGGTCGAAGGTCGACAGCGCGTCGTAGATCGTCGAGCAGCCCGGCGTCCACATCCCGACCGGGATCACCGCCGCCGAGAGGTTGTCGCAGCGGCGGAGCACGTCGACGATGCCCGGCTGCCGCCGCAGGGCGCTCGCGGTCGTGGCGTCGTCCAGCACGAGCGGCGCGTAGTAGGTGAGCGCGTGGCTGCCGGTGTTCTGCGCCGCGTTGCGGATGAGCTCCACGCTGTGGGTCTCGCCCGCGGCGTGCGCGATGACGCCGGAGAGCTGGACCAGCGTCCAGCCGGGGTTGGCGCGCAGGTGCTCGGTCAGGACCTGCGTGGCCCGCGACCAGGCGATGCCGAGGGTGCCGTCGGGAGGCATGACCTCCGCGAGGTGGCGCGCGGCGAGCGAGCCGATGAGCTCTGCGGTCGGGTCCGACGCCACGGTGTCCAGCACCAGGGCGCGTCGGATGCCGAGCAGCTCGGCGACGCGAGCCGACAGCCCTTGGTCCAGCTCGGGTTCGGCGACCTGGATCCGGACGATCCCTTCGGCTCGCGCGTACTCGAGAAGTCGCGCCACCTTGAACCGCGAGATCCCCAGGTCCGCGGCGATCGCCACCTGGGACTGGTCGTGCAGGTAGAAGCGGCGGGCGACGGTGCCGGCGAGCCGCCGCTCGGCCGCCGCTGCGTCCTCGTTGGCCTGCCCTCCCTGCGCCCCCGTGCCGACCGTCACCTGAGCGTCACTTCCTCTGCTGCCGACGAGCTGCTGGCCGCGTCCGTGGCGGGTCACGTCGTCGCGCCGGCCCCGCCTCGGCTCGTGCCACGAGAGCGCCCGTTCTACCCGCCGCACAGAACGAAGGCAACCCCGCCTCAGATGAGCAGGAGACCTCGCAGCTGCTGGGCGTGCTCGTGAACGGGGGGTGGCCGTACCTGAGCGGTTAGGTAACAATCCGGCAACGTTGGAGCGCCGGACTCTTGACCAGTGTCATCAGGTGCCGGAAACGTGACCCTCGCTCGCATGAGCAGCCACCACCGCTCAAATGAGCAACAGCGACCTCACCGGGCGCCTCCGGGCCAGCCCCGTTCGGGAGCGGCGCGCCCGAGTCACGACAGGAGGAACAGTGGCACCACGGCCAGGAAAGTGGCGGATCGCTGCCTTGGGCGGCGTCCTCGGGACCTCGCTCGCTCTCTCCGCCTGCGCGGGCGCCGGCGGCGGAACGGCCGCCGGCGCGGCCGACGCCGGCAGCGGCGCGGGCGGCTCCAGCGGCACGTCCATCAACGTGCTGATGGTCGCCAACCCGCAGATGACCGACATCCAGAAGCTCACCGCGGACACCTTCACCAAGGACACCGGCATCACCGTCAACTACACGGTCCTGCCGGAGAACGAGCTGCGGGACAAGGTGACCCAGGACGTGGCCACCAAGGCCGGCCAGTACGACGTGGCCACGGTCGGCATGTACGAGGTGCCGATCTGGGCGAAGAACGGCTGGCTGCAGGAGCTCGGCACCGCCGCGCAGGCCGACGCGAGCTACGACTACAACGACATCCTGCCGTCGATGATCAAGGGCCTGTCCGGCGAGGACGGCAAGGTGTACGGCCTGCCCTTCTACGGCGAATCCTCGTTCCTCATGTACCGCAAGGACATCTTCGCCAAGCAGGGCCTGACCATGCCCGAGCACCCCACCTGGCAGCAGGTGGCGGACCTCGCCGCCAAGGTCGACGGGGCCGAGCCGGGCATGAAGGGGATCTGCCTGCGCGGCCTGGCCGGCTGGGGCGAGATCTTCGGCCCGCTCACCACCGTCGTGAACACCTACGGCGGCACGTGGTTCACCAAGGACTGGCAGCCCCAGGTCAACTCGCCCGAGTTCAAGGAGGCGACCAAGTTCTACGTGGACCTGGTCCGCCAGCACGGGGAGCCCGGTGCCAGCCAGTCCGGGTTCACCGAGTGCCTCAACGCGATGAGCCAGGGCAAGGTCGCCATGTGGTACGACGCCACCTCGGCCGCCGGCTCGCTGGAGGACCCGTCGGTGTCCAAGGTGGCCGGCAAGGTCGGCTACGCCTACGCACCCGTGGTCAAGACGAAGAACTCGGGCTGGCTGTGGGCCTGGGCGTGGGTGATGCCCAAGACCAGCAAGAAGGCCGACGCCGCGACCAAGTTCATCCTGTGGTCCACCAGCAAGGACTACGAGAAGCTGGTCGGCGAGAAGCTCGGCTGGGCCCGGGTCCCCTCCGGCAAGCGGGCCTCGACCTACCAGATCCCTGAGTACCAGAAGGCCTCCGCCGCGTTCGGCGACCTCACCCTCAAGTCGATCGAGGGCGTGGACCCGACCAACCCCGGCGTGCAGCCGCGGCCGACGGTGGGCATCCAGTTCGTCGACATCCCCGAGTTCGCCGATCTGGGCACCAAGGTCGCGCAGGACGTCTCCGCGGCCATCGCCGGGAAGATGAGCGTGGACCAGGCGCTGGACAACGGCCAGAAGCTCGCCGAGGACGTGGCGAAGAACTACCAGTAGCGCCGGGCAGAACGCCCCGACGCCCGCTCGCACCCCCGCCGGCGCCGTCGGCGACGCAACGGGGGGGCCGGCGCTGGCCCAGCCGAGGCGGCTCGACCGGCCGGACGCCCGGCGCTGGTGGGCGCTCGCCCCCGA
>JBQCIO010000014.1:0-28070 GCA_051953655.1 Motilibacteraceae bacterium
TACAACCCGGTATTGGTGGGGGGTTGGGTGGCCCTTTGGTGTTTCACCACGGCGAGGAGGGGGGCGGGTGAGGTGGGGGCTGGAGGGCCGAACGGGTGAACCCGCCCTCGCCGAACGGGGCTCGCCCCGCGGGCGTTACAGGACACCACCCGATCGGCCCAGTCGGAGGGCCACGTCACCGCCCGATACTGCGGTCATCCCTTCCGATGGTCCCGGTCGGATGGGTCTTCCGGCCCAGAAGGAGACCGACGTGGCTCTGCAGGCGGTGAACACCGGTTCCCAGCCCCCGTCCCACCCCTCGTCGCGGGGCGCCGGCGCCCGTGCCGGGGTGAACCTGACCGGGAAGCTCGGGGCGCCGCCGCCGGCGGTCCGGCTCAAGGCGACCGCCGTGGCGGTGCCCGCGCTGGCCAGCCACGTGCGGCCCGCCCTGGTGCTGGCCGAGCGGGAGAGCCGCGAGCTGCTGCGGGCGGCCGCGGCGCAGGACGTCGGCATGGGCGGCTGCTTCGCGGCCGGGCCGGCCGGCATCCAGGTCTGGAACCAGCCGTTCGACGGCCCCAACGGCACGCACGGCAACGCCCGGCACCTCGGCTCGGTGGACTGGAGCTACGACACGCCGGCCAAGCACTACGTCACCATCTACCGCGCGATGGTCACCCAGGCCGGCGTCGACGCCGGCGAGACCACGCTGAGCATCCTCTCGCTGGTGCTGGGCCTCGGGGGCCTGCCGGTGGAGGGCGCGCGGATCACCATGCCGCTGCCGCCGCCGCGCGACCCCTTCCGCCGGTCCATGACCCCGGACATGCTCTCGCCCGAGCAGCGCGCGCAGGTGGGGTTCTAGGACGCCGCGAACGACCAGCCCAGAACGACAGGACCCCCGGCGGGCGTCAGCCCGACCGGGGGTCCTGTCGTCGTCGGCAGCCGCTAGTGCGCCTCGGGTCCGGAGTCGACCACGTAGCCGCCCTGCGGCCCCTCCTGCTGCCTCTCCGCGTCACCCTGCGGCTGGACCGGCGGCGCGGCGCTGAACGGGCTGGGGCGGTCGCCGGCGGGGGCACCGCCGGGCTGGCCCGGTGCCGGAGCCGCGCCACCCGGACGGGCCGGCGAGCCGCCGGGGGCCGCCTCGGGGGCGGACTCCAGCTCGCGCAGCTGGTTCTCCAGGTAGTTCTTGAGCCGGCTGCGGTACTCCCGCTCGAAGGCGCGCAGCCCCTCCACCCGGCGCTCGAGCTCGCTGCGCTCGTGCTCCAGCGCGCCGAGGGTGCGGCGCTGGCGCTCCTCGGTCTCCCGCGCGATCTGGTCGGCCCGCGATCGCGCCTCGCCGACGATGCCGTCGGCCTGCTTCTTGGCCTCGGCGACGTGCTCGTCGGCGGTGCGCTGGGCCAGCGCCAGGATGCCGGCCGCGGCCTCGGCCGGCGCCGGAGCGGCCGGCGGCGCGGGGGCCGGGCTGGGGACCGGCTCCGGAGCCGCCGCCGGGACGGGTGCGGCGGCCGGCGCGGGGGCGGCCGCCTGCTGGCGCAGCTGCTCCTGCGCGGCCGCCAGCGAGCGCTGGCAGGCCGACAGCTTGGTGTTCAGCTCCTCGTTCTCACGGGTGAGCCGGAGCATCTCGTCGTAGACCTCGTCGAGGAAGTCGTCGACCTCGGTCTCGTCGTAGCCCTTGCGGCCCAGTCCGCTGGCGCCGAACGTCTTGTTCTGCACGTCCTCGGGGGTCAGGGGCATCGCGTCACCTCTGTGTCAGATCAACGGTCGGCTCGAACGATCGGTCCGGTGTGCGCCGGACGCGGGCTCGCCGCCGCCCGGCAGCGCCCCCGGCTGACGCCGACGCTACTAGAGCCGCAGCGGATCGGACCACGACCGCGCCGCGGCACCCGGCGAACCCGGCCCGGCAGCCACGTCCTGACGAGTGCCAGGAACCTTTCTACAGGTTACGGGCGAAACCGGACGCGACCTGCACGAGGATGAGCAGCACCAGGAAGGACAGGTCGAGGCTGACCTGGCCGAGCCGCAGCGGCGGGATGAAGCGGCGCAGCAGCTTCAGCGGCGGGTCGGTGATGGTGTAGACGACCTCGGCGATGACGAGCATCACGCCGTGCGGGGTCCAGGACCGCGCGAACAGCTGGACGTAGTCCAGCACGAGCCGGGCGATGAGCAGGAAGAAGAACAGCTGCAGGATCGAGACGACCAGGCTGCCGACGGCAGTCACCGACGCATAACTCCTTGCTGCCTAGAGGGGCTGCTCTGGGGCCGCGCGAGGGCCCTTCACGACCCAGCCTAGGCCGGACCGCCCGCGGCCCGGGAGGGATGGGATGGTGCCGGGTCGAACCGGTGACGAACCGGGAAGCGCTCCGGTTCCCGGCCGACCCTCCGCAGGCGGCGCTGCTCCGTCGACCAACAGGACCCGCCGCGATGGCCCGCGAACTCTACGACTGGTTGAAGAAGCCGCTCTCGGCCATGCGCGCCTTGTCCTCGGCCGTGACGCTGACGTTGGCCGGCGAGAGCAGGAAGACCTTGTTGGTCACCCGCTCGATGCTGCCCCGCAGACCGAAGACCAGCCCGGCGGCGAAGTCGACCAGACGCTTGGCGTCCTGGTCGTCCATGTCGGTGAGGTTCATGATCACCGGGATGCCGCCGCGGAACGTCTCGCCGATCGTCTTGGCGTCGTTGTAGGCGCGGGGGTGGATGGTGGTGATCCGGTCCAGGCTGCCCATCGGCGTCGGCTGCACCACCGAGGGGCGACGCTCGGCCGGGCGGGGCTCGTCGCGGACGGCGGCGATGGTCCGGGTGCGCTCCTCGCGGGCGGCGACCGCGTGCCCGCCGCCGTGGGCACCTGCACGGGTGGCGCCGTGGGACTCGCGGCCGTCGTGACCGTCGCGGGTGCGCTCCGGCTCGTCGTAGCCGTGCTCGTCCTCGTAGTCGTCGTACTCGCCGTACTCGTCGTAGCGGTCGTCCTCCTCGACGAGCCCGAGGTAGACCGCCATCTTTCGCATCGCGCCGGCCATGGTCGAGGTTCCTCTCGGTGGTGCTCTGGACAGTCGTGCAGATCCGGTCGGACGAGGGCGAGGTCCGGGACGAGTCGTCGTGCGGACCCAGACCCGTGCCGCCGGCGTGCGCTGGTGTGGTGGCTGGTCTGGTGGCTGGTCTACCGGCAGGTGCCGGCGGGCAGCGACGCTACCCGAGCCTGGGGCGGCTCCCTAGCACCGCCGTGCCGACGCGCAGGTGTGTCGCGCCACAGGCGACGGCGGCCTCCAGGTCGCCGCTCATCCCGGCCGACACGTCGGTGGCGCGGGGGTGCGCAGAGCGCACCGCCGCGGCCACCCGGGCCAGCCGGGCGAAGGCCTGGCCGGGGTCCTCGCCCACCGGGGCGACCGCCATCACCCCGCCCAGCTCGAGCCCGGGCGCGGCGGCCACCAGGTCGGCGAGCGCGAGGACGTCGTCGGGGTGGGCGCCGCCGCGCGGACCGAGCCGGCCGGGCTGGCCGGGGTCGGGGTCGAGCGCCACCTGGACCAGGGCCCGCAGCTGCCGGCCGGCGGCCACGGCGCCGCGCGAGAGCGCCTCGACCAGCCGGGGCCGGTCGACCGAGTGGACGACGTCGGCGTAGCGGGCCACGCGCCCGGCCTTGTTGGTCTGCAGCTGGCCGATGAAGTGCCAGCGCAGCGGCAGGTCGGCGCACGCGTCGTGCTTCGGCCCTGCCTCCTGGTCGCGGTTCTCCCCCACATCGGTGACGCCGAGCCCGGCCAGCAGCCGCACGTCGTCGGCGGGCCAGGTCTTGGTCACCACGACCAGGGTGACCTCGCGGCGGGGCCGGCCGGCGGCGGCGCAGGCCGCCTCGATCCGCCCCTGCACCGCGTCGAGGTTGGCCGCCAGCTCCGCGCGGCGGGCGTCGCCCGCCGTCGTCGTGGCGTCGGAGCCCGTCATCGCCGGGCCTCCGGCTCCTGGGTCGCCGCTCCCCCGCCCGACGGCTCGATCCAGGCGAGCCCGGCGTAGCGGCCGGTGACGCCGTCGCGCCGGTAGGAGTAGAGGTCGCCGTCCTCGGCGGCGCAGCCCGGCAGCCACTGCACCTGGGCGCAGTGCGGCGCCAGCTGCGCGACCACCCCGGCCGCGACGTCGAGCGAGGGGGTGCCGTGCCGGGTGACCGACCGGGACTCCGGCACCACCGCCGCGACCTGCTCGCGCAGCTCGAGCGGCACCTCGTAGCAGCGAGCGCAGATGGACGGCCCCACCCGGGCCACGATGTCGCGCGCCCCGAGCTCGCGCATCGCCTCCAGCGCCCGCAGCACCACCCCGGCCGCCATGCCCGGGCGCCCGGCGTGGGCCACCCCGACGACGCCCTGGGCGGGGGCGGCCAGCAGGACCGGCGTGCAGTCGGCCACCAGCGCCGCGAGCACCAGGCCCGGGTGCCGGGTGACCGCGGCATCGGCCTCCGGCTGCTCCGGCAGCGGCCCGTCGGCCACCACCACCGTGTCGCGGTGCACCTGCCGGAGCAGGACCAGGCGCTCGGGCGGGAGTCCTGCCGCGGCGGCCACCCGCCGCCGGTTCTCCGCCACCGCGGCCGGGTCGTCGCCGACGTGGTCGCCGAGGTTGAGCGAGCGGTACGGGCCGGTGCTCACCCCGCCGCGCCGGTCGGTCACGGCGAGGTGGACGCCTCCCTCGAGCTGCTCGTGCCAGGCGAGCATGCTCCCCCTTCTGCTGTCTTCTGCTCAGCGTCGCGAACCGTCGCGATGACCGGGACCGAGCGCCCTGCCTGGTGCCTACTTGAGGAAGTCGGGCACGTCGAGGTCGTCGCTGCTCTCGGCGTCGTCGAAGACGATCGTGCGCGGCCGGGGACGGACCTCGGCCGAGCCCGGGCCGTCGGCGCTGGGTGGGGTGTCGGCGCGCAGCGGCTCGCGCGGCGCCTCTGCGGTGTGCGGCTGGACCGGCGGCTGGGCCTGCTGCTGAGGCTGCTGCTGGTTCTGCTGGTCGTAGGAGCGCTGCGCGTAGCCGCGCTCGCCCGACGGCACCGCGGGCTGGGCCGGCTGGACCGTGGGCGGGGCCGGCGGCTGGGACGCGGGGGCGGGCACCGGCTGCGCGGTGCGCTGCTCCACGGCCCGCTCGGCATGCGCCGAGGCGTCGCTGCGCACGTCGACCACCTGCGGCGGCGTGGCCGGGGCGGCTGCCGCCGACCGGACGGCCGGCGCCGGGGTCTCCCGCCGGCGCGGGGCGCCGCCGTCGAAGCCGGCGGCGATGACGGTGACCCGGACCTCGTCGCCGAGGGCGTCGTCGATGACCGCGCCGAAGATGATGTTGGCCTCGGGGTGCGCCGACTCCTGGACCAGCTGCGCCGCCTCGTTGATCTCGAACAGGCCGAGGTCGGACCCGCCGGAGATGGACAGCAGCACGCCGTGGGCGCCGTCGATGGACGCCTCGAGCAGCGGGCTGGAGATCGCCATCTCGGCCGCCTGCACCGCGCGGTCGTCGCCACGGGCCGACCCGATGCCCATGAGCGCCGAGCCGGCTCCCTGCATGACCGACTTCACGTCGGCGAAGTCGAGGTTGATCAGGCCCGGGGTCGTGATGAGGTCGGTGATGCCGCTGACGCCCTGCAGCAGCACCTGGTCGGCCTGCTTGAACGCGTCGAGCACGCTGATCCGCCGGTCGCTGATCGAGAGCAGCCGGTCGTTGGGGATGACGATGAGCGTGTCGACCTCGCTGCGGAGGTCCTCGATGCCGCTCTCGGCCGAGTTGGCCCGGCGGCGCCCCTCGAACGTGAACGGGCGGGTGACCACGCCGATGGTCAGCGCGCCGAGGCTGCGGGCGATCCGCGCCACGACCGGAGCGCCGCCGGTGCCGGTGCCGCCGCCCTCGCCGGCGGTGACGAAGACCATGTCGGCGCCCTTGAGCACCTCCTCGATCTCGGCCGCGTGGTCCTCGGCCGCCTTGCGCCCCACCTCGGGGTCGGCGCCCGCCCCCAGTCCGCGGGTGAGCTCGCGGCCGACGTCGAGCTTGACGTCGGCGTCGCTCATGAGCAGCGCCTGCGCGTCGGTGTTGATGGCGATGAACTCGACGCCCTTGAGGCCGACCTCGATCATCCGGTTGACCGCATTGACGCCACCGCCGCCGATGCCGACGACCTTGATGACCGCGAGGTAGTTCTGCGGTGCTGCCACGTCGGATGCCTTCCGCCTCGTGTCCGTGCGCTCGGTGTGCGCTGGTCCCGTCGTGCTCACGTCCCACCGCTCGGGTGAACCCTCACCCTCAAGTAGAGCGTTATAGTTATGTCAACCTGAGCACTGCGGAGGACCGTAGGGGGACGTGGCGTCACGGGGCAAAGACGTGGGCGGCGTGTCGGGGAAGTTTTGTGTTCGCGGCTGGGGCCGGCAACGCCCCTGCCGCTCCACGTCGACAAGGTCACCGGCGCTGGTGACGGCGGCAGCAGGTGGGTGGAGCAGTCCCGCGGCCGGGCGCCGGCCCGAGCTCAACGGACGATGTGACGGCAGTGCGAGGACTCTCGGCGCGTCGCGACAGCAGGGTCCCACTGTGGGCGCCGCAGGCTCCGCTCCTCCCGAGACCGACGTCAGCAGGCCGCGGGACGTGCGTCGACGCCCGGCTCCCCCGTCACCAGCGCCTTCCGACCCCGTGCCCACCGCAGCAGCCGTCGACGAGAGGCCCCGGAGGCCTGGCCGCGCGCCACTTCCCCGCCCTACCGCGTCGTCGGCGCGTCCGGGGCGCTGACGTCGACCGTGGTGACCTTGGGCGTGGACTGGCCGAGCAGGGCCTGGGCGACCAGCGCCTTGCGCTGGGGGCGGCCGGCGTCGCCCCAGACGACGGTGCGGCCCCGGGTGAGCGAGAGGACGACGTGGTCGGGGGTCTGGGCGGACACCTGGGTCACCTGCGCGGCCAGCCCCTCCGGCAGCGCGGCCACCACGGACACCGCGGCGGTGAGGGCCGCCGGCGGTGCGGCGCCCACGGCGGCGCTCGGGGTGGTGAGCAGCGGCAGCCCGGCGGGACGGCGCGGCACGGTGGCGAACGCGACGCCGGAGGCGTCGACGAGGGTCCAGCTCGAGCCGGCCTGCACCACGGCGGCGGGGGTGCGCTCCACCACAGTGATCTCGACGGTGCCGGGCCAGGCGCGGGCGACGTCGACGCGGGCCACGACGGGCAGCTCGGCCACCCGCTGCCGCACGGCCGTGGTGTCCAGGCGCAGCATCGGCCGGCCGACGGGCACGTCGGCGGCGGCGGTGACGGCGTCGAGCGTGAGCCCGCTCGGGGTCGGCACGGCCGCGGCCGGCAGACCGTTCACCCGTACCGACCGGACGACGAGCAGCGGGCCGGCGAGCACGGCCCAGGCCAGGGCGACCACCGCGGCCACGGCCACGACGACCAACAGCAGCGGACGCCAGGACCGCACGCGGGCCGCCCGTGCCCTGGCCGCGAAGCGGCGGGCCGAGGTGGCCGAGACGGTGGCACCGCCCCGAGCTCGCCCGGCGCGCGTTCCGGCGGCGCCGGGGCCTGGGCGTCGCGGCGCCTGCGCGCCGGTGACGCGCGGACGCGCCTGCTGCCGCTCGGCGAGCCGGGGCGAGGCCGGCTGCCGCGGCACCCCCGGTACCCGCGGCACAGGACCGGTCCGGCGGGCGGTGGCCACGCCTAGCCCTCCGCTCCCGCGGCGGCGCTGCCGTCGCCCGGTGCTTCGAGCTCGGCCAGCACCTCGGGCCCGACCATGGTCACGTCGCCGGCGCCGAGCGTGAGCACGACGTCGCCGGGCCGGGCCCGACGGGCCAGCTCGCCGGCCACCGCGGACCAGCTCGGCTCGAAGTGCACCTGCTCGGCCGGCAGCGGCACAGCCGCCGCGACCGAGGCGCCGGTGGCCCCGGGCACGGGGTCCTCCCCCGCGCCGTAGACCTCCATGACGACGACCTCGTCGGCCAGGCCCAGGGCGGCCCCGAACTCCTCCCGGAACGCCGCGGTCCGGCTGTAGCGGTGGGGCTGGAACGCCACGACCAGCCGCCCGCCCTCGGCCACGGTGCGGAAGGCGCGCAGCACCGCGGCGATCTCGGTGGGGTGGTGCGCGTAGTCGTCGTAGACGCGGACGCCGGCGGCGCTGCCCTTGAGCTCGGAACGGCGCCGGGTGCCGGTGTAGACCCCCAGGCCCTCGCGCAGCTCCGCGGCGGAGAAGCCCAGCCCGATCCCGGTCAGCAGCGCGGCGGCGGCGTTGAGGGCGTTGTGCCGGCCGGGAACCCGAAGCTCGACCGGTCCGAGCCGGCGGCCGCGCAGGACCGCCTCGAACCGGGTGCCGCCGCCGGCCTCGACGAGGTCGACCACCCGCAGGTCGACGTCCTCCGACTCGCCGTAGGAGCGCACGTCGACGCCCTGCTCCGCGGCCCGCTCCCCCAGCCGCCGGGCCCCGGGGTCGTCGGCGCAGACGACGAGGAAGCCGCCCGGCTCCACCCGGCCGGCGAAGGCCAGGAAGGCGTCGTCGACGGCGTCGCCGTCGGCGTAGTGGTCGAGGTGGTCCGGCTCGACGTTGGTAACGACGGCCGCGGCCGGCGAGTAGAGCAGGAAGGAGCCGTCGCTCTCGTCGGCCTCCGCGACGAAGACGTCGCCGCTGCCGTTGTGGGCGTTGGCGCCGGACTCGTTGAGGTGGCCGCCGATGGCGAAGGACGGGTCGGCCCCGCAGTGCTGCAGGGCCACGGTGAGCAGCGAGGTGGTGGTGGTCTTTCCGTGCGTTCCGGCCACGGCCACCGCCCGGCGCCCGGCCATGACCGAGGCGAGGGCCGACGCGCGCGGGAGCACGAGCAGGCCCCGACGCCGGGCCTCCACCAGCTCGGGGTTGTCCGGCCGGATGGCCGAGCTGACCACGAGGGTGTCCACCCCCTCGAGGTTCTCCGCGGCGTGCCCGACGACGACCCGGGCACCCAGCGCGCGCAGCGCGGCCAGCACCCGGGAGTCCTTGGCGTCGCTGCCGCTGACGGTGAGCCCGCGGGCGAGCATGATCCCGGCGATCCCGGACATGCCGGCGCCCCCGATGCCGACGAAGTGCACCGCGCCGAGCTCGTCGGCGGGCACGGTCTGCTCGGGGGCGGGAACGGCGCTCACGGGGGTCGTCCTCCGGCGGGGCTCGGTGGCATGTGGGCGGGCGGGTGGGTCGGCTGTCGGTCAGGGTCTACCCGGCGGGTCCGACAGTCCCCGACGGTCCTGTCGGTCCTGTCGGTCCTGTCGGTCCCGAGTCTCCCCGATCCCCCGCGTCTCCCCGATCCCCCGCGTCTCCCCGCTCCCCCGCCGCCCCCGGGCGGACGCCGGCCGCGGCCAGGACCAGGTCGGCCAGCCGCTCGTCGCCGTCGAGCACGCCGAACCCGGCCGCGGCGCGCCCGGCGGCGGCCAGCCGACCGGGGTCGGCGAGGAACGGGACCAGCTCGCGGCGCACCCAGCCCGTGTCGCAGCCGGCGTCGTCGACCATGAGCCCGCCGCCCGCGGTCACCACGGGTTCGGCGTTGAGCCGCTGCTCGCCGTTCCCGATCGGCAGGGGCACGTAGGCGGCCGGCAGCCCGAGGGCGGTCACCTCGCACACGGTCCCGGCCCCCGCCCGGCACACGACGGCGTCGGCGGCGGAGTAGGCCAGGTCCATCCGGTCCAGGTAGGGCACCACGACGTAGCCGGGACCGTCGGGCACCGCGGGCGAGGCGAACTCCTTGCCCTGCCCGCTCACGTGCAGGACCTGCACCCCGGCCTCGGCGAGGTCCGCGGCCGCGGCCGGCAGCGCGCTGTTGAGCCGTGCCGCGCCCAGCGAGCCGCCGAACACCAGCAGGGTGGGCCGACGGTCGTCCAGGCCGAACCGGGCCAGCGCCTCGGCCCGGTGGGCGGCCCGGTCCAGCCCGGTGATCTCGGTGCGCATCGGCAGGCCGGTGCGGACGGCGCCGCGCAGCGGGGTGCCCGGGAAGGTGACGGCCACCGCCCGGGCCCAGCGCGCGCCCAGCCGGTTCGCGACGCCGGGACGGCTGTTCTGCTCGTGCACCACGACCGGGACACGGCGTCGACGCGCGGCGAGGTAGGCCGGGGTGGCGACGTAGCCGCCGAAGCCCACGACGACGTCGGCGCCCACCTCGTCGATGGCGGCCTCGGCCGCGCGCACGGCGGCCCGCAGCCGTCCGGGCAGCCGCGCCAGGTCCACCGACGGACGGCGCGGCAACGGCACCCGGGGGACGACGGCCAGCGGGTAGCCGCGGTCGGGGACCAGCCGCGCCTCGAGCCCCTCGGCGGTGCCGAGCACCAGCACCTCGGTGGCCGGGTCCCGACGGCGCAGGCAGTCGGCCAGCGACAGCAGGGGTGCGACGTGGCCGGCGGTGCCGCCGCCGGCGAGCAGGGCGCGCAAGGCCCCTGGGCTCACGGGGCTCACGGGGCTCACGGGGCTCACCGGTCCCGACCGGCCGGCCGGCGTACCGCCGCCGGGCGCCGGGCGGCAGCCGCTCTCCCCTGCTGGGCGTCACGGTGCGGCAGCAGCCATCCGAAGGCGCGGCGGGCGGTGCGCTGCGCCAGCCCGGGGCCGCGGGCGGCGAGGGTGGCGACGGCGTCGCGCTCGTGCCGCGCGAAGGACATGAGCATGCCGAGGGCGACCAGGGTGGGCAGCAGCGCCGACCCGCCGTAGGAGATGAGCGGGAGCGGGATGCCGGCGATGGGGAGCAGGCCGGTGACCGCGCCGATGTTGACCACGGCCTGCACCCCGATCCACACCGCGATGCAGGCGGCGGCCAGGCGCACGAAGGGGTCGCGGGTGCGTTGGGCCACCCGCAGCGCGCTGGCGATGATGACGCCGAACAGCAGCAGCACCGCGAGGGTGCCGACCAGGCCGAGCTCCTCGCCGATGATGGCGAGGATGAAGTCGGTCTGCTGCTCGGGGAGCCAGCTCCACTTCTCCCGGGAGGCCCCGAGCCCGAGGCCGAACCAGCCGCCCGAGCCCAGCGCGTACTTGCTGTGCATGAGCTGGTAGCCGGTGCCGAGCGGGTCGCTGCTGGGGTCGAGGAACGACAGCAGCCGGCGGCGTCGGCTGGGCTTGGACCAGGTCATGAACGCGACGCCGGCCAGGCCGAGGGAGAGCAGCGAGCCGAACAGGCGCATCGGCGCGCCGGCGAAGAACAGCAGCGCCCCGGTGATGGCCATGAGCACCAGCGAGGTGCCGAGGTCGCCGCCGGCCAGCACCAGCAGCAGGATCAGCCCGGCCACCGGGGCCAGCGGGACGAGCAGGTGCCGGTAGCGGTCGATGGACCGCGCCTTGCGGGCCAGCAGGTCCGCCCCCCACAGGACGAGAGCCAGCTTGGCGAACTCCGAGGGCTGCAGCCGGATCGGGCCGAAGGCCAGCCAGTTCTGGTTGCCGTTGACCGAGACGCCCAGGACCATGACGAGCCCGAGCAGCGCGAGGACGCCGGCCAGCGCGGGGTAGGCCGCCCAGCGGAACACCCGCACCGGCAGCCGCGAGGCGACCAGCATGAGCGGCACGCCCATCGCGCTCCACATCAGCTGCTTGCTGAAGACGCTGAACGAGGAGCCGCTGTCCTCGTAGGCGGTGACGCTGGAGGCCGAGAGCACCATGACCAGGCCGAGCGCCAGCAGCATCACCGTGGCGCCCAGCAGCAGGTAGTAGGGCGTGAGCGGGCGCGACCACAGGTCGACCAGGGCCGAGCGCCGCACCGGGCTGCTCGGGGCGCCCGCCGCCGCGCGCGACCCGCCTCCGTCGACCGCGCGCAGGTCCGGACGGGCGCTCTGCCGGCTGCTCTGACGGGAGGCGGGCCGGGCTGCGCCGCCGCGACCGGCGGCGCTGGCCGAGGAGGGCACGATCAGGCCCCCGACCGCTGCACGACGAGCCGGGTGACGGCGTCGGCGAAGGCGTCGCCGCGGGCGCCGTAGTCGCGGAACATGTCCATGGAGGCGCAGGCCGGGGCCAGCAGCACGGTGTCGCCCGGCCGGGCCACACCCGTGGCGACGCGCACGACCTCGTCCATGGCCCCAGTGTCCGTGGCGGCCACCTCGATCACGGGGACATCGGGCGCGTGTCGCGCGAGTGCCTCCGCGATCTGCGCGCGGTCGCGACCGATGAGCACCACGGCGCGCAGCCGGGCCCGGGCCGAGGCGACCAGGTCGTCGAACTCGGCCCCCTTGGCCAGCCCGCCGGCGACCCACACGACCGACTCGTAGGCCCGCAGGGACGCGGCGGCCGCATGGGTGTTGGTGGCTTTGGAGTCGTCCACCCACTGCACGCCGTCCACGGTGGCCACCTCGGCGATCCGGTGGGCGTCGGGACGGAACCCGCGCAGGCCGTCGCGGACGGCGCCGGGCCGCACGCCGTGGGCGCGGGCCAGGGCCGCGGCGGCCAGGGCGTTCTCCACGTTGTGCGGGGCGGCCGGGACGACGTCGCGCAGCGAGCCCAGCTCGGCGGCGTTGCGGTCGCGGTCGGGCAGGAAGGCGCGGTCCACGAGCACGTCGTCGACGACGCCGAGCATGCTCACCGCCGGCACCCCGAGGGTGAACCCGATCGCGCGGCAGCCCTCCTCCACCTCGGCGTCGCGCACGAGCTGCTCCGTGCGCGCGTCGGCCACGTTGTAGACGCAGGCGATCTTCGCGTTCTCGTAGACCTTGCCCTTGGCCCGGGCGTAGGCATCCATGCCCCCGTGCCAGTCCAGGTGGTCCGGCGCGAGGTTGAGCACGGCGGACGCCTCGGGGCGCAGGGAGTGGCTCCAGTGCAGCTGGTAGCTCGACAGCTCCACGGCCAGGACGTCGTAGGGCTGGTCGGCGAGCACGGCGTCGACGAGCGGGAAGCCGACGTTGCCGGTGGCCACCGTGCGCTGCCCGTCGGCGGCGAGCATGGCGGCCAGCATCTGCACGGTGGTCGTCTTGCCGTTGGTGCCGGTGAGGCACAGCCACGGCGCGGCGTCCTCCGCCGGGCGCAGCCGCCAGGCCAGCTCGACCTCGCCCCACACCGCGATCCCGGCGGCCGCGGCCGCGGCGAGCACCGGCTGGTCCGGGCGCCAGCCGGGACTGGTGACGACGAGGTCGACGCCCTCGAGCACGGCGGGGTCCTGCGCCGCGGCACCCAGGCGCACCTCGGCGCCGAGCACCCGGAGGATCTCCGCGCGCTCCTGCGCCCGCTCGTCCGCCCCGGCGTCGACCGCACGCACCCGGGCGCCCAGGCGCAGCAGGGCGTCGGCGGCGGGGAAGCCGGAGACCCCGATGCCGAGCACGAGCACGTGGGCGCGCTCCCACACCGGCGTCGGTCCGCCCGGACGCGACGCCTCGGCCGGCGCGCTCACAGGCCCTCGCTCATAGACCCTGCACCCACTCGGCGTAGAACACCCCGAGCCCGACCGCCACGCACAGGCCGGCCACGATCCAGAACCTGATGACGATCGTCACCTCGTTCCAGCCGACCAGCTCGAAGTGGTGCTGCAGCGGGGCCATCCGGAAGACGCGGTTCCCGGTGGTCTTGAACGAGGCGACCTGGATGATCACCGACAGGGTGATGATCACGAACAGGCCGCCGAGCATGGCGAGCAGCAGCTCGGTGCGGGTGAGGATCGCGAAGCCCGCGATGGTGCCCCCGATGGCCAGCGACCCGGTGTCGCCCATGAAGATCTTGGCCGGCGACGCGTTCCACCACAGGAAGCCGAAGCAGGCGCCCATGAAGGCGGCGCTGAGAACCGCGAGGTCGAGCGGGTCGCGCACCTGGTAGCACTGAGCGCCCGGGTTGATCGAGCAGCTCTGCCCGAACTGCCATACCCCGATGAGGGTGTAGGCGCCGAAGGTCATGGTGGCCGCGCCGGTGGCCAGGCCGTCGAGGCCGTCGGTGAGGTTGACCCCGTTGCTGGTGGCGGCGATGAGGAAGTAGGCCCACAGCACGAAGCCGACCGCGGTGAGGCCGAGGCTCGTGTCCCGGATGAAGGACAGGTGCGTGGACGCCGGGTGCAGGCCCTGCTCGTCCGGGAAACCGAGCGACAGCACGGCGAACACGACGCCGACCACCGTCTGGCCACCGAACTTCGTGGACGCCCGAAGACCCAGGCTGCGCTGCTTGAAGATCTTGATGTAGTCGTCGCAGAAGCCGACCAGTGCCATGCCCAGCATGAGGAACAGCACGAGCAGGCCGGACGCGGTGGGCTCGCGCCACATGATCAGGTGGGCGCCGAGGTAGCCGAGCAGGACGCCGGCCACGATCGCGAGGCCACCCATCGACGGGGTGCCGCGCTTGGACTCGTGGTCCGGGAAGCCCTCGTTGACGTCGCGGATCGCCTGGCTGTAGCCGTGCTTGCGCAGCACGCGGATGACCAGCGGCGTGCCGAGCAGCCCGACGAGCAGGCCGATGGCACCGGACAGCAGGATGAGCTTCACGCGTCGCTCCCCTGCGCCGTGGCAGCGGTTCGCTCCGACGGGACGTCGGAGACGAGCGCCTCGGCGACCTTCTCCAGGCCGGCGGCGCGGGAGGCCTTGACCAGCACCACGTCGCCCGGCGCCAGCTCGTCGCGCAGCAGCGCCAGCGCCGCCTCGGCGTCGGGCACCCACGCGGACTCGTTCCCCCACGAGCCCTCCAGCGCGGCACCGAGGTGCATCGCGCGGGCGCCCTCGCCGACGACGACCAGGCGGTTCACGTCCAGGCGCACCGCCAGCCGGCCGACGGCGTCGTGCTCGTCCCGGCTGGTCTCGCCGAGCTCGAGCATCTCCCCCAGCACGGCCCAGGTGCGCCGGCCGCCCGCCCTATCTGTGCCTGACCTCGCTAGCGCGACGAGCGCCTTGAGCCCGGCCCGCATCGACTCCGGGTTGGCGTTGTAGGCGTCGTTCACGACGGTGACCCCGTCGGCCCGCTCGACGACCTCCATCCGCCACCGGCTGCGCGGGCCGGCCGCGGACAGCGCCGCGGCGACGTCGTCGAGGGAGAGACCGGCCTCCAGCGCGACCGCGGCCACGGAGAGCGCGTTGGCGACGTGGTGCTCGCCGTGCAGCCGCAGCCGCACCTCCGCCCGACCGCTGCCGGTCACCAGGTCGAAGGTGGCCCGCGCCGCGCCGTCGAGCCGCACGTCCTCCGCCCTCACGTCGGCGTCGGGCGACTCCCCCACCAGCACCACCCGGGCGGACGTGCGCGCGGACATGGCGCGGACCAGCGGGTCGTCGGCGTTGAGCACGGCCACACCGCCGGCCGGGAGGGACTCGACCAGCTCGCCCTTGGTCTGCGCGATGGCCTCGCGGCTGCCGAACTCGCCCACGTGGGCCGAGCCGACGTTGAGCACGACGCCGACGGTGGGACGGGCCAGCTCGCACAGCTCGCGGATGTTGCCCAGGTGCCGCGCACCCATCTCCAGCACCAGGTGCCGGGTGGTGGGGGTGACGCGGGTGAGGGTGAGCGGCAGGCCCAGCTCGTTGTTGTAGGAACCCGCGGTCGCGACGGTCTCGCCGGCCGTCTCGAGCACCGCTGCGAGCAGGTCCTTGGTGCTGGTCTTGCCCGAGGAGCCGGTGATGCCGACGACCAGGACCCCGTCGGCCACCCGGTCGCGCACGGCCGCACCCAGCGCCTGCAGCGCGGCGACGGTGTCGGCGGCGCGCACGGCGGGGCCGACGTCGAGGTCCTCGCGGGAGACCAGCGCGGCAGCGGCGCCGCCGTCGACCGCCGCCCGGGCGAAGTCGTGACCGTCGACGTGCTCGCCGGGCACCGCGACGAACAGCCCGCCGGGCTGCACGCTGCGGCTGTCGACGGACGCCGGCGCGGTGACGACGACCTCTGCGGCGTCGGCCGCGCCCGGCACCGTGCCACCCACCGCCTCGGCGATCTCGGCCAGGGTCATCGGGATCATCGGGCCACCTCCGGGGCCGGGTCCGCGGCCTGGCCACCATGGCCGGCCACGCTCTCGTCCAGGGCCGCCCGCAGGACCGCGCGGTCGTCGAAGGGGTGGACCACCCCGGCGACCTCCTGGCCCTGCTCGTGGCCCTTGCCCGCGACGACCACCGCGTCGCCCGGGCCCAGCCCCCGTACCGCCGTGCGGACCGCCTCCTGGCGGCCCGCCACCTCCAGCACCCGCGCCCCCGACCGCGTGGCCTCGTCCTGCGCGCCGGCGAGGACGGCGGCCCGCACCGTGGCGGGGTCCTCGCTGCGCGGGTTGTCGTCGGTCACGATGACCAGGTCTGCCCACCGCGCCGCGGCCGCACCCCTGCCCGGGCGCTTGTCGCGGTCGCGGTCGCCGCCCGCGCCGAGCACCACCGCGAGCCGGCCGCTGACGACCGGGCGCAGCGTCCGCAGCACGGTGTCGACGGCGTCCGGCGTGTGGGCGAAGTCGACCAGCGCGAGCGGGCCGTCGGCCGCGGAGGAGACGCGCTCGAGCCGCCCGGGCACACCGGCGAAGCCCTCCAGCCCGCGCACCGCGGCGGCGACGTCGACGTCCGCGACGGCGCACGCCACCACCGCCAGCGCGGTGTTGGCCACGTTGAAGTCGCCCGGCAGCGGGGCGACCGCGCGGATCCGGCGGCCGTCGCGGTCGACGAGGGTGAACCGGGTACGGGACCCGTCGGCCTCCACCGCACGCTCGACCACCTGCCAGTCCGCAGGGGTCTGGCCCGACGGCGAGACGGTGACGACCGGGACGGAGGCCTCGCGGGCCAGTCGGGCGCCGTAGGGGCCGTCGACGTCGACGACCCCCACCCGGGAGCGGCCGGGGGTGAACAGGGATGCCTTGGCCTGGAAGTAGTTCTCCAGCGTGCCGTGGAAGTCGAGGTGGTCCTGGGTGAGGTTGGTGAACAGCGCGACGTCGAAGACCAGACCGTCCACGCGACCGAGCACCAGGGCGTGGGAGGAGACCTCCATCGCCACCGCGTCGGCGCCGCGCTCGCGCATGACGGCCAGCAGGGCCTGCAGATCGGTGGACTCCGGCGTGGTCCGCACGCTGGCCACCCGCTCGTCGCCGATCCGCGTCTCCACCGTGCCGATGAGACCGGTGCGCCGGCCCGCGGCAGCCAGGCAGGCTTCGAGCAGGTAGCTGGTCGTGGTCTTGCCGTTGGTCCCGGTGGTCCCCACCAGCAGCAGGTCGGCGGCCGGATCGCCGTAGATCCACGCGGCCAGCGCGCCGAGGCGGTGCCGTGGGTCGTCCACCACGAGCACCGGCAGGCCCGAGGCGGCCGCGCGCTCCAGCCCCGCCTCGTCGGTGAGTACGGCGACCGCACCCAGTCCCACCACGTCGACGGCGAAGTCGGCGCCGTGGGCCCTGGATCCGGGCAGGGCCGCGTAGAGGTCGCCGGGCTGCACCGCGCGCGAGTCGTGGGTGACGCCGGTGAGGCGGACCTGCGCCGGCACCGCTCCCCCGCGCTGGGGTGCGGGTAGGCCGAGCCGGGCGCAGACCTCCGCGAGGGTCCGGCCCGGGACCTCGCGGGGTCGCAGCGCCTCGGGGCGGCCGGCGGGGCTGGGCACGGGGGGAGGCTACCTGTCGTCCGATGTGTCGCTGTCGTGGTACCGGTGCGCGGGCACGCCGATCAGCACGGCCGGCTCACCGCTTGTCCGAGAGGTAGACGGGGATCCGCGAGGGGACGGTCCCGGTCGGTGGGATGCGCCGGCTCTGCAGGGCGAAGGACATGACGTCGCGGAACACCGGACCGCAGGTGGGGCCACCGCCGTCGCCGCCCTTGGGGTCCTGCAGCGTGACCGCGACGACCAGCCCGGGCTTGTCGGCCGGGGCCATCCCGATGAAGGAGTAGGTGAAGCCGCGGTAGCAGCCGCAGCTGGGGTCGTAGCGGTTGGCCGTGCCGGTCTTGCCGGCGGTGCGGTAGCCGGGGACCACCGCGACCCCGGCCGTCCCGTCCGGACCGGTGACCGTCTCGAGCATCTCCCGGACCGTCTTGGCGGTCTTGGCGCTCACCACGCGCACCGGCTTGGCGCTGGCCGGGCTGGTGGTCCTGCCCGACGGGTCGGTGACGGAGTCGACGATGCGCGGGGGCATGCGGACGCCGTCGTTGGCGACGGTGGCGAACACCGAGGCCATCTGCAGCGCGTTCACCGAGTAGCCCTGCCCGAACATCATCGTGTCGCCGGTGGTGGCCGACCACTGCGAGGGCGGGAGCACCGACCCTGGGTTCTCCGGCAGCCCGACGCCGGTCTTCTGACCGAGCCCGAACTTCGCGAAGTACGGGTAGACCTTGTCGAAGCCCAGCTTCTCGGCCGCCTCGATGGTGCCGATGTTGCTCGAGCGCGCGAGCGTGCCGGCGTAGGTGAGGTCGAGGGTGCCGTGCTCCTGCCAGTCCTTGAACCTGGTGCCGCCGCGCTCGAGGCGGTTCGGGACCACGAGGTGGGTGGTGGGCGTGACCGCACCGCTCTCGATGAGCGCCGAGGCGGTGATGACCTTGCCGGTCGAGCCGGGCTCGTAGGCCTCCTGCAGCGGCCGGTCGCCGCGGTCGTCGGCGGGAGTCTTGCCGGGGTTGTTCGGGTCGAACGTGGGCGCGGTGGCCAGGGCCAGCACGTCGCCGGTGTGCGGGTCCATCACGACGACGTCGCCGCCCTCGGCCTTGTACTGCTTGACCGCCGCGGTGATGGCCTGCTGCGCGTACCACTGGATGTCGCGGTCGAGGGTGAGCCGCACGTCCGACCCGGGCACGGCCGGCTTGTCGATGCTCGGCGCGCCGGGGATCTGGTGGCCGTCGCGGCTGCGCTGGTAGCGCTCGGAGCCGTCGGTGCCCTTGAGGACGTCGTCGAGCGCGAGCTCGACACCGCCGAGCGGCTTGCCGTCGGCCCCGAGGAACCCCACCACGTTGGCCGCCACGGTGTCGGCGGGGTAGGTCCGCTCGCCCACGTCCTGGCTGAAGATGCCGACCGGCCGCGGGTCGAGCTGGGTGATCTTGCGCCAGGTGATGGGGTCGACGTTGCGCGCGACGTAGACGAAGCGCTTGTCGCCGGTGAGCCGCTGGGTGAGCGTGGCGACGTCGATCCCGAGCAGCGGCGAGAGCTGGGCGGCCACCTGCGCGGGCGAGGTGCGGTTCGCCTCGGAGATGAGCGTCTGGTCGGCCGTGACGTCGACGGCGGCCACGGTGGTGGCCAGCGGCACCCCGTGGGCGTCGGTGATCGTGCCCCGGGTGGCCGGAAGGGTGACCACCATCTCCCGATTGGCCGCGGCGGCCGCGGCATAGGCCGAAGCGTCCAGCCCCTGCAGCTGGATCAGGCGGCCCACCAGCAGGGAGAGGACGAAGGCCACGACGACGAGGGCGGCCCGCAGCCGGCGGGGTCCGTCGCCCAGCCGCAGGCGGCGGGCGGGTCGAGGGCGCCGGGGCGGCCGCGGCGCGGCCGGGCGGCGGTGCGGAGCGGTGCGCGGTGCGGCCTGCGCCCGGGGTCGCGGGGGGCGCGGTCGCGAGGCCGGGTCCGCGGGGGCGGTGCGCGGGCGGGGCGCCCGCATCTGCTCGCCGCGCACTCCGGCCCGGGCGCGCGGAGCGCCGACGGCTCGAGACGTGTCGCGGGGGGTCTCGCGGGAGGACCTGGCGCTGCGGGGCCGGTTGCTCTCCGGTCCCGTGCGGCGCTCGGTCATCGGGCGGCTCCAGTGGACGTGCTGCGGGTGGACGTGCTGCGGGTGCTTGCGGAGGACCCCAGGGTGCCTGCCGACGAGCCGCTGGTCGCGGAGGACGCGCCGGTGCCGCCGTTCTTGGTCGAAGCGTTGCTGGGCGCGGGGTTCTTCGAAGTCTTCGACGTGGCGGTCTTCGGGGCCGTGGTGTTCGGGGCCGCGGTCTTCGGGGTGGTGGTCTTCGGGGTGGCGGAGGCCGGCGGGGCCTGCCCCGGCTTGGGCACACCGAGCACCTTGCCGTCGCCCGCGCGCACGAAGGCCGGGTTCTCGCTGGGCACCATGCCGAGGGCACGCGCACGTCCGGCCAGCTGGGCCGGCGACTCGGCTCTGGCGAGCTGGCGCTGCAGCGCCTGCGCCTGGTCGTCGAGCTGGTCGGCCTGCCGGCTGAGGTCGTGCACGGTGAAGGATCCCTGGCCCAGCGCGGTGTTCAGCAGCAGCAGGCCGATGAGGCCGGCGCTCAGCAGCAGCCCGACGAGCAGCACGAACGGACCGCGCGATGCGCGCCGGGCGTCGAGCCCGGCCCCGGTGGGGACGGCGCGCAGCGGCGTCCGCCGGACCGGCGCGGTGCGCGCCGCGGGGATCGCGGCGGGTGCGAGCCGGGGGGCGCGCTGGACGGTGCTCATGCGGCCTCCCGGACGCGTTCGGCGGCGCGCAGGCGCGCCGAGGCGGCGCGCGGGTTGGCGGCCACCTCTTCCTCGGTGGGCAGCTCCGCGCCGCGGGTGAGCAGGCGCAGGGCGGGGCGGTGCTCGGGCAGCTCGACCGGCAGCCCGGGGGGTGCGGTGCTCGCGGCGCCCGAGGCCAGGACGCGCTTGACCAGCCGGTCCTCGAGCGAGTGGTAGGACAGGACGACGATCCGGCCGCTCACCGCGAGCGCGGCGACCGCCGCGGGGACCGCGCGCTCCAGCACGCGCAGCTCCTCGTTGACCTCGATGCGCAGGGCCTGGAAGGTGCGCTTGGCCGGGTGGCCGCCGGTGCGCCGCGTGGCGGCGGGGATGCTGCTGCGCACCAGCTCGGCCAGCCGCGCGGTGCGGGTGAAGGGCTCCCGAGCGCGCTCGCGCACGATGGCGGCGGCGATGCGCTGAGCGAAGCGCTCCTCCCCGTACTCGCGCAGGACGCGGGTCAGCTCCGACGCGCTGTAGGTGTTCACGACGTCGGCGGCGGTGGTGCCGGTCGTCGGGTTCATGCGCATGTCGAGCGGGGCGTCCTGGGCGTAGGCGAACCCGCGCTCGGCCTCGTCCAGCTGCATGCTGGAGACCCCGAGGTCGAAGAGGACGCCCTGCACCCGCTCGAGACCGAGCTCGGCGAGCACCTCGGGCAGCTCGTCGTAGACCGCGTGCACCAGGGAGACACGGCCCTCGTACGGCGCGAGCCGACGTCCGGCGAGCTCCAGGGCGCGGGGATCACGATCGAGTCCTACGAGCCGTAGGTGGGGGTGGGCCAGCAGCAGCGCCTCGCTGTGTCCGCCGAGGCCCAGGGTGGCGTCGACGACCACGGCGCCGGGTGATGCGAGAGCCGGCGCGAGCAGCGCGAGGCAGCGCTCGAGCATGACCGGCACGTGCACCGGTGCCTGCTCGCGCTCGTCCATCTCGACCCTTCGAAGGAGGTTCTGCTGCCGGGAAGCTGCGTCGTGCCGACGGAGGGCTGCTGCGCCCTCCGCGCCGCCGTCCGGCCAGGTCTCCCTCCGCTCCCGCACCTGGCACCGGGGAAGTGCGCCTGGGGTGGGTGCGGGTGTAGACCTCGCCGGACGCCGGGGTCGTGCTGATCGGGCCTGCGGGTCGAGCGGGTGCGGGTCGGGCGGGTTCGGGTCGGGGCAGGTCGGGGGTGCAGCGCGGGTCAGAACACGCCGGGGACCACCTCGCCCTCACGCTCGGAGAAGGCCTGCTCCTTGGCGGCCAGGTAGGTCTCCCAGGCCGACGAGTCCCACAGCTCGAGCCGGGTGTTGGCGCCGATGACGATGACGTCGCGCTGAAGGCCCGCGTAGTCGCGCAGTGCCGGCGGGATGGTCACCCGGCCCTGCTTGTCCGGCACCTCGTCCGAGGCGCCGGCGAAGAACACCCGCAGGTAGTCCCGCGCGTCCTTGCTGGTGAGCGGGGCCTCGCGCAACTGCTCGGTGATCCGGTCGAACTCGTCCAGGGACCACACGTAGAGGCACCGCTCCTGCCCCTTCGTGATCACGAGCCCCTCCGACAGCTGCTCACGGAACTTGGCCGGCAGGAACAGGCGCCCCTTGTCGTCCAGTCGGGGCGTGTACGTGCCAAGGAAGCGCTGGGAGCGGTTCGGCACCTCCCGGTCACCTCCCTGCTCCCCATTGCGCTCCACAGTACTCCACTGCGCTCCACCGTCAACCAACTCTCGACACTTCCAGCCGGGAATCTGAGGAGAAAGCCGCAGGTCAGTGGCGGTGGAGCGATGTGGAGCGCCTGGCCCCCCCGACCCGCGCCCGGCCCCGCACTCCCCCGGCGCCGGGTGCATCAGAACGGGGCGAAAGGGGCAGCGCCTCGCGGCGAGCGTGGGTGGTGGAGCGCAGTGGGGCGCCAGGTGGAGCGCGGTGGAGCGTCTGGTGGAGCGCGGTGGAGCGCCCGGGTCGAGGAGCCGTGGAGCCGGCTGGAGCGCCGAGCGGCGAGCCGCCGGGGGGGCTCAGGTCACTGGCCGGAGAGCAGGTCCACCACGGTGCTCCCGCCCGGGGCGAGCAGCCGGACGTCGACGCCGGGCAGGTCCGCCCGGGCGAGGCCGGCGAAGCGCGGTCCGGGCGCTGCGAACAGCTCGTCCCGCACGCCGCGCAGGCCGACCGGCCACAAGGTCCCCCAGTGCACCGGCACGGCGACCGGCGGCCGCCCGTCCCGGCCGGCGGCGAGCAGACGCAGGGCGGTCACCGCCTCGGCCGGGCCCAGGTGTCCCCGGCCGAGCGTCGGACCCCAGCCGCCGACCGGGAGCAGTGCGACGTCGGGTGCCAGCTCCTCCATGCCGGCCCACACCGCGGTGTCACCGGCGACGTAGGTGCGCGCGCTCCCGTCGACCAGGAACCCCAGCGGGGCAGCGCGCAGCCGCGATCCCGGCGCGCGGCGGGAGTCGTGCGCCGCTGGGACCGCGCGCACGGTCACCCCGCTCCCCTCCCGGGCGCCGCCCGGCACGCGTGCCGCGGCCAGCGGCGCGACCTCGACCTCGTCGCCGACCTCGAGCTCGACGACCTCGAGCGGCAGCCGGCGCAGCAGCGCCGCGGCGCCGCGCGGCACCAGGACCGGAGTGCCGGCGGCGACCCGGCGCAGCGAGGTCAGGTGCAGGTGGTCGGCGTGCAGGTGGGAGACGAGCACGGCGTCGGCCCGCAGCGCGGCCGGCCCCGGCAGGGGTCCCCGGCGCCGGGTCAGGTGGGCCAGCCGCGCGGTGAGGACCGGGTCGGTGAGCAGCCGGACGCCGCGGTCCTGCACGGTGGCCGTCGCGTGCCCCCACCAGGTCACGCCCACGACCGGCCGCCCCTGGGCGCGTCCGGCACCGGCCGTCGACGTCACGCGCCACCCCCGCCCGTCAGTCTGCTCCCGCAGCGCACGCCGCGGGCCGATCCGGGCGACCCCAGCGACGGACCCGAGGAACCCCAGCGTCGGCCGGCTCGTCTGAACCGGACGGCGCTCCGCCGCGTGACAGGCACCGGGACGAGCACGGTGACGAGCGCTGTGACCTGCACGTGACGGGGTCGTGACCGGCCGGTGCTGGCGTGCGGGAGGGGGGTGCGTGCGAGGGTTCGGACCCTGACGAACCCTGACCTGTGGCACGCGCGGCGGTGGCGAGAGCCGGTGCGCGCGTTGCCATGACCTGCGAGACTTCCAGCGCGGACACCGAGTCGCGGAGATCGGTCCGGGGACGGTGCTGCACGGTACGAGGAGAGCCGAGTTGACGACGACGACCGGTGGAGCCAGCCAGGGCCCACTCGGCACGACAGCCAGCCTGGACGAGGTCGGCCACACGACCTCGCGGATCTCGGCGGCGGTGGAGCGGGTCCTCGAGGGCAAGCCCGACGTCGTCCGTCTCGCGCTGACCGTGCTGCTCGCCGAGGGCCACCTGCTCATCGAGGACGTGCCCGGCGTCGGCAAGACGATGCTCGCCAAGGCGTTGGCGCGCTCGGTGGACTGCAGCGTGCGCCGCATCCAGTTCACCCCGGACCTGCTGCCCAGCGACATCACCGGGGTCAGCGTGTTCAACCAGGAGCGCCGCGACTTCGAGTTCAAGCCCGGTGCCGTGTTCGCCAACATCGTGGTCGGCGACGAGATCAACCGCGCCTCCCCCAAGACCCAGTCCGCGCTGCTGGAGTGCATGGAGGAGCGGCAGGTCACCGTCGACGGCACGACCTACCACCTCGACTCGCCGTTCATGGTCATCGCCACCCAGAACCCGGTCGAGATGGAGGGCACCTACCCGCTGCCCGAGGCCCAGCGCGACCGCTTCATGGCCCGGCTCTCCATGGGCTACCCCTCGCCGGCCGCCGAGCTGGACATGCTCGACTCGCACGGGGCCACCTCCCCGCTGGACGACCTCGAGCCGGTGGCCGACGCGCGCGACGTCAGCAAGGTCGTCGGGGCCGTGCGCTCCGTGCACGTCTCCCCCGCGGTGCGGGAGTACGCGGTCGCCCTGGTCGGCTCCACCCGCAGCTCGCACGAGCTGCGCCTGGGCGCCAGCCCGCGCGCCACTTTGCAGCTGGTGCGGGCGGCCCGGGCGATGGCGGCGCTGGACAACCGCGACTACGTGCTCCCCGACGACCTGCAGACGCTCGCGGTGCCGGTGCTCGCGCACCGCCTGCTCCCCACCGCCGAGGCCCAGCTCGCCCGCCGCAGCACCGAGCAGATCGTGGCCGACCTCGTCGAACGCCAGCCCGTGCCGACCGGCCGGGCCCGCTGACCGTGCAGGGCACCCGCGGCACCCGAGCCTCCGGCCGGGGCCGCGCCCTGGTCGAGGCGCTGCGCGGGAGCACCACCCGCGGGCGGTGCTTCCTGGTCGCCGGTGCGGTCGCCGTCGTCGTCGCCATCCTGCTCGGGCAGCGCGACCTGCTGCGCATCGGCGTCCTGGTCCTCGCCCTGCCGGTGCTCTCGGCCTGGGTGGTCAGCCGCACCCGCTACCGGCTCGCGCTCACCCGCACGATCGACCCGGTCCGGGTCGGCGCCGGCTCGCAGGCTCGCGTGGTGCTGCGGCTGGACAACGTCTCCCGGCTGCCCACCGGGCTGCTGCTGGTGGAGGACCGCGTCCCCTACGCCCTCGGCTCGCGGCCCCGGTTCGTCCTGGACCGGGTCGAGCCGCGCGGCCAGCGGGCGGTCGCCTACACGGTGCGCTCGGACGTCCGTGGGCGCTACGACCTCGGGCCGCTCACCCTGCGCCTGGCCGACCCGTTCGGGCTGTGCGAGCTCACTCGCGGCTTCACCGCCACCGACACCCTCATCGTCACCCCGGCCGTCGAACCGCTGCCCTCGGTGCACCTGGGCGGGGAGTGGTCCGGCTCCGGCGAGAGCCGCAGCCGCTCCCTCGCCGCGGCCGGCGAGGACGACGTCACCACCCGCGAGTACCGCTACGGCGACCCGCTGCACCGGGTGCACTGGCGGGCCACCGCGCGCGCCGGGCAGCTGATGGTGCGCCGCGAGGAGCAGCCCTGGCAGAGCCGGGCCACGCTGCTGCTGGACACCCGCGGCGACGCGCACCTGGGCGAAGGCCCGGGGTCGAGCTTCGAGTGGGCCGTGGCCGCCGCCGCCTCGCTGGGCGTGCACCTGGTCCGCGGCGGCTATGCCGTCCGGCTGGTCACCGACACCGGTGCCTCGGTGGCCTCGGCGGCCCACGACGAGGACGGCGTCGGCGGCGACTTCGAGGGCACCCTGCTCGACGCCCTGGCCGTCGTCGCGCCGTCGCGGGGGCACGGCCTGGCCGGGGTCGCGCCGGCGCTGCGCCGCGGCGGGGAGGGGCTGCTGGTCGCCGTGCTCGGGGCCCTGGACCTGGACGAGGCCTCGCTGCTCACCCGCGTCCACCACAAGCCCGGCACCGCGGTCGCGCTGCTGCTCGACACCTCCACCTGGAGCCTGGACCGCCGGGGCGCCTCCGACGTGCACCGCGACCACGAGGCGGCGGCCGCGCTGCTGCTCGGCGCCGGCTGGCGGGTGCTGCGGGTGTCGGCCGGCGACAGCCTGGCGGCGCTGTGGGGCGGAGCGGTCGTGCCGCACCAGCCGGCCGCAGCCACCACGGCACGGGCGGGTGCCTCGTGAGCGGGCTGAGCGGGACCGCCCGCCTGTCCCTGGCCGGCGCCGTGGCGACCGCGCTGGCGGCCGCCTGCCTCACCCCCGTCTTCTCCGACACCTCGTGGGTGGCGCCCTCGGCGGTGGTGGCCCTGGTGGCCGTCGGCGCCGCCGCGGCGGTCCGTGCCGCCCGGCTGCCGCGCGGGCTCGCCCCGCTCGCCGCGCTGGCCGGCCTCGCGGTGGCCGTCACCGCCGTGTTCGCCTCCGCCGACGCCGTCTACGGGCTGCTGCCCGGACCCGGCGCGGTCGGCGCGCTGGTCCGGCTCGGGCAGGACGGCTTCAGCGACATCGACTCCTACGCCGCGCCGCTGCCGCCCGGTCCAGGCGTCCGGTTCCTCACCGCCGGCGGCATCGCCGTGGTGGCGGTGCTCGTCGACGTCGCCGCCGCCGGCCTGCGCCGCCCCGCCCTGGCCGGGCTCCCGCTCGTCGCGCTCTACGCCGTCCCCGCCGCGGTGGCACCGCACGGGGTGCCGGCCCTGCTGTTCGCGCTGGCGGCTGCGGGCTACCTCGGGCTGCTGCTCGTCGAGTCCACCCAGCGGGTGAGCCGCTGGGGGCGGGCGCTCAGCCGCGGCGGCTCGCTCGGCCGCGAGAGCGGGAGCCCGCTGGTGGCGCTGGGGCGTCGGGTCGGCTTCGGCGCGGTCGCGCTCGCCGTCGTCGTGCCGGTCGCCCTGCCCGGCCTCGCCGACGGCGTGCTCGGCAACGGCAGCGGCAGCGGGTCGGGCGGTCGCGGCAACGGTGCGCGGGTCACCGTGGCCAACCCGATCCTCGACCTCAGCTCGGACCTGCGCCGCCCGCAGGCCCAGGACGTCATCACCTACACCACCGACGCCGGCGACCCGCCCTACCTGCGCCTGGTCTCGCTCGACGACTTCACCGGCGGGCAGTGGCAGCCGGCCCCGCTGCGGGTGCCCAGCAAGCAGACGGTGGAGAACGGCATCGCCACCCCACCCGGCCTGTCCGACGCGGTCCGCCGGGACACCGCCCGGGTGAGCGTGAAGGTGCGCTCGCTCGAGAGCAACTGGCTGCCCGTGCCGTTCCCCGTGCAGGCCGTCGAGGGGCTCCAGGGCACCTGGCAGTGGGACCTGGCCACCTTCAACATCTTCTCCAAGCGCTCCATCCGGGACCAGGACTACACCGCCACCTACCTCACTCTGGACCCCACCCCGGACCAGCTGCGCTCGGCCGGCCAGGGCAGCGGGCTCAGCGCCGACGAGTACAGCCGGTTCACCAAGCTGCCCCAGGGCACCGGGACCATCGCGGCCACCGCTCGGCAGGTCACCGGGAAGGCGCAGAGCGACTACGACAAGGCCGTGGCCCTGCAGCAGTGGCTGCGCCAGGACGGCGGCTTCACCTACACGACCGACGCCCCCGACGGCACCGGCATCCAGAACATCGAGACCTTCCTGCGCACCAAGGAAGGCTTCTGCGTCCACTTCGCCTCCACGATGGCCGTGATGGCGCGCACGCTCGGCATCCCGGCGCGGGTGGCCGTGGGCTTCACCGCCGGGCGGCGGACCGCCAGCGAGGGCCGGACCAACACCTACACGATCTCCACCGACGACGCGCACGCCTGGCCCGAGCTCTACTTCGCCGGCACCGGGTGGGTGCCCTTCGAGCCGACCCCGCGCTCGGGTGCGGTGGAGCCGGACTACTCCCAGCCGGCGATCGCCGTGCCGACGAGCGCGGCCACCTCCACCGCGGCGCCGAGCAGCTCGGCGTCGGCGTCGGCCACCCCGTCCACCGGGCGCACCGGCCCGCTCGACGGGCTCACCGATCCCGGCGCGGGCACCCCCACCGGCAGCGCCGGGGTGGTGCGCGAGATCCCGTGGCGGCTCGTCGCCGCGGTGCTCGTGGTGCTGCTGCTGCTCCTCACCCCGGCCACGGCGCGGCTGCTGGTGCGCCGGCACCGATGGCGGCGGGCGTCCACCACCGAGGAGCGCGCCGCGGCGGCCTGGGCGGAGGTCGTCGACCTCGCGCTGGACCACGGCCTGGACCTGGACCCCTCGCGCACCCCGCGGGCGACCGCGGCCGAGCTGGCCGGCGCCGCGCGGTTGGCGGCCGGACCGGCCGCCGCGCTGTCCCGGCTGGCCGGAGCCGCCGAGCGCGCGGCGTTCGCCCGGTCGGCCGGCGACGTCGGCGACCTGGCCGGCGACGTCGCGCTGGTGCGGGCCGGGGTGCGGGCCCGGGTGGGCCGCTGGCGGGCATGAGCAGCGTCGGCACGCGGACCATGGGGTAGAGCTCGCGGGGGTCGTCGGCCCACAGCGAGTACACGATCGAGCGG
>JBQCIO010000015.1:0-58314 GCA_051953655.1 Motilibacteraceae bacterium
GGGGGGGGCTGGGGTCGGCCGGGGGCGGACCTGGCGGCCCGGGCTACCACGCCGGCCTTGTTGCCGGCGGGCGCCAGCTGGGCGGGGCGCCACAGGGTGGCGCCCACCACCACGCCGGCGGACACCACGACCAGGGTGACCGGAGGGGCGAGGTAGCGCGGGGTCCACGAGCCGCGGTGGCGGCGCATGACCACCCGCCGCCAGCGGCCGTAGTGGAAGTACTGGCGGGACAGCGCGGACAGGCTGCGCCGCGGCCGGTAGGAGACCTGCAGCTCGGGCGAGAACCAGACCAGGTGGCCGCGCTCGCGGATGCGGTAGTTCAGCTCCCAGTCCTGGGCCCGCACGAACGACTCGTCGTAGCCGCCGAGCTCCTCGATGACCGAGCGGCGGAACACCCCGAGGTAGACGGTGTCGGCCGGTCCCTCGTGGCCGCCGGTGTGGAAGGAGGCGCCGCCCACGCCGACCGGGGAGGTCATCGCGCAGGCCACCGCCCGCTCGAACGGGGTCTCGCCCTCCGCGGCCATCACCCCGCCGACGTTGGCCGCGCCGGTGCGCGCGAGCAGCTCGACGGCGGTGCGCAGGTAGCCGGGCGGGAGCATGCCGTGGCCGTCGACGCGGACCACGATCGGGTGGTGGGAGGCGTGGATGGCTGAGTTGAGGCCGGTGGGGGTGCGGCCGCTGGGGTTGGGGACCGCGGTGACCCGGGGGTCGTGCGCGGCGAGGGACTGCGCGATCTCGTCGGTGCGGTCCCGGGAGGGACCGAGGGCGAGGACGACCTCCAGGGGTCCGGGGTAGTCCTGGCCCAGCACCCGGGCCACGGCGTCGCGCAGGTGGCGCTCCTCGTTGAGCACCGGCATGACGACCGACACCCCGGGCCAGCGGCCGGCCGCCAGGCTCTCGGTCGTGAGGACGTCCGTGCTGGGAGCGTCGCCCGGTGCCGTGTCCGGCTGGTCGACGGCTCGGGCATCGGCCCGGTCGAGCCGGTCCAGCGGCCGCACCTCGGACAGGACGGGCGGCTCCGGCGTGCTGCCGGGGCCGTCGTCGGCGAGGGGACTGCTGCTCATGTCGGCACAGACGGTAGCCCAGCCGACGCGCCCACCGGTGCAGCGCTGATCGCCGCGCCACGCCGACACGGCCGGGACAACCACGGCCGGGCAGGGGGCGCGTGCCAGCCTGGGCGGGTGAGCGACGAGCCCAGTCCCCCGCCCGGGAGGACCGATCCCGCCCCGACGGCGAGCACCTCCCCAGCCGCCCCGGGGGCGCCCGGCCCGGCCCGGCTGACCCGCCGCGGCCGGCGGCTGCGGCTGGCGGTGGGCGTCGGGCTGGCGGCCGTGCTCACGCTGGTGGTGGGCGCGGGCGGGGTGTTCGCCTGGGCCACCGGGCGGATCGCGCACGTGGACGTGTTCGGGCGCCTGGGCGGCCGGCCGGCCGCCGGCCCCACCGACGCCATGAACATCCTGCTGGTCGGCTCGGACAGCCGGGAGGGACTCACCGCCGAGCAGAGCCGGCAGCTGCGGGTCGGCACCACGGCCAGCGCCGCCGGGCGCCGGTCGGACACGATGATGCTCGTCCACCTGTCCGCCGACCGCCGGTCGGTGCTCGTGGTCAGCCTGCCCCGCGACTCCTACGTCGCCATCCCGGGCCACGGCCACAACAAGCTCAACGCCGCCTACGCCTTCGGCGGGCCGTCCCTCACCGTGCAGACGGTGGAGCAGGCCACCGGCGTGCACGTCGACCACTACGTCGAGGTGGGCTTCGAGGGCTTCGCCGGCGTGGTGGACAGCCTCGGCGGAGCCGAGGTGTGCCTGCCCCGGGCCATCCACGACGACAAGAGCCACCTCGACCTGGCCGCCGGGCGCCACCACCTCGACGGCATCGAGGCGCTCAAGTACGTCCGCACCCGCGACTTCGACGGCCGGGGCGACCTCGGCCGGATCGAGCGGCAGCAGGCCTTCATCGGGTCGGTGGTCCGCCAGGCCGCCAGCGCCTCGACGCTGGCCAACCCGCTGAAGCTGACCCGGCTGCTCGACGCCGTGCTGGGCTCGCTGACGACCGACCCGGGCCTGGGCCGCGGCACGATGCTGTCCCTGGCCACGTCGCTGCGGAACCTCTCCCCCTCCGACGTCCGCTTCGTGACCGTTCCGCTGGCCGACGTGGACTACCGGCCGGGCGCGATCGGGTCCACGGTCCTCTGGGACCAGCAGGCCGCGGGCGACCTGTTCGCCGCCCTCGTGCAGGACCGGCCGGTGGGCGCCGTGCCGTCCCACAAGGCCCCGGCCGCGGGCGCGCCCACGGTCCCCCCGGGCAGCCTCAAGGTGCGGGTGCTCAACGCCACCTCGACCGCGGGCCTGGCCCGCCGCGGCGCCGACGACCTGGCCAAGGCCGGCTTCGGCGTCGTCGGCGCGCCGGCCAACGCGACCCGGCAGGGGCTGCCGGTGAGCGTGATCCGCTACGACCCGCGCTGGGACGAGTCGGTGAAGACCCTCGCCGCCGCCCTCCCCGGCGCCCGGCTGGAGCAGGCCCCCGGGCTCGGCGCCACCTTCGAGGTGCTCCTCGGCGCCTCCTACGACGGCGTCACCCCGGTCCACGTCTCCGCCCCGGGCGCTGCCGCCGGCACCCCCGCCGCCGGCACCGCGACGCACGCCGCCGCCGTCAAGACCACCGACGCCGCCACCGACGCCCTCTGCGGCTGACCCGCCCCACCCCGGGCCCGGTCGGAACGATCACGTGGGCGTGATCGTTCCATGCTTACCGCGACGGATCTGTCGCGGTAAGCATGGAACTGTCGCGGTAGGCACGGCCGCCGCGGGGCCTCGCGGCTCTCGCCGCGCCCGGGCCGCGACGTCACCAGCCGCTCTGGCCCGGCGTCACCGGAAGCAGCCGGCGCACGTCCTCCGGCAACCTGCGGGCCGCCTCGCGCGTCGGGGATGGAGGGGGTGCGCGCCGGGTAGCGTCCCTACGGCAGGACGCGGACCGCGCAGCTGCGCGCGGAGCGAGGAGCGAGTCGAGTGAGCGAGTGGCCCGAGGGCTGGGGGCGTGACCGCCCGCGCGAGGGCGCGGCCCCCTCCCGTCCCGGCGACGGACGCTCGTCCCTCCCGCCCGAGCTCGACCCGCGCGGCCCCCGCGGACCGCAGCGGCCGTCGCGCCCCGCCGACGCCCGCAGCCCGCGCTCCACCACCCTCGCGCCACCGGCCCCGCCGACCGCCGCACCGCCGTCGGCTCCCGCGACCCGCCCCCGCCGCGGCCGCTTCCGGCGGCGCCGGCTGCTCGCCGTGCTCCTGGTGCTCGTGCTGGTGCTGGTCGCCTTCTACGGCTGGCTGGCGTGGCACGAGTCCTCCCGGCTGCGCAGCACCGGGGCCCTGCCGGCCCGCGCGGCCACCAACGGCACCACCTGGCTGCTGGTCGGCTCGGACAGCCGCGAGGGGCTCACCCGCGCCCAGCGCGCCCAGCTGCACACCGGGCAGGCCGAGGGTCAGCGCACCGACACGATCATCCTGCTGCAGGTGCCCGACAGCGGGCGGCCGACGATGGTCAGCCTCCCCCGCGACTCCTACGTCCCGATCCCGGGCCACGGCCGCAACAAGCTCAACGCCGCGTTCGCCTTCGGCGGGGCGCCGCTGCTGGTGAAGACCGTGGAGGACGTCACCGGCCTCACCGTCGACCACTACGTCGAGATCGGCTTCGGCGGCGTGGTCGGCGTCGTCGACGGCCTGGGCGGGGTCGACGTCTGCGTCAAGAAGGCCATGAACGACAGCAAGAGCGGGCTGCACGTGAAGGCCGGCTGCCAGCAGCTCGACGGACCCACCGCCCTCGCCTACGCCCGGGCCCGCTACTCCGACCCGCTCGGCGACCTCGGCCGGGTGCAGCGCCAGCAGCAGCTGGTCAGCGCGATGATCCACAAGGCCTTCACCCCCGGCGTCCTCCTCGACCCGCTGCAGCAGCACCGGGTCGCCGACGCCGCCACCGCTGCGGTGAAGGTCGACGACGGCACCGGCCTCACCGACCTGGTCGGCCTGGCCCGCGCCCTGCGCGCCATCTCCGGCGGCAAGGGCGTGGCCACGACCGTCCCGGTCGCCGACCCCGGCTACAGCGTCCCCGGCGTCGGCGACACCGTCCGCTGGGACCGCGCCAAGGCCCAGCAGCTCTTCGCCGACCTCGAGGCCGGCCGCCCGGTCTCCGGGGTCAAGGCCAAGGGCTGACACCTCCCCCCGAGCACCACCCCGGCCCCGGCAGGAACGATCACGGTGCCGTGATCCTTGCTCGCCCACCCAGGAGAATCTCCCTCGGTGGGCGAGGTCTTTCCCGGGGTCGGGCCGCCGCTCAGCCCTGCTCGGCCGACCCGGACAGGGACAGCACGGTCAGCCCCACGACCGTGATGACCAGCCCGACCACACCCACCTTCGAGATCTTGTCGCCGAACAGCAGAGCGCCGGCCACCGCCACCGCTGCCGTCCCCACGCCCGACCAGACCGCGTAGACCACCCCGACGTTCAGCGTGCGCAGCGCCCGGCCGAGCAGCACGAACGCCAGCGCGTAGCCGACGACGACCACGGCGATCAGCCCCCAGCGCAGCTCGCCGCGCGCCGCCCGCAGGGCGAGGGTGGCCACGATCTCGGCGGCGATGGCGCCGAACGCGAAGGCCCAGGGCATGCCGGCAGCCTAGTGATCGGGCGCCCGGCCGGCGCTCAGACCGTCGGCAGCCCCTTGAGCAGCTGACGCGCCATCACCACGCGCTGGATCTGGTTGGTGCCCTCGTAGATCTGAGTGATCTTAGCGTCGCGCATCATGCGCTCGAGCGGGAAGTCCTTGGTGTAGCCGGCGCCGCCGAGCAGCTGGACGGCGTCGGTGGTGACCTCCATCGCGACGTCGGAGGCGTAGCACTTGGCGGCCGCGCCGAAGAAGGACAGGTCGGGGTCGTCGCGCTCGCTCTTGGCGGCGGCCACGTAGGTGAGCTGGCGCGCGGCCTCCAGCTTCATCGCCATGTCGGCGAGCATGAACTGGATGCCCTGGAACTCGGCCACGGCCTTGCCGAACTGCTTGCGCTCCTTGACGTAGGCGAGGGCCTGGTCCAGCGCGCCCTGGGCGATCCCGACGGCCTGGGCGCCGATGGTGATCCGGGTGTGGTCCAGGGTGCGCAGCGCGAGCTTGAGACCGGTGCCCTCCGCGCCGACCAGCCGGTCGCCCGGGATGCGGGTGCCGTCGAAGAGCAGCTCGCGGGTGGGCGAGCCCTTGATGCCGAGCTTGCGCTCGGGCGCACCGAAGGTGAAGCCCGGGTCGTCCTTCTCCACCACGAACGCCGACACGTTGCCGCCGCGCGGGCCGTCGGGGTCGGTGACCGCGAGGACGGTGTAGTACTCGGAGACGCCCGCGTTGGTGATCCAGGACTTCTGGCCGTCCAGCACCCACTCGTCGCCGTCGCGGCGGGCGCGGCAGCGCATGCTGGCGGTGTCCGACCCCGCCTCGCGCTCCGACAGCCCGTAGGAGAACATCGCGTCGCCGCGGGCGACCGGCGCGAGGTACTTCTGCTTCTGCTCCTCGCCGGCGCCGAGGATGAGCGGCATCGTGCCCAGCTTGTTGACGGCCGGGATGAGCGAGCTGGCCGCGCAGACCCGGGCGACCTCCTCGATGACGATGCACGCGGCCAGGGCGTCGCCGCCGGCACCGCCGTACTCCTCCGGGATGTGCACCGCGTGCAGGTCGGCCGCGCGCAGGGCGTCGTAGGCGGCCTGGGGGAACTCGCCGGTCTCGTCGACCTCGGCGGCATGCGGCGCGATTTTGTCCTCGGAGACGGCCCGGGCCGCCTCCCGGAGCATCCGGTGCTCCTCGGACAGCTGGAACAGGTCGAAGTCGGACACTTCCTCGTGCCTCCTGGTGCGCGCACTACCCGCCGGTAACCGCTCCAGGGTAGAACCGTGACGCCGGTGCTGCGCGCCGGGTCCCCTGCCCGGGCCGTCCACGGCGGCCCCCGCCGGGTCCCGCGGGGACGATAGGTTCGCCCCCATGCGCATCACGGTGACGGGGACGGGTTACCTGGGGGCGACCCACGCGGCGGCCATGGCCGAGCTGGGGTTCGAGGTGCTCGGCGTCGACGTCGACGCGGCCAAGGTCGCCGGCCTGTCCGAGGGCAAGACCCCCTTCTACGAGCCGGGGCTGGAGCCGCTGCTGCGCACGCAGCTCGACGCCGGCCGGCTGCGGTTCACCACCGACCCGGCCGAGGCCGCGGCCTTCGGCGACGTCCACTTCCTGTGCGTCGGCACCCCGCAGCGCCACGGCGAGTACGCCGCGGACCTGCGCCAGGTCGACGGCGCCCTGGAAGCGCTGGCCCGCCACCTGGACCGGCCCGCGCTCATCGTCGGCAAGTCGACCGTCCCGGTCGGCACCGCGGCGCGGCTGGCCGCCACGGCGCAGCGCATCGCCCCGGCCGGCGACGCCGTCGAGCTGGCCTGGAACCCGGAGTTCCTCCGCGAGGGCTTCGCGGTGCAGGACACCCTGCGCCCGGACCGGATCGTGCTCGGCGTCACCTCCGAGCGGGCCGAGCAGACGCTGCGCGAGGTCTACAAGACCGCCCTGGACGCCGGCACCCCCTGCGTCGTCACCGACCTGGCCACCGCCGAGCTGGTCAAGGTGGCCGCCAACTCGTTCCTGGCCACGAAGATCTCGTTCATCAACGCGATGGCCGAGGTCTGCGAGGCCGTCGGCGCCGACGTCACCGTGCTCGCCGACGCCATCGGCCACGACGCCCGCATCGGCCGGCGGTTCCTCAACGCCGGCCTCGGCTTCGGCGGCGGCTGCCTGCCCAAGGACATCCGCGCCTTCATGGCGCGCGCCGGCGAGCTGGGCGTGGACCAGGCGGTCACCTTCCTGCGCGAGATCGACGCCATCAACATGCGCCGGCGCCAGCACGTCGTCTCCCGCACCCGGCAGGCGGCGGGCGGGGACCTGCTCGGCCGCCGGGTCGGCGTCCTCGGGGCGGCCTTCAAGCCGGACAGCGACGACGTCCGCGACTCCCCCGCGCTCAACGTGGCCGGCCAGGTGCAGCTGCAGGGTGCGCAGGTGACGGTCTACGACCCCAAGGCGATGGACAACGCCCGCCGCCTCTTCCCCACCCTCTCCTACGCCGCGTCGGCGACGGAGGCCTGCGAGCGCGCCGACGTCGTGCTGCTGCTCACCGAGTGGCCCGAGTTCGTCGAGCTCGACCCGGAGGCCCTGGGGCAGGTGGTCACCGAGCGGCAGGTCGTCGACGCCCGCAACGTGCTCGACCCGGAGCGCTGGCGCGCGGCCGGCTGGGCCTACACCGGGATGGGCCGGCCGTGAGCGGCTGGGCGCCCGACGACGTCGTCCGCCGGCTGCTCGGGCCGGAGACCACCACCTGGGCCGTGGTCGGGCTCTCGGAGAACCGGGCCCGGGCCGCCTGGGACGTCGCCCGCGCGCTGCAGGCGCACGGCAAGCGGATCGTGCCGGTGCACCCCAGCGCCGCCAGCGCCCCGCTCGAGGTGCACGGCGAGCAGGGGTACGCCTCGCTGGCCGACATCCCGTTCCCGGTCGACGTCGTGGACGTCTTCGTGCGCTCCGAGCTCGCCGGCGAGGTCGCCGACCAGGCGGTCGGGATCGGAGCGAAGGCGGTGTGGTTCCAGCTCGGCGTGGTGGACGAGGCCGCCTACGAGCGGGTGCGCGCCGCCGGGCTGGACGTGGTCATGGACACCTGCCCGAAGATCGAGTGGGCGCGGATCGGGGCGTGAGCCGAGAGGTCACGCGAGCACGCGGGGTGGTTGCTGATCATGCAATTCCTCCCCTTCCTGCTCAACGCGAGAGAACGACGTCCGCGCAGGAACTGCATCATCAGCAACAGCTTCGGAGCGCGTCGTACGTGACGCGCAGCGCCTCGCTCGCCGGGTCCAGGTGCTCGAAGTGCCCGCCGGGCACGACCGTCACCTCGACGTCGACCCCGGCCTTCCGGGCGGCCTCGGCGTAGGCCCCGCTCTGGCTCAGCGGCACGACGTCGTCGTCCTCCCCGTGCACGCAGACGACGCGAGCCGGCGTGGGCAGCAGCTGCGCCGGGTCGGCCACGGCGTAGCGCTCGGGCACCTGGCCGGGCGTGCCGCCCAGCAGCGCGAGCACCGCCCCGCCCCCCAGGCCCTGGGCGGCGGCCAGGCGCAGGTCCGCCACCGGCGCCTGCGCCACCACGAGCGAGGGCACGAACGCCGGCCCCGCCCCGGGGGCGCCGGAGGGCAGCTGCCCGCGGGAGGCCCCCCACAGCGCCAGGTGCCCGCCGGCCGAGTGCCCGACGACGGCCGTGCGCGCGAGGTCCAGCCGGGCCGCCACCGGGCTGCGCGGCACCGAGTCCAGCGCCGCGGCGACGTCGAGCAGGGTGCTCGGCCACGACGCGTCCGAGGCCCGATAGTCGACGTTCCAGACCGCGAACCCGCGGGCCACCAGGGCACTGGCCACCGCGTGCTCGAGCGAGAGGTCGTAGACCGGCCGCCAGTAGCCGCCGTGCACGAGCACCACCAGCGGGAGGTCGTCGCCGCGGGGCAGCCACCACTCGCCGTGCTGGCGCGGGTCCTCCTCGCCGTAGCGCTCGCCGAGCCGCTCGGCGCCGTCGGGCAGCGGGGCCGCGGGTGGCGCGAGCTCAGCCACCGAAGCCGACCGACGGCCCCTGCCGGCGTCGGCGCAGCGCCTCGCCCTTGGCCTTGGCGGTCTCGCCCAGCCCGCGCTGGAACTCGGCCATCTTCTGCTGCAGCGAAGGATCTGCCGCGGCCAGGATCCGCACCGCCAGCAGCCCGGCGTTGCGCGCCCCGCCCACCGACACCGTGGCCACCGGAACGCCCGCCGGCATCTGCACGATGGACAGCAGCGAGTCCATGCCGTCCAGGTGCGCCAGCGGCACCGGCACCCCGATGACCGGCAGCGGCGTGACGCTGGCCAGCATGCCCGGCAGGTGGGCCGCGCCGCCCGCCCCGGCGATCAGCACCCGCAGCCCGCGTTCGGCCGCCGACGCGCCGTAGGAGAGCATCTCGTGCGGCATACGGTGCGCGCTGACGACGTCGACCTCGTGCGCCACGCCGAACTCGTCCAGGGCGGTGGAGGCGGCCTCCATCACCGGCCAGTCCGAGTCCGACCCCATGACGACGCCGACCAGCGGCTGCTCGCTCATCTCGCTACTCCGTGATCTCGCCGCGCAGGTACGCCGCCGCGTGCCGGCCGCGCTCGAGCAGGTCCTCGACGTCGTCGCCGAGGACGTTGACGTGGCCGACCTTGCGGCCGGGCTTCACGTCCTTGCCGTAGAGGTGCACCTTCAGGCCCGGGTCGCGGGCCATCACGTGCCGGTAGGCCGGGTACATCTCCGGGTAGTCGCCGCCGAGCACGTTGACCATCACGGTGGCCGGGGCGAGCGCCTCGGGCGAGCCGAGCGGCAGGTCCAGCACCGCGCGCAGGTGGTTCTCGAACTGGCTGGTGACCGCGCCGTCGATGCTCCAGTGGCCGCTGTTGTGCGGGCGCATCGCGAGCTCGTTCACCAGCACGCCGTCCGGGGTGTCGAACATCTCCACCGCGAGGATGCCGGTGACGCCGAGCTCCCCGGCGATCCGCAGCGCGGCCTGCTGGGCGGCCACCGCGTGCTCGTCGGCGATCCGCGCGGGCGCCACGACCTCGCGGCACACGCCGTCGATCTGCAGGGTCTCGACCACCGGGTAGGCGACGGCCTGCCCGTGCGGGCTGCGGGCCACCAGCGCGGCCAGCTCGCGGGTGAAGCCGACCTTCTCCTCGGCCAGCAGCGGGTGCCCGGTGTGCGGCACGCGGGCCAGCCAGTCGTGCGCCTCGGCCGCGCTCTTGATGACCCGGACGCCCTTGCCGTCGTAGCCGCCGCGCACGGTCTTGAGCACCACCGGCCAGCCGACGGCGTCGCCGAACTCGGCGAGCTCGGCCTCCTCGCGCACCAGCGCCCACCGCGGGCACGGCACCCCCGCCTTGGTCAGCGCCTCGCGCATGACGCCCTTGTCCTGGGCGTGCACCAGCGCGCCGGGGCCGGGCCGCACCGCGACGCCGTCGTCCTCCAGCGCCCGCAGGTGCTCCGGCGGCACGTGCTCGTGGTCGAACGTGACGACGTCGCAGCCGGCGGCGAACCGCCGCAGCGCGTCGAGGTCGGTGTGGTGCCCGAGCACGACGTCGGGGATCACCTGCGCCGCGCTCTCGCCCGGGTCGGTGGCCAGCACCCGCAGCCGCACGCCCAGCGCGACCGCCGGCGGCTGCATCATCCGGGCCAGCTGTCCCCCGCCGACGACGCCCACGACCGGAAAGCTCACGGTCGGCGAGCCTACCGGGAGGCGTGAGGGGACCCCCGACCTGCTACGGATGCGTGGGGGGACCCCTCACCCGCTAGGTGGCGGTGCGGGTCCCCCCACGTACGTCGTCCGTCGCTGGTTGCTTGGCGTGGGCGGCTGCCGGTCGTGCTCGGCACGGTCGACGGCGCTGGTGACGGCGGCAGCGGGCGGGGGCAGCGGGCGGGGGCACCGGTCGCGCGGCCGGCCGGCTGTCCCGCGGAGCGTTCAAGATCGAACCGATTGGGTGGGGGGCACCCGGAGCCAAACCTATTGGTTCAGGGTGCCCCCCACCCAATGGCATTGATCTTGGGACGGCTCCCGACCGGCGGCCGGGAGCGCAGAGCGACCCCCGCGTACTCGCCCCCGTCACCAGCGCCGTTGACCGTGCGACGCCGGACCGCAGCCGGGCGAGCAGGCGCGCGACGTACGTGAGGGGACCCCTGACCCGCCCACTACCGGGTCAGGGGTCCCCGCACGCAGAACGCTTCAGAGCCCCAGCTCCCGCGCGATGAGCATCCGCTGCACCTCGCTGGTGCCCTCGCCGATCTCGAGGATCTTCGAGTCGCGCCACATCCGGGCCACCGGGTACTCGTTCATGAAGCCGTAGCCGCCGAAGACCTGGGTGGCCTCGCGGGCGTTGGTGACGGCGATCTCCGAGCTGTAGAGCTTGGCGATGGCCGCCTGCTTCTTGAACGGCTCGCCGCGCAGCATCCGGGAGGCGGCGTCGTAGTACGCCGTGCGGGCCACGTGGGCCCGGGCGTCCATGTCGGCGATCTTGAAGGCGACGGCCTGGTTCTGGCCGATCGGGCGGCCGAACGCCTCGCGCTCCTTGGCGTAGCGCACCGACTCGTCCACGCAGCCCTGGGCCAGCCCGACGGCCAGCGCCGAGATCGCGATCCGGCCCTCGTCGAGGATCTGCAGGAACTGGGCGTAGCCGCGGCCGCGCTCGCCGAGCAGGTTCGCTGCCGGCACGCGGACGTCCTGGAAGGAGAGCTCGCGGGTGTCCGAGGCGTTCCAGCCGACCTTCGAGTACTTCTTCGACACGGTGAACCCGGGCGTGCCCGAGGGCACGATGATCGAGGAGATCTCCTTGCGCCCGTCCGGCTTCTCACCGGTCACGGCGGTCACGGTGACCAGCCCGGTGATGTCGGTGCCGGAGTTGGTGATGAACGCCTTGGTGCCGTTGATCACCCACTCGTCGCCGTCGAGCACGGCGGTGGTGCGGGTGCCGCCGGCGTCGGAGCCACCGCCGGGCTCGGTGAGCCCGAACGCGCCGAGCATCCGGCCGCTGGTCAGCTCGGGCAGCCACTGCTTCTTCTGCTCCTCGGTGCCGAACCGGAACACCGGCATGGCACCCAGCGAGACGCCCGCCTCCAGCGTGATCGCCACCGACGAGTCGACCCGGGCCAGCTCCTCCAGCGCGATGCACAGCGCGAAGTAGTCGCCGCCCATGCCGCCGTGCTCCTCGGGGAACGGCAGGCCGAACAGCCCCATCTCGCCCATCTGCCGGACGACGTCGTAGGGGAAGGTCTCGTCCTCGTAGTGCTGGGCGATCACCGGCGCGACGACGTCGTGGGCGAACTCCTCGACGGTCTTGCGCAGGGACTCGTACTCGTCGGACAGGCGGTGGTCCACCACGGCGTGCTCCTCGTCGAGCGGTGCGGGTCGGGTTCTCCAGACCACGGCAGCGCTCGGCAGGTCGTGCCGCCACGCTGCGGGTGCCGCCCACGGTAGCGGCGGCGAACGAGGGGTGCCCTGTCAGCCCCCTACGATGACCGGGTGGAGGGCGCAGGAGCTGGCGTGGCCGGGCGCGGCAGGGGGATCACCCGGCCGCTGTTCGCCGTCTACGACCGGCTCGGCCACCTGATCCGCGAGGCGCTCAAGTTCGGCGTCGTCGGCCTGGTCGCCCTCGTCGTCGACGTCGGCGTGTTCAATCTGCTGCGCTACGCCGGCGGCGACGGCCCGCTGCACGACAAGCCGCTCACCGCCAAGACCGTCTCGGTGATCGTGGCCACCACGGTGGCGTACTTCGGCAACCGCTACTGGACCTTCCGCCACCGCGGCCGCAGCGGCCTGGGCCGCGAGTACGTCCTCTTCTTCGTGCTCAACGGCATCGGGCTGGGCATCGCCCTGGGCTGCCTGGCCTTCAGCCACTACGTGCTCGACCTCACCGGCCCGCTGGCGGACAACGTCTCGGCCAACGTCGTCGGTCTGGCGCTGGGCACCCTGTTCCGCTTCTGGTCCTACCGGCGCTTCGTGTTCACGGAGGTCGTCGGAACAGGAGTCGCCGGGGTTCCCGTGCCCGACGACCGGGAGTCGACCGCTACCGGGGGCTGACGCTCACGCCACGTCCTCGTCGGCGAGGGCGAGGAACACCGCGAACACCGGCGGGCGCGCCGAGACCAGCTCGAGGCGGCCGCCGTCGGCCTCGGCGAGGTCGCGGGCCAGGGCCAGCCCCAGCCCGGTGCCGGCCCGCCCGCTCACCGCGCGCTCGAACACCCGCGGCCCCAGCGCCGCCGGCACCCCCGGCCCCTCGTCGGTCACCTCGACGACGGCGGACAGCCCGGTCGTGCGCACCCGCACGGTCGCCCGCCCCGCCCCGTGCTGGAGGCTGTTCTCCAGCAGGGTGGCCAGCACCTGCGCGAGCCCCCCGGGGGTGGCCACGGCCCGCACCCCGCGCACGCCGCCCACCTCGACGTCGCGCCCGGCCGCGGCGAAGGCCGGCCGCCACTCGAGCACCTGCTGCTCCACCACCGCGTCGACGTCGAGCGGCACCGCGGTGACCGACCGCGACTGCCGGGCCCGGGAGAGCAGGGTGTCCACCACGCCGGTGAGCCGCTCGACCTGGCCCAGGGCGATGCGGGCCTCCTCCCGCGCCCCTTCGGGGTCGTCGCTGTTGAGGATCTCCTCCAGCCGCATGGACAGCGCGGTGAGCGGGGTGCGCAGCTGGTGGGAGGCGTCGGAGGCGAACTGCCGCTCGGCGGCCAGCATGGCGGTGGTGCGCTCGGCGCTGCTGTCCAGCGCCAGGGCCACCGCGTCGACCTCGCCGATGCCGTAGCGGGGCAGGCTGGGCCGGGTCTCGCCGGAGCCGAACCGGCGGGCGCGGGCGGCCAGGTCGACCAGCGGCGCGGCCAGCCGGCGCGCCTGCACCAGCCCCAGCGCCAGGGCCGCGGCCAGCGCGACGACGGCGAGCACGAGCACCAGCGCGACCACCCGCAGCTGCAGGGTGCGCAGCGCCACCCCGCTCTCGTCCACCCGCACGTAGGTCTCGGCGGACTGGTACTCCCCGCGTACCGGCCGCGGCTGCGGCGCACCCCGGGTCAGGACCGGCCTGTCGTCGACCTGCACCACGGCGTAGGAGCTGTCCGGCAGCCTGGCGACGTCGAAGACCGACGGGTCGAGCTGCTCGTGCGCCTCGAACCGGGCCTCCACCGCGCTGCCGATCAGCCCGGCGGCGCGCTCGACCTCCTGCTGAGCGTTGACCCGCGCGGCCACCACCCCGGCGACCGCGAGCGGGATGCCGAGCAGGGCCACCGCGACCACCGCGACGGCGAGGGTCGACTGGACCAGGCGGCGGCGCACGTCAGGGTGAGGGGTAGGGAGCAGGCGAGGGAGCGGTCAGTCCCGCTCGAAGCGGAAGCCGACCCCGCGGACGGTGCTGATGAAGCGCGGGTTGCTGGCGTCGTCGCCGAGCTTCTTGCGCAGCCAGGACACGTGCATGTCGAGGGTCTTGGTGGAGCCCCACCAGGAGGTGTCCCACACCTCGCGCATGAGCTGCTCGCGGGTGACGACCTTGCCGGCGTCGCGCAGCAGCACCCGCAGCAGGTCGAACTCCTTGGCGGTGAGGCTGAGCTCGGTCTCACCCACCCAGGCCCGGTGGCTGTCGACGTCCATCCGGACGCCCTGCACGGCGCCGCCGGCCTCCTGGCTGCCGCGGCGCAGCAGCGCGCGGACGCGGGCCAGCAGCTCGGCGAGGCGGAAGGGCTTGGTGACGTAGTCGTCGGCGCCGGCGTCGAGCCCGACCACGGTGTCGACCTCGTCGGCCCGCGCGGTGAGGATCAGCACCGGCGTGCCGACCCCCTCGGCGCGCAGCCGGCGGCACACCTCGAGCCCGTCCAGGCCGGGCAGGCCCAGGTCCAGCACGACCAGGTCCGGGCCGTCGCCGAGGGCCGACTCCAGCGCCTCGTGGCCGTCGCCGAGCACGTCGACGTCGTAGCCCTCGCGGCGCAGCGCGCGGGCCAGCGGGTCGGAGATGGCCTGGTCGTCCTCGGCGAGCAGCACCCGGGTCATGTCCGGATCGTAGGCGGGCCGGATCAGCAGTGTCACCGCAGGGCCGAGAGCGCGTGCACCGCCCGCTGCACGTCCCGCCGACGCCGGTCGTAGGTGGCCCCCACGAACAGCAGCAGCGCACCGGCCAGACCCAGCGGGAGCCACGGGCTGAGCGCGAACCCGGCCACGATGTAGGGGAAGACCAGGTCGACCGCGAGCACCGCGAGCACACCGCCGCCCAGGACCACCGGCGCCTGCAGCCGGCCGCGGGCGCCGAGCAGCAGCACCACCAGGGCCGCCGTGCCCAGCAGGAGCAGGCGCCAGCCGCCGCCCACGCTCACCGCGGCGAGCAGCGAGGGCAGCAGGCCGAGGGCCAGGCCGGGGCCGTAGCTGCGCCACGAGGTCGCGGCGCTCTGCCCGTCCGCACCGGCGTGCCGCCGCCCCAGCTCGCCGGCGGCCAGCAGCAGCACCGCGGCGGGCACCGTGTAGGCCTCCGGGGCGGTCACGCCGGCCAGGGCCAGGCGCACCCAGCTCGAGGCGAGCAGCGCCAGCACCGCGAGCGGCGCCAGCCGCCGCCGTTGCGGGTGCGCGGCCACCGCGGAGGCGCCGACCCCGGCGGCGAGCAGTGCGATCCACAGCGTGTGCGGGTCCGCGGCGGTGGCCACCAGGGCCAGCGCCCCGGCCACGGCGGCGGCAGCCTCGGTGGGCAGGCCCGGCCGGCCGGCCCGCGGCAGCAGCCAGGTGCCGACCGGGGCCAGCACGGCGGCCACCACCACGCCGAGCAGCAGGCTGCGCTGCTGCGGCCATCCGCTGGTCGGATTCGACAGGTCGCCGGCCGCGACGGCCAGCGCCACCGCGAGCACGGGGACCGCACCGGCGGCGGCCGCCCGGGCCCGCTCGACCGGCACCGCGACGACGACGTCCGCCGGTGCGGCGAGGCCGAGTCCGGTGGCCACCAGGCCGAGGGCGAGCAGCAGGACCAGCTCGCCGCTGGACAGCTGGGTGCTGGACGCGTGCCCGGCGCCGGCGGCGTCGGACAGGGCCGCGAGCAGCGCGACCGCCCAGCCGGCCACCCCGACGCCGAGCAGCGCCGGTCGCAGGGCCGCGGCCCGCCGGCCCGGCTCCGGACCGAGCAGGGCGAGCACCGCCAGCAGGACCGCTGCCGTGCCGACTGCGGCGGCGGACTGCAGGGCCGAGCCGCCGCGCCAGCCGGTGGCGACGACGCCGGCGAGCAGGCCCAGCGCGCCGGCGCCGGCGCCGCTCGCGGCGACGGCGGGCGCGGGGGGCAGGGTGGCCGCCGCGACGCCCGCGGCCAGGGCGCCGGCCACCAGCGCGGTGAGCGCGGGACCGTGCAGGTCGGGCAGGCCGCCGGCCGCGACCACCGCCCCGACCAGCCAGCCGGCGCCGGCGGTCGCGGCCACCGCGGTGGCGACCGTCCTGACCTGCGAGTCCGCCGCGGCGAGCGGGACGAGCAGCGCGGCCGCGGCGAGGACGGCGGCGGTGACGGCGAGGGCGGCGCCCACCACGGGACCCGGGTGGCCGAGGGCGGCGGCGACCGCGGCGGCCTCCCCGCAGGCCAGCGCCGCGGCCAGGGCGGCGGTCCCGGCGCGGACGGCCGGCGCGCGCACCAGCAGCGTGCCGGCGACGGCCACGGCCAGCGCGACGGCGACCACCAGCAGGGTGGCCGGCTGGTCGGCCAGCGACCAGGCGGTGGCGCGGGCCAGCAGGAACGCGCCGGCGGCGGCGAGCGCGGCCGGGGGCACGACGTCGGGGCGGCGCAGGGCGGGGACGACGCCGGTCAGCGCGGCCGTGGCGAGCACGGCCACGGCCAGGGCGACGTCGAGCACGAGGGCCCAGGCCAGCGACAGCCCGGCCGCCGGAGCGAGACCGGGCACGGCGAGCACGAGGGCGACCGGGAGCACCGCGGCCCGCACGGCGGCCGGCGCGCGCAGGGCGTGCAGCCCGACGACGGCGGCCGCGGCCAGCAGCAGGACGGTGACCGGGAGCGCCCAGCCCGCGTCCAGGACGCCGGTCGACCCGCCGCCGGCGACCAGCGTCTCCCGGGCGAGCGTTCCGGTGCTGCCCTCCCAGACCGCCCCGACCCAGCTGAACGGGCCGAGGACGGTGAGCGCGAGCGCCGGCACGGTCGCGAGCCCGACGGCGCCGGCGCCGGCGAGGAGCACTGCGGACGGGGCGCGGCGCCAGCCCTCGACGTCGGCGGTGCTCGCGGGGGCCGGCTTCAGCAGACCGGCGGCGAGCAGCAGCGCGACGGTGGCGGCGGCCAGCGTCGGCGCCGCCCATCCCGCGGGGGCGACACGGATCGCGACCACCGCGGCGGCCGCCCACACCGGCACGGCGGCGGCGCCGGCCGGCACGACGGCGAGCTTGTGCGGGACGAGCCCGCGCAGCGCGGCGACGGTGCCGCCGGCGGCCACCGCTGCCAGTCCGAGCAGCAGCCCCGCGCCGGCGGCGACCGGCAGCGCGTCGTCCAGCCCGGCGACGACGTCGAGGGCCAGCGCGGGCACGGCGAAGCCGGCGGCCAGCGCGCCGAGCACGGCGGCCGGGTGCGCGGCGCGTCCGCCGCGGGCGGCGAGCAGGACGGCGGTGCCGGAGTCGAGCAGCACCAGCAGCGTGGTGGCGACGGCGAGCGGGAGGAAGGGGGTGTCCGAGCGGCCCGCGGCGTCGGCGCCGAGCAGGAGCAGCGGCGGCTGGGCCAGCAGCACCGCCGACCAGGTCCAGCCGGCCAGCGGGCGGTCCAGCAGGCGCGCGCTCACGGCACCGGCGGCGGCCGCGAGCCCGGCCACCACGGCGATGCCGACGGCGGCGTAGCGCAGGGTGGCGGCGTCGGCAGCGCCCAGCAGGTCCACCAGCCGGACCGCGACGACGTCGACGAGGGCGAGCGCCACGGTGAGCACCGCGACCGCCTCACCGGTGGCCCGCAGCCCCCGCCGGGCGGCGACGACCGCGCCGGCACCGGCGGCGACCGTGGCGGCAGCCATCACGGCGCCGCGGCCCCAGACGCCGAGCAGGTTCCAGGACACCGCCAGGAAGACGAGGGCGGCGACGGCGAGCAGCAGGACCCCCAGGCTGAGCAGCACGTTCTGCACGCGGGCGCGGGTCCACTCCGGCTTGGGGGCGCGGGGGGCGGGCGGCGGCGCGGCGACCGGCGGCTGGAAGGGGCTCGGCGCGGTGGCGGGAGCGGCCGGCGCGGGCGGGGAGATGAGGGCGGGTGCACCGGCGGGGACCCGCGCGGTGGCCCGCAGCTGCTCGACCAGCCGCGCCCGTCGATCCAGGGCGGTCGCGGCCGCCACCGAGGCTGTCCACACCTGCTCCGGCAGCGGCCCGCGCAGGGCGACGCGGCACTCGGGGCAGTCCGGGCGGCCGGGCACGAGGTGCGCGGTGCACGCCGGGCAGCGGGTGGGGTCGGTGAGGAGCCGCTCGTCGATCACGCCGTGATCTTCGGCCGGGCCACACACCGCCGGTAGCGGCTTTGGTACCCGACTTCGCCTGGGTACGGGTACTCAGAGGCGGGCACGGGCCGCGTGGGGGGACCCCTGACGTGCCACTTGACCGGTGAGGGGACCCCTCACGTGCTCATCGGTTCGCGACGGCGCGTCGGCCCGCGGCGCAGCCGCTGATCAGAACGGCAGACGTACGAGGACGCGGCCTCAGACCGGCGTCACCCCGTGCCGCCGCCGCGAGAACGAGCGGTCCTTGCCGCGCAGCGCGCGGTACCGGCGCACCAGCTCCCCGCGCAGCGCGGCCGGTTCGATGATCGCGTCGACGACGAGCTCGCTGGCCAGGCGGACGACGTCGATGTCCTCCTCGTACTCGGCGCGGCGGGCGGCCACGAACGCGGCCCGCTCGGCCTCGTCGTCGATGGCGGCGATCTTGTTGGCGTAGACGGCGTTCACCGCGGCCTCGGCGCCCATCACGGCGATCTTCGCGGTGGGCAGCGCCAGGGTGGCGTCCGGCTCGAAGCCGGGGCCGGCCATGGCGTAGAGGCCGGCGCCGTAGGCCTTGCGGACGACGACGCACAGCTTGGGCACCGTGGCCTCGCTGATCGCGGTGATCATCTTGGCGCCGTGCCGGATGATGCCCTGCTTCTCCACGGCGGTGCCGACCATGAAGCCGGGCACGTCGGCCAGGAACAGCAGCGGCACGTTGAAGGCGTCGCAGAGCTGCACGAACCGGGTGGCCTTGTCCGCGGAGTCCACGAACAGCACGCCGCCCTTGAACATCGAGTTGTTGCCGACGACGCCGACCACCTGGCCGTCGAGCCGACCGAAGCCGACGACGAGCTCGCGGGCCCACAGCGCGTGCACCTCGAAGAAGGAGTCCTTGTCCAGCAACCCCTTCACGTAGCGGCGCATGTCGAACGCCTGCCGCTCGCTCTCGGGCACCAGCGCACCGAGGTCGACGTCGGGGGCCTCGGCCGGCTCGGCGGCCGGCGGCTGCTGCTCCCAGTTCGACGGCAGGTAGGAGAGGTAGCGGCGCACCGTCTCCAGCGCCTCGGGCTCGCTCTGGGCGAGGAAGTGCCCGACGCCGGACTCCTTGCAGTGCACCGCCGCACCGCCCATGGCCTCCAGCGTGGTCTTCTCGCCGGTGACCATCTCGACCATCCGGTCCGAGCCGAGGTACATCGAGGCGTTGCCCTCGACCATCACGACGACGTCGCAGAACGCCGGGATGTAGGCGCCGCCGGCCGCCGACGGCCCGAACAGAGCGCACACCTGCGGGATCGAGCCCGAGGCGCGAACCTGGTTCCAGAAGATCTTGCCGGCGCCGCGCCGGCCGGGGAAGAGCTCGACCTGGTCGGTGATCCGCGCGCCGGCGGAGTCGACGAGGTAGACCATCGGCACGCCGGTCCGGTACGCGGTCTCGATGATCCGGATGATCTTCTCGACCGTGCGGGCGCCCCACGAGCCGGCCTTCACGGTGGAGTCGTTGGCCATCAGGCAGACCGGACGGCCGTCCACGGTGGCGGTGCCGGTGACCACGCCGTCGGCGGGCAGGTCGCCGGCGAGCACGTTGGCCAGCTGCCCGTCCTCCACGAACGAGCCCTCGTCCACCAGCAGCGCGATCCGCTCGCGGGCGAACAGCTTCCCCTTGGCCGCGTTGGCCTCGTGGTACTTCGTGGCGCCGCCGCGCTCGACCCGCTCGCGCAGGGCGGCGACCGGCGGGTGGTGGCCGGGGGTGAGCGGGGCGGCATCGGCGCCGCTGGCACCGGCGCCGTCACGGCTGCTCTCTGCTGCCTGGGCAGCGTCCTGCTGCTGCGCGGTCACGAATCACCTCGTCGTGCTCGTGAGCGGGTGGCTCGGTCTGTTCACCGCTGCTCTGTTCACCGTTGCTCAGCTGGCGCCCGCGGGGGTGGTGCGGGCTGTCGCGAGCCTAGGACATGCCTTGGGGCACACCTCCCCGAGCCCGCACCCGCTCACCCCGGCAGCAGGGCGAGCGCCACCAGCGCGCGCAGGGTCGGCACCAGGCCGACCACCCGGGCGCTGATCTCGTCGGTGAACACCTCGACGAGCCAACCGACGCCGGCCGCGGTGGCGCCTGCGGCCAGCGCGCCGACGTGCCCGCTGACCACCAGCAGCGCGTCCTCGGCCGGGTCGTTGCCCGGCGCCCCGGCCTCCAGGGCGTAGCCGCCGCCGGCCACCGCGCGGGCGCTCCAGGGGTAGTGCGCGAGGTCGAACTCGGTGACGTCCCAGCGGGAGAACGAGGGGACGCCCTGCGGCGGCTCGGGGGGCGCGTCGGGGATCCGGTAGAGGGACCAGGCGACCGTGCGCAGCGCGTGCTGGCCCGGTGCGACCCGGGAGACCCACCAGGCCGAGGCGTCCAGCGCGGCGGCCGCGGTGTCCGCCACCGCCTCCAGCCGGCGCACGACGTCGCCGCCGGGCAGGGCGTCCAGCGCGGCCACCCCGTGCGCCAGCAGCGCCCCGGGGTCCACGCTCGCCCGGACCGTGGCGTGCCGGCGATGCGGGACCGCCCGGCGCTCGGGCGCGCCCGGCTCGCTCTCGGGCAGGACCTGCTCCTGCGCCACCTCGTCGGGAAGCCGTCGTCCGGCCACCACGGGCACCAGGGCGGCGCTCCGCTTGGCCCGGTACATGGCGGCGTCGGCCAGCCGCAGCAGCCGGGACGGCGCCTCCACCCGCCCGATCGGGTCGGCGGTGCTGGCCACGCCGACCGAGACCGCGCGCTGCCCGCGCAGCGAGGTGCTGCGCGCGATGAGCGCCCGCGCTGCCGCGATCACGTCGTCGACGACGTGCTCGGGGTCCCCGCCCTCCACCAGCACGCACATCTCGTCCCCGCCCAGACGCCCGGCGAAGGCGCCCGGCAGCCCGGCGGTGGCCGTCGACATGAGCTCGGCGATCGCGAGGATGAGCGCGTCGCCGGCGTCGTGGCCCTCGGCGTCGTTGACCTCCTTGAGGCCGTCGACGTCGGCCAGCAGCACGGTGACGGCGTGGCCCTCGCGCCGGTGCCGGTCGAAGGCGGCGTCCAGCCGCTCCTCGAACGCGCGGCGGGTGCCCAGGCCGGTGAGCGGATCGGTGTAGGCGATCCGGTGCACGGTCTCCAGGTGCTCGGCCTGTCCCACGGCGATGGCCACCTGCGCGGCCAGCAGCGTGGCGAGGTCGACGTCCTCGTCGTCGAAGTCGCCGCCGTGCGCGGCGGTCCGGCCGAGCAGCAGCTCGCCCCAGCGCAGGCCCTGCACCAGCACGGGGACCACCAGGCCGTGGGTGACGCCGTAGCGGGCGAGCGCGGCCGCGCCGGCGGGCATGGACGCGTCGGTGGACTGGGGCAGCGCGAAGCGGGTCACCGCCACCGGCTCGGTCGCGCCGGCCTGCTCCCCGATCGGCTCGTAGTCGGCCCCGGGCCGCCGCTGGCGGGTGGGCACCCCTTCACCGGCGCGGACGAGGGTCCGGGCCAGGCCCCGCTCGCGCTCGTGCCGGACCAGGCTCGCGACGTCGGCGTCGAGGACGCGGCGCGCCGCCTCGGTGACCACCGTGAGCACGTCGTCCCCGCTGCGGGCGCGCGCGATCTCGTGCGCGCTGTCCACGAGCGCGCGCAGCCGTGCGGTGGCGCCGTGCTGCGGCACGCCGTCCCCTTTCGCCGTCCCGGCCCCCGGCCCCCCAAGCCGGACAGCGCGCTCATGATCGGGGTTGGCCGAGCGGGGCGGAGGGTTTTTGCGCGAACTCCCGCCCGGACGGGTGCAGGCCGCGGAGAACGGATCGGCCGGGATGGGGTGAGGGTGACCTTTTGTCACAGAGAGGGAGTGACGGGCACCCTCACCCCACCGGGCGGCCCTACGCCGGGATGGTGCGGGTGCGCGGGCCGGCGCGCAGGACCTGCGAGGGCAGGGTGCGGCCGACGAGGCGCTCCGCCTCGGCGGCGGCCGCCAGCATCGCGTCGAGGTCGATCCCCGTCGCCACGCCCATGTCCTCGACCATGTGCACCAGCTCCTCGCTGGCGATGTTGCCGGTCGCGCCGGGCGCGTAGGGGCAGCCGCCCAGGCCGCCGATGCTGGCGTCGAAGTCGCTGACGCCGAGCTGCAGCGCGGCCAGCACGTTGGCCAGTCCGGTGCCGCGGGTGTTGTGGAAGTGCAGGTTGAGCGCGGCGTCGGGGAAGGCGCTGCGGGTCTCGCCCACCAGCCGGGTCACCCGGGCCGGCGTGGCCATGCCGGTGGTGTCGCCGTAGGAGATGCCGTCGGCGCCGTCGCGCAGCGCCCGGCCGGCCACCGCCAGCACCCGCTCCACCGGCAGGTCGCCCTCGTAGGGGCAGCCCCACGCGGTGGAGACGATGACCTGGCAGGTGGCGCCCCGACCGTGCGCGAGCGCCAGCAGCTCGGCGATGTCGTCGAGCGATTCCTCCGTGCTGCGGTTGACGTTCTTGCGGTTGTGCGTGTCCGAGGCGCTCACCACCACCTCCATCTCGCGGAAGCCCGCGTCCAGCGCGCGCTGCGCCCCGCGCAGGTTGGGCACCAGCGCGGAGTAGCGGACGTCGTCGGCGCGGTCGATGGCCGACCAGACGGCGTCGGCGTCGGCCATCTGCGGGATCGCCTTGGGGTGCACGAAGGAGACGGCCTCGATCCGGCCGACGCCGGTGGTGGACAGGGCGTCGATGAGCGCCACCTTGGCCTCGGTGGGCACCGGCGCCTCGTTCTGCAGACCGTCGCGCGGTCCGACCTCGCGCAGGCTGAGCCTCTCGGGGAGGTCGCTCATCTGGAGATGCCCGGCCAGTCGGGGCGGCGCTTCTCGTTGAACGCGGCGACGCCCTCGTGCCGGTCGCCGCTGAACGCGGTGGCCCGCCAGGCCGAGTCCTCGACGTCGAGGCCGGTGGCGAGGTCGACGTCGGCGCCGTGGCGCAGCGCCCGCTTGGCGTTGCGCACGCCCACCGGCGAGTTGCCGGCGATGGTGGCGGCCAGCTCCAGCGCCGCCTCGCGCGCCTGCCCGGCCGGGACGCGCCGGTCGACCAGGCCGATCCGCTCGGCCTCGGCGGCGTCGAGCCGGCGGCCGGTGAAGATCAGGTCGGCGGCGCGGGCGGCACCGATCCGGCGCGGCAGCAGCTGGGTGCCGCCGCCGCCGGGGATGACGCCCACGGTCACCTCGGGCAGCCCCACGACGGCGCTCTCGTCCACCACGACGAGGTCGCAGGACAGCGCCAGCTCCAGCCCGCCGCCGAGGGCGAACCCGTGCACCGCGGCCACGCTCGGCACCGGCAGCGCGAGGATCCCGCCGAACGCGGCGCGGAACACCGGCCGCTGCGCCATCAGGTCGGCGTCGGTGTAGGTGTTGCGCTCCTTCAGGTCCGCGCCCACGCAGAAGGCCTTGCTGCTGCTGGAGGTCAGGACGACGGCGCGCACGGAGTCGTCGGCGGCGAGGTCGCGGGTGGCGGCGGCCACCTGGCGGGCCATCTCGGTGCTCAGGGCGTTGTGCGCGGCGGCCCGGTCCAGCACCAGCTCGGCCACGTGGCCGCGGTCGCCGTGCCGCTCCACGCGGACGAACCGCTCGCTGTGCACCTCGGGCTGCCCGGCCGCGTCGTTGAGGTCGGTCACGGCCCGCACGGTAGCCCGTGGCGGCGCGAACGCTCTCGCCCGGGGCCGCTGGGCGTGGACCGATCTGCGCAGGCACACCGCGGCGCGTCTCGTCGTCGGACGCCAGACACACCGCTTCCGGGCGAGGGCCGCCTGCGCAGAACGGTCAAGGGTGGGGGCGGCCGTCGCCTCAGCCGGCGGCCCGCAGCACGGCCGGCTCGACCAGCCCGAGCCCGCGCACGGCGCGCACCTGCTCGCGGTCCACCACGAAGCCGTCGACGCCCTCCAGCGCCAGCGCGGTGCCCCGGTCCACCAGCACCGTGCCGGGCTGGGCCATGGCGGTCAGCCGGCTGGCCAGGTTGACCGTGCGGCCGAAGACGTCGCCGAAACGGGCCACCACCGGGCCGGTGGCCAGGCCGATGCGGACGTCGGGCAGGGCCGCGTCCGCGGACATCGCCGCCGCCAGCGCGAGGGCGATCCGGGCGGCGTCGGGCACCTGGTCGGCCACGAACAGCACCTCGTCGCCCACCGTCTTGACCACCCGTCCGTGCCCGGCGGCGACGACGTCGTTGGCCAGCTCCTCGAACCGGCGCACCAGCGCGGCCAGCTCCCGCTCGGAGAGGCGCTGGCTGAGCCGGCTGAACGCGACCAGGTCCGCGAACCCGACGGTCACGAGCCCCCGCTCCACGCCGGCCTCGGCCGCCGCGACCACCCGCGAGGCGGCCGCGGCCACCTGCCGCCGCCAGGCGAACACCAGCAGCCGCTCGAGGTCGTCGAGGTGGGCCGCGCCGAGCGCCACCCCCTCCAGCAGCGAGTCGGGCCGCTGCAGCCCGCGCCGCTCGAGCAGCTGCTCGGTGAGCGCCTCCACCTCCCACTCCACCAGCCGGGCCATGGTGTGCCCGAGCGCCCGGGTGAGGCTGACCGCCAGGTCCTCCTCGAGCACCCCGCCGCGGACCAGCCCGACCAGGAGCCGCAGCGCCTCGACGTCGGCGTCGGTGAAGGCGCCGCGCTGGTGGTCGACCTCGCCGACGTCGGGGAAGCCCAGCGCCCGCCAGTACCGGCGCGCCTCGGGCACGCTCACCCCGGCCAGCTCGGCCACCTGCTCGCGCGTGTACCGGCGCGGGCCGCCGAGCACGAGCTCCTCGAACGCGGCCGCGGCCGCGGGCACCCCCGAGGTCGGGTCGCTCACGCCGGCCCGGTGCGGTGCGGGTGGGAGGTGGTGTCGTCGTCCGCGCTGTTCCACGGGTCGCCGTCGCGGTCCCGCCGCCGCCACGCGTCGTCCTCCTCGTGCAGCCGGTAGACCTCGCGCTGCACCTCCTCGACGTCGCGCACGTGCGCGATCCGCAGCCCGCCGGACTCCGCCCCGGACTCCACGATGAGCGTGCCGGCGTTGAGGATCCGCTCGAGCAGGGACTTCTCGAAGGACACGTTGTTCACCTTGGACAGCGGCATGTCCTTGCCGCGCCGGGTGAGCAGCCCGCTGCGCACGATGATGCGGCGGTTCGTGAACACGTACTGCGTCGTGTACCAGCGGGCGAACGGGACCACGACCCACACCAGCACGATGGCCGCGGCCACCGCGATCTCCACCCACCGGGCCCAGCCGCCGAGGGCGTCGCCGAGCACCGCGGCCAGGAAGCTGGCCACCGGCACCACGACCAGCAGCAGCACCACCGGGACGAACAGCACCTTCCAGTGCGGCCGCATCTCGACGTCGATGCGCTCCCCCTGCCCGAGCAGGCGCTGCGGGTAGCCCATCACCGTCCCTCCCGGCACGCCCCTCGTGCCCCTGAGGTCGATCGTGGCACGGGCGCCCCCCGTGCGGCCCGGATTCGGCCGCAGGGACGGGCGACGTCGGCGACCCGCTCATGATCGAACTCGTTGGGTCAGGGGCACCCAGAGCCAATAGGTTTGGTTCTGGGTGCCCCCGACCCAATGGCTTTGATCTTGGTCGGCCTCCCGACGGACCGCCGGCCGGCCCCGCGCCCGTCGCCCCCCGTCACCAGCGCCGTCGACCGTGCCACAGCGGCCGCTCGCCGCCGTGCGCACCGGACGACCAGCGCGACCCGCGGCCGCACCTCCTCACCGCACGTGCACGACGTCCCCCGCCGCCACGGCGACCCGCCCGTCCGGCCCGTCCACCACGAGCCGCCCCTCGGCGTCGACGTCCACCGCGCGGCCCAGGAGCTCGCGGTCGGCCGGCAGCAGCACGCGCACCTCGCGGCCGATGGTGGCGCAGCGGACGCGGTACTCCTCGAGCAGCTGCGAGCGCTCCGGGTCACCGCCCGCGCCCACGAACCGGCGGTAGCGGTGCTCCAGCGCACGCAGCACCGCCCGCAGCACGGGGTCGCGGTCCACCGGCTCCTCGGTCTCCAGCGCGAGCGAGGTCGCCGTCGGCACCGGCAGCTCCTCCCGCGACAGCGAGACGTTGAGGCCGATCCCCAGCACCAGCGCGTCGCCCGACCCGTCGCCCACGCGACGCTCGGCGAGGATCCCGGCCAGCTTGCGCTCGCCCACCATGACGTCGTTGGGCCACTTCAGGGCGGCCTCGACGCCGGTGACCGACTGCACCGCCTCCGCGCACGCGACGCCCGCCAGCAGCGGCAGCCACCCCCACCGGGCCGGCTCCAGCGACGGGCGCAGCAGCACCGAGAACAGCAGGCCCGCGCGGGCCGGCATCTGCCAGACCCGGTCCAGCCGGCCACGGCCCGAGCGCTGCTCCTCGGCCACCACCACCAGGCCCTCGGGCGCCCCCTCCGCGGCCGCGGCGGCGACGTCGGCGTTGGTGGAGCCGGTGACCGGAACCACCCGCAGCGACGTCCACAGCCCGCCGGGCAGGAGCAGGCCGTGGGCGAGCGAGGTCTCGCGCAGCGGCGGTCTGGTCAGGTCGGAGTAGGGGCCGGGGGACACCTGGCTAGGCTACGAGAGCGCCCGACGGTGGGCTCCGCCTCGCGGCGCCCCCCGCCGCTCGCCACGACCGTCCCGACCGCCTGCCGACGGTGTCCCCACCCGGCTGGATCCCACCTGGCGTCCTGGAGGCCACGATGAGCGCGCAGCCCGAGCAGCCGGCGCCGACCCAAGGGCCCGACCTGCACACCACCGCGGGCAAGCTCGCCGACCTCCAGCGACGCGCCGACGAGGCCGTCAACGCCGGCTCGAGCCGGGCGGTGGAGAAGCAGCACGCCAAGGGCAAGATGACCGCGCGCGAGCGGATCCTCGCCCTGCTGGACGAGGGCTCGTTCGTGGAGCTCGACGAGTTCGCCCGGCACCGGTCCACCGCGTTCGGGCTGGAGAAGAACCGCCCCTACGGCGACGGCGTCGTCACCGGCTACGGCACCCTCGACGGCCGTCAGGTGTGCGTGTTCGCGCAGGACTTCACCGTGTTCGGCGGGTCGCTCGGCGAGGTCTTCGGCGAGAAGATCGTCAAGGTCATGGACCTGGCCATGAAGACCGGCTGCCCGGTCATCGGCATCAACGACTCCGGCGGCGCGCGCATCCAGGAGGGCGTGGTCTCCCTCGGCCTCTACGGCCAGATCTTCCTGCGCAACGTGCACGCCAGCGGCGTGGTCCCGCAGGTCTCGCTCATCATGGGCCCGTGCGCCGGCGGCGCGGTCTACTCCCCCGCCATCACCGACTTCACCGTGATGGTCGACCAGACCTCGCACATGTTCATCACCGGGCCCGACGTCATCAAGACGGTCACCGGCGAGGACGTCGAGTTCGAGGACCTGGGCGGCGCGCGCACCCACAACACCAAGAGCGGCAACGCCCACTACATGGCGTCGGACGAGCAGGACGCCGTCGACTACGTCAAGGCGCTGCTGTCCTACCTGCCCAGCAACAACCTCGAGGACCCGCCGTCCTTCGACGCCGAGGCCGACCTGGAGACCACCGCCGAGGACCTCGAGCTCGACACGCTGATCCCCGACTCGCCCAACCAGCCCTACGACATGCACACCGTCGTCGAGCACGTGCTGGACGACGGCGAGTTCCTCGAGGTGCAGCCGCTGTTCGCGCCCAACATCCTCATCGGCTTCGGCCGGGTCGAGGGCCGCTCGGTGGGCGTGGTCGCCAACCAGCCGATGCAGTTCGCCGGCACGCTCGACATCGACGCCTCGGAGAAGGCGGCCCGGTTCGTGCGCACCTGCGACGCCTTCAACATCCCGGTGCTCACCTTCGTGGACGTGCCCGGCTTCCTGCCCGGCACCAGCCAGGAGTGGAACGGCATCATCCGCCGCGGCGCCAAGCTCATCTACGCCTACGCCGAGGCCACCGTGCCGCTGGTCACCGTCATCACGCGCAAGGCCTACGGCGGCGCCTACGACGTCATGGGCTCCAAGCACCTCGGCGCCGACATCAACCTGGCCTGGCCCACCGCGCAGATCGCGGTCATGGGCGCGCAGGGCGCGGTCAACATCCTGCACCGGCACACGCTCGCCCAGGCGACGGACCCCGACGCCGAGCGCGCCCGGCTCATCGAGGAGTACGAGGACACCCTCGCCAACCCCTACATCGCGGCCGAGCGCGGCTACGTCGACGCCGTCATCGCCCCGTCGTCCACCCGCGCCCACGTGGTGCGCGCGCTGCGGGCCCTGCGCACCAAGCGCGAGAGCCTGCCGCCCAAGAAGCACGGCAACATCCCGCTGTGAGCGCCGTCGAGGACCTGCGCACCGCCGTCGCCGAGCTGCACCGCCGCCTCGACGCCTGGGCGGCGTCGGTGGAGGGCGTGGCCGCCGAGTCCGACGACCTCACCGACGCCGCGTCGGACCCGCGCCTCAACGCCGCGGAGGAGGCGTTCGACGACGCCCTGTCCGACGTGCACAGCGCGGCCGGGGTGGTGCTCGGACTGCCGCCGATGGTTCCGGTGGGCGGTCTGGACGAGGTCGACCTCACCGAGGACGACGACGCCGACCTCGTGGTCGACGAGTTCTTCCTGCACCTGCTCGTCGGGGTGCCCTCCGACCGGCCGGAGGAGATGCTGGACCAGGCGCTGGCCGCGGTGGACGAGGGGGCGCTGCAGCTCGTGGAGCGGCTCGAGGGCGCCGGCTTCGTGGTGCCGACCTACTCGGTCTCGCGCGGCGAGCCGGACGAGTGGGACGGCGAGGACGAGGAGGAGCGGTGAGCGAGGCAGAGCAGTCGGAGCAGTCCGGCGAGGCCGGCGCGCAGCCCGAGCAGCTCGATCAGCGACCGGTGCTGCGGGTGGTCCGCGGCACGCCGGACGACGCCGAGCTGGCCGCGCTGGTGGCCGTCGTGGCCGCGCTGCCCACCGGCGCCCCGACGTCGGAGCCACCCGCGCCGTCCCGCTGGACCGACCGCACCACCGGCCTGCGCCGGCCCCTCCGGCCCGGGCCCGACGCCTGGCGCTGGAGCGCGAGGACCGGCTGGTGAGCAGCCCCCGCCCGTTCGTCCTCGCCTCGGCCAGCCCCGCCCGCCTGGAGGTGCTGCGCCGCGCCGGCCTGGACCCCAAGGTCGTCGTGAGCGGGGTGGACGAGGACGGCGTCGACGCCGGTTCGCCGGCGGCCACCGCGCAGGAGCTGGCCCGGCGCAAGGCGGCGTCGGTGGCCGCGGGCCAGGAGCCGGGCACCCTCGTCCTCGGCTGCGACTCGGTGCTCGATCTCGACGGTCAGACCCTGGGCAAGCCGCGCGACGCGACCGACGCGGTGCAGCGCTGGCGCGCCATGCGCGGGCGCACCGGCGTGCTGCACACCGGTCACCGGCTGCTCATCGCCGGCGGCAGCCGCTCGGCCGAGGGCACCGCCTCCACCGTGGTGCACTTCGCCGACGTCGACGACGAGGAGATCGCCGCCTACGTCGCCACCGGCGAGCCGCTGCGGGTGGCCGGCGCGTTCACCGTCGACGGCCTGGGCGGCCCGTTCGTCGAGGGCATCGAGGGCGACCACCACAACGTGGTGGGCCTGTCGCTGCCGCTGCTGCGCCGGCTGCTGGCCCAGCTCGACCTGCGCATCACCGACCTCTGGGCGCGCTGAGGCGCGCTCGCTGCGGCTTTCGGCAAGATCGGGCAAACCTTCGCCGTCCTGCGTCATGCGCCGGTCGGCCGCCTCGCCACCGCTGCCTAGCCTGGCCGCATGAGCGGCACGGACGAGACCGACGACACGGGCGACGACCGCGGGATCGACCGGCGGACCCTGCTGCGAGGTGCCGCGCTGGCCGCGGCGGCGGCCGCAGCCGGGTGCGCCCCCTCCGGCAGCCGGGGCGCCTCACCGGCGGGCAGCCCCACCCCCGTCGCGAGCGGGTCCGGCACCGGCACCCCGGCGGGCTCGCCGGCCCCGCCCAGCCCCGCCGCGAGCACCGCCGGCTCCGCGCAGGCCGCCCCGCAGCCGACCCCGCAGCCCACCGGGCCCGCCGTCGAGGTGGGGCACGGCCCGCGGGACAAGCCCCTGGTGGCCCTGACCTTCCACGGGGCCGGCGACCCCGCGCTCGGCCGCGCCCTGCTCGCCGAGCTGGCGAAGGCCGGGACCCACGTCACCGTGCTGGCCGTCGGCACCTGGCTGGACGAGCAGCCGGACACCGCCCGGGCGGTGCTCGACGGCGGCCACGAGCTGGGCAACCACACCTGGCACCACCAGCCGATGCGCCAGCTGGGCGCGACGCAGGCCTACGCCGAGGTCGTCGGATGCGCCGAACGCCTGCGCAAGGTCACCGGCAGCGCGCAACGCTGGTTCCGCGCCAGCGGAACCCAGCACACCACCCCGACCATCCGGGCCGCGGCGGGCAAGGCGGGCTACCGCACCTGCCTGTCCTACGACGTCGACTCGCTGGACTGGCAGGACCCGAGCGCGGCGACGGTGGAACGGGCGGTTCTGGGGAACGTGCAGAACGGCTCGGTCGTCAGCCTGCACCTGGGGCATCGAGTCACCCTCACCGCCCTGCCCGCCATCCTGTCCGGCCTGTCCCGCAAGGGGCTGCGCCCCGTCACCGTCTCGGAGCTGCTCGCGTGACCGTCCGACACCGCCTCTCCCGCCCAGCCTCCGCGCGCCCCGCCCTGCGCGCCGTCGCCGCCGCTCTGGCCGCCGGCGTCGTCCTGGCCGGGTGCAGCAGCGGCAGCGCGGGGACCGGCAGCGGGGCGTCGTCGAGCTCCCCGAGCGGCTCCCCGAAGGCCTCCGACAGCCCGTCGGCGTCGGGCGCCGCGACCCCGGCGGGCACCCCCGCCACCACCCAGGCCGCCGCGGACCTGCTGCCCGGGATGCCGCCGCCGCTGAACCCGGACGACGTGTGGGCCGCGGACACGCCGAACAACCTCGCGCCCGCGGTCAAGGGGGACCTCTACCGCGTCTACGTGCCCAACACGCTGAGCAACACCGTGACCGTGATCGACCCGAAGACCTACACGGTCGTCGGGACCCTGCCGGTCGGCCGCGAGCCGCAGCACGTGGTGCCCTCGTGGGACCTGAGGACGCTGTGGGTCAACAACGACCTGGGCAACTCGCTCACCCCGATCGACCCGCGGACGGGCAAGGCCGGCAAGCCGGTCCCGGTCCACGACCCCTACAACCTCTACTTCACCCCGGACGGGAAGTCCGCGGTGGTCATGGCCTCGAACGACCGGCAGCTCGTGTTCCGCGACCCGCACACCATGAAGGTGCAGAAGTCGGTCCCGGCCGACTGCGCGGGCGTCAACCATGCCGACTGGTCCGCCGACGGCCGCTACTTCATCGTCAGCTGCGAGTTCTCCGGTGACGTGCTCAAGGTCGACACCGCGGAGAAGAAGGTCGTCGGCAAGATCGCCCTGCCGCGGACCAAGGGCGCGCACTCCTACCACGCCATGCCGCAGGACGTGAAGCTCTCCCCCGACGGCAAGACCTTCTACATCGCCGACATGAACTCCAACGGCCTCTGGCTGCTCGACGGCGACCGGTTCAAGGTCAAGGGCTTCCTGCCCACCGGCAAGGGAACGCACGGGCTCTACGTCACCCGCGACAGCAAGCACCTGCTCATCAGCAACCGCGACGAGGGCAGCGTCTCGGTGCTCGACTTCGCCACCGGCAAGCTGGTGGCCAAGTGGCACCTGCCCGGCGGCGGCAGCCCGGACATGGGCGGTCTCTCCCCCGACGGCAAGGTCTTCTGGCTCTCCGGCCGCTACAACGGCGTCGTCTACGCCATCTCCACCGTGGACGGGCACCTGATCAAGAAGATCGCCGTCGGCAAGGGCCCGCACGGTCTGTGCGTCTGGCCCCAGCCGGGCCGCTACTCCCTCGGCCACACGGGGATCATGCGGTAGTCAGCTCGCTTCCGTGATCGTCAAGGGCTGATGGCGCAATTCCGCCACCAGCCCTTCACGATCACGCCGGGGCGCGCACGGCTGCTGTCCTACCCCCCGCTAGAGTCCCGGGGGAAGCGGGTTCCGCGCACCGGGGCGCGGGGCGGTCACCGGCCAAGGGGAGCACCGTGCGCAAGGTCCTCATCGCCAACCGCGGCGAGATCGCCGTCCGGGTCGCCCGCGCGTGCCGCGACGCCGGCATCGAGAGCGTGGCGGTCTACGCCGACCCCGACCGCGACGCCCTGCACGTGCGGGTGGCCGACGAGGCCTACGCCCTGGACGGCGCCACCCCCGCCGACACCTACCTCTCCATCGAGAAGATCATCGACGTGGCGCAGCGCTCCGGCGCCGACGCCGTCCACCCCGGCTACGGCTTCCTGGCCGAGAACGCCGCCTTCGCCCAGGCCGTCATCGACGCCGGGCTGATCTGGATCGGCCCGCCGCCGGCCGCCATCGACTCCCTCGGCGACAAGGTCAAGGCCCGGCACATCGCCGAGCGCGTGGGCGCCCCGCTGGTGCCCGGCACCAGCGACCCCGTCTCGGGCGCCGACGAGGTCGTCGCCTTCGCCCAGGAGCACGGGCTGCCGGTGGCCATCAAGGCCGCCTACGGCGGTGGCGGCCGCGGGCTCAAGGTGGCCCGCACCATGGAGGAGATCCCGGACCTGTTCGAGTCGGCGGTGCGCGAGGCGATCAGCGCGTTCGGCCGCGGCGAGTGCTTCGTCGAGCGGTTCCTGGACCACCCCCGCCACGTCGAGACGCAGTGCCTCGCCGACCAGCACGGCACCGTCGTCGTCGTCAGCACCCGCGACTGCTCGCTGCAGCGGCGCAACCAGAAGCTGGTCGAGGAGGCGCCGGCGCCGTTCCTCACGCAGGCCCAGCTGGCCGAGCTCTACCGCGCCAGCAAGGCGATCCTGCGCGAGGCCGGCTACGTCGGCGCCGGCACCTGCGAGTTCCTGGTGGGTGTGGACGGAACCATCTCCTTCCTCGAGGTCAACACCCGGCTGCAGGTCGAGCACCCGGTCACCGAGGAGGTCAGCGGCATCGACCTGGTGCGCGAGATGTTCCGGATCGCCGACGGCGAGGCGCTCGGCTACGACGACCCGGTGCTGCGCGGCCACTCCATCGAGTTCCGGATCAACGCCGAGGACGGCGGGCGCAACTTCCTGCCCGCGCCGGGCACGCTGACCAGGTGGGAGCCGCCGGCCGGCCCCGGGGTGCGCCTCGACGGCGGCTACGAGCAGGGCGAGACGGTGCCCGGCGCCTTCGACTCGCTCATCGCCAAGCTGGTCGTCACCGGCGCCACCCGCCAGCAGGCGCTCGAGCGCTCGCGCCGCGCGCTGGCCGAGTTCGAGGTCGACGGCATGCCCACCGTCATCCCGTTCCACCGCGCCGTCGTCAGCGACCCGGCCTTCGCCCCGGCCGACCCGGCGCAGCCGTTCAGCGTGCACACCCGCTGGATCGAGACCGAGTTCGACAACCGGATCGAGCCCTACGCCGGCGCCGCGGAGGGCGCCGAGCCGGAGGAGCGCGAGAAGGTCACCGTCGAGGTCGGCGGCAAGCGGCTCGAGGTCGTCCTGCCGGCCGGGCTCGGCGGCATCGGCGCCGCTGCTCCGGGCTCCCGCGGGCCGAAGAAGCCGGCCCGTCGCGCCGGCGGCGGCAAGGCCGCCGCCGCCGTGAGCGGCGACTCCCTCACCTCCCCCATGCAGGGCACCATCGTGAAGATCGCCGTGGAGGAGGGCCAGGAGGTGGCCGCCGGCGACCTCGTCGTCGTCCTCGAGGCGATGAAGATGGAGCAGCCGATCAACGCCCACAAGGCCGGCACCGTCACGTCGCTGGCCGCCGAGGTCGGCGCCACCGTGACCAGCGGCGCCGTCCTCTGCGAGATCAAGGGCTGACTCCCCCCCCTCGTAGGCGGGAGGGCGTCGGGTGGCGCGGGCAGGGCACCATCGAGGCATGAGGACCTTCGCGGCCCCTGTCCCGACACCCGACCGCGCGCTCTCCCGCCGTGCGCCTGCCCTGCTCGCCGTCGTGGTCGCGCTGCTCGCGCTGCTGCTGTCCCCGCTCGCGGCCGGACCGGCCGCCGCGGCCGACTCGCCGCTGCAGGCAGCGGCTCAGGCGCTGCGCAGCGGCGACCGGGTCTACGTCGACCCCGCGGTCAGCGGGATCCTCGGCGACCAGGACCAGCAGCTCCGCGCACGGGTCGTCGGCGCCGACCCCTCGGTCTACCTCGCGGCCGTGCCGAAGTCGGCGGTGCAGGGCACGGCGCAGCTGAACGAGCTCGTCGACGCCGTCCGGCGGCAGGGCAGCTACGTGCTGGTGACGCCGGGCAGCATCTTCGTCGGGTCCACCCTGCTGTCCACCACGCAGGCCGGCGCCATCGCGAACGAGGCGCGCAGCAACGCGTCCTCGGCCGCCGAGGCGGTGAGCGCAGCCCTCGACGGCCTGGACCGCGAGCTGGCGGGGTCCGGCACGGGCTCCGACAAGGGGGTGGGCTCGGCACCGACCGGGAGTGACGGCTCCGGCGGCCCCGGCGCCGGCGGCTGGGTGCTGCTCGCCCTCGTCGGCGGCGGAGGCGCCCTCGCCGTGGCCGCCAGCCGGCGGGGCAAGCGGCGCCGGCAGGAGCAGGAGGCCGCCGAGCTGGCCGAGGTGCGCGGCGCCGCCGAGGAGGACGTGACCCGCTTCGGCGAGGACATCGCCCGGCTCGACCTCGACGTCGACGCCCCGACCACCCCGCCGGAGGCGGTCACCGACTACAGCCGGGCGATGGACGCGTACGACACCGCCAAGCAGTCGCTCGAGACCGCGCAGCGCTCGCAGGACCTGCAGCGGGTGTCGACCGCCCTGGAGGACGGCCGCTACTGGATGGAGTGCGTGCGGGCGCGCCTGGCCGGCCGGCCGGTGCCCGAACGGCGCCCGCCATGCTTCTTCAACCCGCAGCACGGCCCGTCCGCCCGCGACGTCACCTGGGCCCCGGCCGGCGGCGCGCCCCGCCAGGTGCCCGCGTGCGCAGCCGACGCCGAGCGGGTCGAGCGCGGCTACGAGCCGGAGGCCCGCCAGGTGCTCGTCGGCGGCATGCGCCGGCCCTACTGGGACGCCGGCCCCGCCTACGGCCCCTGGGCCGGCGGCTACTACTCCGGCTACGGGATGGGCGGGATGCTGCCCGGCATCCTCGTCGGCACCGCCCTGGGCGGGGTGCTCTTCGGGGGTGGCGGCTACGGCCCCGGCTGGGGCTACGACGCCGGCTACGCGCAGGGCTACGACAACGGCTTCGGCCAGGGCGTCGACGGCGGCTTCGACGACCGCTCCGGGGGCTGGGGCGGCGGCGGCGACTTCGGCGGGGGTGGCGACTGGGGCGGAGGCGGGGACTTCGGCGGCGGGGGCGACTTCGGCAACAACTGACCCGGTGACGGATGCCGGGCCCAGCGCAGGTCAGGCGGCCGCCCCCTGTCCGATATGCGCAGGCTCTCTTCGCCCGGGAACGGCGTGTCGAGCCTCCCGGCAGGCGGCACGCCGGAGACCGCCTGCGCGATTCGGTCACGCGGCGGCCCGGGCGAGGCGGTCCGGCGGCGGCCGCCCGGACCGGCCATCCACCTGCTCCCCCGTCACCGGCGCCGTCGACCGTGCGGAGCATGACCGCGCTCCAGGAGATCACCGCCATCGAGCGCGAGGCCCGACCGAGGAGAAAGCTCGCCCACCCAGCAGAATTCACGTCGATGGGCGAGTGAGGACCGCGGCCCGTGATCGTCCCGACCGGAGCCTGTCTACGACGTGATGTGCAGCTGCCGCGCGGCCTCGGCGAGGCTGCCGGACAGCGACGGGTAGACGGTGAAGGTGTGCGCGACCTGGTCCACGGTGAGGCGCTGCTCGCAGGCCAGGGCGACAGGGTGGATGAGCTCGGAGGCGCGGGGGGCCACGACGACGCCGCCGAGGATGGAGCCCGAGCCGGGGCGGCAGAGCAGCTTCACGAAGCCGTCGGAGAAGCCGAGCATCTTGGCCCGGGCGTTGGTGGCCAGCGGCAGCTTGACCACCGCGGCGTCGATGCGGCCCTCCTCGGCGTCGCGCTGGCTGTAGCCGACGGTCGCGATCTCCGGGTCGGTGAAGACGTTGGAGGACACGGTGCGCAGCTCCAGCGGGGCGACGGCGTCGCCGAGCGAGTGCCACATGGCGATCCGCCCCTGCATCGCGGCCACCGAGGCGAGCATCAGCACGCCGGTGCAGTCGCCGGCCGCGTAGACGCCGCGGGCGGTGGTGCGACTGACGCCGTCGACCTGCACGAAGCCGCCGCGGTCCAGCTCGACCCCGGCCTCCTCCAGCCCGATCCCGCTGGTGTTGGGGATCGAGCCGACCGCCATCAGGCAGTGCGTGCCCTCCACGGTCCGCCCGTCCTCCAGCGTGACCAGCACGCCGTCGGCGGTGCGCTGCACGCCGGTGGCGCGCGAGCGGGACAGCACGGTCATGCCGCGCCGGCGGAAGACGTCCTCGACGACCTGGGCGGCGTCGGCGTCCTCGCCGGGCAGCACGTGGTCCCGGCTGGAGACCAGGGTGACCTCGGAGCCGAGCGCGTTGTAGGCGCCGGCGAACTCGGCGCCGGTGACACCGGACCCGACGACGACCAGCCGCTCGGGCAGGGCGTCGAGGTCGTAGAGCTGCTCCCAGGTGAGGATGCGCTCGCCGTCGGGCACCGCCGAGGGCAGCGTGCGCGGGTGGGCGCCGGTGGCCAGCAGCACGACGTCGGCCTCGAGGGTCTCCTCGCCGCCGCCGGGCAGGGCGGCGACGACCTTCTGCGGCCCGTCCAGCCGACCGAGGCCGTGGACGACGCGCACGCCCTCCTTGTCCAGCCGGGCGGCGATGTCGTCGGACTGCGCCAGCGCCAGGGCCTTGACCCGGCGGTTCACCTCGCCCAGGTCGACCTTGATCCGGCCGGCCGGGGAGCCGCCGTCGGCCAGGCGCACCCCGAGCTCGCCGGAGTCGCTGGTGAGCGTGATCACCTCGGCGACGGCGATGAGGGTCTTGCTCGGCACGCAGTCGGTGAGCACCGCCGATCCGCCGAGCCCGTCGCGGTCGATGACCGTGACGTCGGCCCCGAGCTGCGCCGCCACCAGCGCCGCCTCGTAGCCGCCCGGCCCGCCGCCGACGACGACGATCCGCGTCCTGCTGGTCCGACCGCTCGCGCTGCCCACGGGCCCCATCCTCCCATCCCGCGGTCTCCTCCCCGGCGCGGCGACCGGGGTGCCGGGTGCATGGACCGGGCCCGGCGTCGGGCAGGCTTGGGGCATGGCCCTCTACGCCGCCTACGGCAGCAACATGGACCCGGCCCAGATGGCGCTGCGCGCCCCGCACTCCCCGCAGCGCGGCACCGGGTGGCTGGTGGGCTGGCGGCTGACGTTCGGCGGCGAGGACGCCGGCTGGGAGGGTGCGCTGGCCACCCTGGCCGAGGACCCGTTCGAGCAGGTCTTCGTGGCCCTCTACGAGCTCACCGACGCCGACCAGACCGCGCTGGACGAGTGGGAGGGCGCCAGCACGGGGCTCTACACCAAGGTGCACGTGCGGGTGCAGACCCTGGAGGGCGAGGCGCTGGCCTGGGTCTACGTCCTCGACGCCTACGAGGGCGGCCTGCCCGGGGCGCGCTACCTCGGCATCCTCGCCGACGCCGCGGAGGCGGCGGGCGCGCCGGACGACTACGTCGCCGCCCTGCGCGCCCGCCCCTGCCGCTCCACCGGCCCCTGACGCGGACCAGTTCAGGCCCGCCCACCTATGAGCTCTGCGCGACCTGGTCGACGTAGACGGTGAGCGGTGCCTGCCCGGTCTGGGTGGAGACCAGCTGCACGCCCAGGGCGCGGTGCCCGCTCCAGGTGGCCGCGGTGGGCACGAGGACCACCTTGGTCCACTGGCCGGGCACCAGGGCCACCCGGGCGCCCGCGTGCCAGGACCACGACGAGTCCTGCAGCTCCAGGTCCGCGGTCCAGCCCGAGCCGGGCGCGCCGGCCGGCACCATGACCCACGCCGACAGGGTCGCTCCGGCGGAGGGGTCGAGGGTGTTCGCGCCGGCGTCGTTGACCCGCAGCACCGCCGTGCTCGCGCTGGTCGTGGGCGCGGTGGCCGCCAGGCTCCGCGTGCCGTCGTGCTGCGCCGCCGTGCTGGCGGACACCGTGGCGCCGGTGCTCTCGGCGTGCCACGGGGCGGTGCCCGACTCGAAGTCGTAGACCGTGCCGGCCGTCGACGTCGTCGAGACCGGCGCCACGGCCACCGGGGCGGGAGAGGCGAGCCCGGCGAGGTGCTGGCGCACGGCGGCACCGAACGTCGTGGGCGTGCCGTCGTAGGCGCTGATCAGGGCCGGGCCGGAGCCGCAGCCCCAGGTGTTCCAGGTCCAGCCCAGGTAGGACACCCCGTGGGCGTCGGCCCAGGGCAGGTAGGAGTTCACGAACGACCCGGCGCAGTCGTCCTCGCCGACCTCGCCGGTGACGACCGGGACGGCGGCCGCCACCGGGGCGATCGTCCGGTCCCAGCAGCTGGACGTGCTGCACTGGCTGAAGTTGTAGATGTGGGCGCTCGCGGCCAGCTGCCCGGCGCGGTCGTAGGGCTTGTTGGCGAGCCAGCCGGACAGGTCGCCGGCCCAGTTCAGGCCGCCGGCCAGCACGACGTTGGTCGCGCCGGTGCCGCGCACCGCGTCCAGCAGGGACTGCATGCCGGCCGCCTTCCAGCCGGCCGAGGTGGTGCAGCCGTTGCGCCAGCAGGACCAGCTGATGCCGTGCGGCTCGTTGTAGAGGTCGAAGACCGCACCCGGGTCGCCCTTGAAAATGGTGGCGACCGACCGCCAGAACGCGGGCGAGTGGTCGGCATCGGCCATCAGCTGCTGGCCGGTCGCCTTCTGGGTGCCCGGCGCGCTCCAGTGCAGGTCGAGCACCGCGGCCAGGCCGGCCGCGTGCAGCCGGGAGACGTAGCCGGTGACGGCGCTGCGGTAGGCGCTGCCGCCGTAGGTGCTCGAGACCCCGTTGATCCCGAGCCAGCAGTCCTCGTTGAGCGGGACGCGCACGGCGTCCACGTGCCAGGCGGCGATCGCGGCGATCGAGGCGGCGTCGGACGGGCCGTCGAAGAAGCCCCAGCCCTGGACGCAGGCGAACTCGGTGCCCGACCGGTTCACGCCGAGCAGGCGCACCGGGGCACCGGCGGCGTTCACGAGCCGGTTGCCCTGCACGCGCACCGAGACCGAGGTGGCGGCGCTCGCCGTCGCGGGGTGCAGGGCGGAGGCCGCGACGGCGAGGACGGCGGCGAGGACGAGCAGGAGGGTCCGCCCTGAGCTCATCCGGGGCGAGCCGGTGGGAGCGATGTGCGAGTGGTTCGGGTGCCGGTGGTTCGGGTGCGAGTGGTTCAGGTGCCGGTGGTTCAGGTGCCGGTCGTTCATGTGCATGGCTCGGTCGTCGGCAGCGGCGAGGGGTGGATCAAGCCGGGCCGATCAGGAGAAGGCCGGGCCGATCAGCCCGGTTGCCCACTCAGGTCCGCGCCCCGGCGGGCGACAAGAGCGCGCGGGGCACCCGTCACGCTGTGTGACACCGTTGCCCACGGCCTGTCACGGGACGTGACGATTCCGGCTTTCTCCCTTACTGTCGGTTTTGCTCTAGTGGGGGACACTTCACGGCTTTCGGCCTCGGCTCCGGCCACGCAGAGCACCGTCCGCCGGCGACCCCGGCACCCAACGCCAGGAGCCTGTCGTGACCACCGTCGTCAGCACCGTCGTCCTGCTCATCTCGGCGGTGCTCGGCTCCATGGCGGCCCTCACGCTCAGCTGGATGCTCTACGCCTGGCGCAGCCCGGAGGGGCTCGCCGCCACCCGGTTCTCCCGGCGGGAGGTGCCGACGGCGCGGCGGCTCCGGTTCAGCCTGATCGTGCCTGCGCGGCACGAGGACGCCGTGCTCGGGCACACCCTCGACGGGCTGGCCGCGTTCGACCACGACGACGTCGAGATCCTCGCCGTCGTCGGCCACGACGACGAGGGCACGGCGGCGGTCGCCCACGACGCCGCCCGCCGCCACCCGGGTCTGGTCCGCGTGGTCGTCGACCACTCCTGGCCCAAGAACAAGCCCAAGGCGCTGAACACCGCGCTGACCGAGTGCACCGGCGACGTCGTCGGTGTCTTCGACGCCGAGGACGAAGTGGCCCCCGGCCTGCTGCGGGCGATCGAGGCGACCTTCCACGACGAGCGCGCCGACGTCGTGCAGGGCGGGGTCCAGCTGGTGAACGCGGACAGCTCGTGGTGGTCGCTGCGCAACTGCCTCGAGTACTTCTTCTGGTTCCGCAGCCGCCTGCACTACCACGCCGACCGCGACTTCATCCCGCTCGGCGGCAACACCGTGTTCGTCCGCACCGAGCTGCTCCGGGCGGTCGGCGGCTGGGACCCGGAGTGCCTCGCGGAGGACTGCGAGCTCGGGGTCCGCCTGAGCACCCTCGGCGCCTGGGTGTCGGTGGCCTACGAGCCCGCCCTCGCCACCCGGGAGGAGACCCCGGGCTCGGTGGCCGCGCTGGTCAAGCAGCGGACCCGCTGGAACCAGGGCTTCCTGCAGGTCCTGCGCAAGGGCCAGTGGCGGGAGCTGCCGACGGCGCGCCAGCGCCTGCTGGCCCGCTACACCCTCACCACCCCGTTCCTGCAGGCGCTCACCGGGCTGCTCGTCCCGCTCTCGCTGGCCCTGATGGTGCTGGCGAAGACCCCGTCCCCGGTCACCCTCGTCGCGTTCGTGCCGCTGCTGCTGGTGCTGGCCGCCGTCGCCGTCGAGGCGGTGGGGCTGCACGAGTTCGCCCGCGAGTTCGGCGTGCCGGTGCGGCTGCGGCACTACCTCTGGCTGGTGCTGGGGACCCTGCCCTACCAGTGGCTCCTCGCCGCCGCCGCCGTGCGCGCCGTCTGGCGCGAGTCGACCGGGCAGCGCGGCTGGGAGAAGACGGCTCACGCCGGCACGCACCGGCCGGCCGCGAGAGTCCCCCAGCCGGCCGGGGCGAGCATCGACCTCACCGCCACCGTCGACCTCCGCGACCGCGACCGCACGCTCACCACGCCCGACCTGCCCTCCTGACCCTCCCCGCGCACCCGGCGTGCGCACCCCTCCGGATCGGCTTGAGACCACAGGCGCGATCGTCCCTGGCCCGGCACCCGCCGGCGCCGCTGCCCGCATCCGCCCCTGCTCGTCCCGCCACCGGAGACACCGTGACCCAGCCCAAGGCGGCCCGCTCGCTCGAGGCGCTCCCGCTTTACGAGAGCGAAGCCCTGCGCTCCGCGCGCATCGATCTCGTGCCCCGCCCGCTCGACGCGGACCTGCGGGGGGATCCGAGCCTGCTCCCGACCGGCCCCCGCACCAGGGTGACCCCCGGCATGCGGGGCAGCCTGGACGGCGCCCCCGCCCCGCGCAGCACCGGCCTGCTGGTCACCTGGGCCGTCGCGCTGGTGGTGACCGCCCTCGTCGCGGTCGTGCACCTGCGCGGGATGTACGACGCTCCGGTCCGGTTCGACGACGAGGGCACGTATGTCGCGCAGGCGCAGGCCATCCTGCAGCACGGCCGGCTCTCGCCCTACACCTACTGGTACGACCACCCGCCGCTGGGCTGGATCATCATCGCCGGCTGGCTCGGCCTTCCCGACGTCACGAGCCACGCGCCCAACCTGATCGCCGCCGGCCGCCAGCTCATGCTGCTGCTCGACGCGCTCACCGTGCTGCTCACGTTCGCCCTCACCCGGCGGACCGGCGGCAGCCGCGCCGCTGCCGCGGCCGCCGGGCTCGTGGTGGGGCTGAGCCCGCTGGCGCTGACCTACCACCGCATGGTGCTGCTGGACAACATCGCGGTTCCGCTGCTGCTGGCGGCGTTCGTGCTCACGCTGTCGCCGAGCCGGCGGCTCGCCGCCGCGCTCGGGGCGGGGCTGGCGCTCAGCGCCGCCGTCCTGGTGAAGGAGACCACGCTCCTGCTGGCGCCGTTCGTGCTCTGGTCGCTGTGGCACCACGCCGACCGCGCCACCCGGCGGATGTGCGTGGCCGTCTTCTCGATCGGCGCGGTCCTCCCGCTGGCCGTCTACCCGCTCTTCGCGCTGCTCAAGGGCGAGCTGCTGCCCGGCCCCGGGCACGTGAGCCTGGTGGAGGGCGTGCTGTTCCAGCTGCACGGTCGCACCCCCTCGGGCAACGTCCTCGCGGCCGGCAGCGACGCCCGCCAGGTCGTGGCCGGCTGGTTCACGCAGGACCCCTACCTGGTGCCGCTCGGCGTCGCCGCCGCGATGGTCTGCCTGGTCGCACCGCTGCGGCGGGTCGGCGCGCTGCGGCCGGTCGCCGCGGCCCTGGTGTTCTCCGCGATCGTGCCGCTGCGCGGCGGCTACCTCCCGGTGCCCTACGTCGTCGCCCTGCTGCCGCTGGCCGGGGTGGCCCTGGCCGGCGGGCTCGACGTCGCCCTGCGCGCCCTGGCCACCCGGGCCGCCCCGCTGCTGGCCCCCCGGCGAGCCGCCGCCGGCGCCGGACGCCTGACCGCGGGCCTGTCCGCGGTCACCGTGGTCGTGGCCGTCCTCGCCCTCTGGCAGGGCGTCTCGCTGGTCGCGCCGCACTGGTACTACCGCGACCTGGCCGCCCAGCGGGTCGACTTCGACCTCCCCTACCGGCAGTCGACCTCCTACGTCGAGGCCCACGTGCCGAGAACCGCGACCCTCGTCGTCGACGACGTCACCTGGACCGACCTGCACGACCACGGTTTCGACCAGCCACGGCTGGTCTGGTTCACCAAGCTCGACGCCGACCCGTCGGTCCAGCGCACCGTGAACGACCCCGGCGACGTCGACTACGTGGTGTCCACCCAGATCATGCGGACCTCACGCGACGCCGGGCCGCTGCTGCACCAGCTCCTCGCCCACTCCCACGTCGTGCGCACGTGGGGTTCCGGCCAGCAGCGGGTCGAGCTGCGGAAGGTCGACCACGGATGACACCGGCGTCACGGGAGGCCCGACACCCGGCACCGGAAGCAGCGATCCCCCACCAGCAAGGACACATGATGAGCTCCACCGCACGCACCCTGGCCGGCGCCCTCGCCGCCCTGCTCGCGGCCGCCCTGCTGCCCCTGCTGGCACCCGCCCTCGCGCACGCGGACTCGACGACCATCTCCGGCGACCTCGCCCGCACCAGCTGGGACTCGGAGGAGCCCGGGCTCGCGCCGGCGCAGGTGAGCGCCGCCGACTTCGGCCTGCAGCACTCGGTCGCGCTGGACGGCCAGTCCTACGCGCAGCCGCTGGTGGTGGGGAACCGCATCTACGCCACCACCGAGCAGGCCACGGCCTACGCCGTCGACGCGGCCAGAGGCGCGGTGGCCTGGAAGCGGCACTTCGGGGACCCCTTCCAGTCCGCCACGGTGGGCTGCGGCGACCTGACGCCCGACCTCGGCTCCACCTCCACGCCCGTCTACGACGCGGCGTCGGACACCATCTACCTCACGACCAAGCTGGCCGACGGCGCCACCGCTCAGCAACCGCACTGGTACCTGCAGGCGGTCAGCGCCAGCGACGGCACGAACCGACCCGGTTTTCCCCTGCTCCTGCAGGGAGTCGCGGACAACGACCCCACCGTCACCTTCGACCCGCTGGTCGAGCAGCAGCGCCCCGGCCTGCTGCTGGCCGACGGCGTCGTCTACGTCGCGTTCGGCTCGCAGTGCGACTACGGCGACTTCCGCGGCTGGGTGCTGGCCGCCAAGGTGACCGGGACGCCCTCGATGATGTCGGCGTGGACCAGCCAGGTGGCCACCGGCGAGGGCGGCGGCATTTGGCAGTCCGGCGGTGGCCTGATGAGCGACGGCGACGACGCGAACGGCAACCCGCGCATCTTCCTGGCCACCGGCAACGGGATCTCGCCGCCGGCCGGGCCGGGCAGCAAGCCGCCCGGCACCCTCGGTGACTCCGTGGTGCGCATCGGCCTGGACGCCACCGGCCACCTGACCACCCGCGACTTCTTCGCCCCCAGCGACGCCGTGCAGCTGGACAAGGCCGACACCGACCTCGGCGCCGGCGGCCCGGTGGCCCTGCCCGCCGTGTTCGGGACGGCCAGCCACCCGCACGTCGTCGTCCAGGACGGCAAGGACGGCCGCCTGTTCCTGCTCGACCGCGACCACCTCGGCGGCATGGCGCAGGGCCCCTCCGGCGGCGACGACGTCATCGCGACCATCGGCCCCCACCAGGGGATCTGGGGCCACCCGGCGGTCTACGGCGGCGAGGGCGGCTGGGTCTACTACGTCGAGAACAGCGGCCCGCTGCGCGCGTACCGCAAGGGCACCACCGCGGCCGGCGACCCGACGCTGGTGAGCGCCGGCGGCACGACGCAGAACTTCCCGTTCAGCTCCGGCTCGCCGCTGGTGACCTCGGACGGCACCACCGCGGGCTCAGCCCTCGTGTGGGTGGTCTACGCGCCGGACGGCACCGGCAAGGACTCCGAGCTGCGGGCCTACGACGCGGTCCCCAGCAACGGCCACCTCACCCTGCGCTGGTCCGCGCCGATCGGCACCAGCGCCAAGTTCTCCATGCCCGCGGCCGGTTCCGGCGGGGTCAGCGTGGGCACCCGGGACGGCCACCTGCTCATCTTCGGCCGCCCGTCCACCGCGCCGCTGTCCGCGAGCACGGTCGACTTCGGCGACGTCGCGGTCGGGTCCACCGGCACCGCCACGGCCACGTTCACCGCGAGCCGCGCCGTCACCGTGAGCGCCGCGAACGCTCCCGCGCCGTTCGCGGTGTCCTCCTCGCTCAGCCTGCCCCGCACCCTCGCCGCCGGCGACACCCTCGCCGTGCCGGTCACGGTGAAGCCGACCGCACCGGGCGCCGTCAGCGGCACGCTCACCCTCACCACCGACGCCGGCACGGGAAGCACGGTCACCACCGACCTGCACGCCCAGGCCACCCAGCCGGGGCTGGCCGCGTCCCCCGCTTCGGCGGACTTCGGCACCGTCCCGACCGGCACCAGCAGCACCCTCTCGGTGAGCATCGTCAACACCGGCACCACGGACGAGACGGTCACCGCCGTCTCCGCCCCGGGAGCGCCGTTCACCGCCTCGCTGCCCGAGGCCGGCACCGTGATCCCCGCGCAGGGCTCGGTGGCGGTCCCGGTCACCTACGCCCCGACCGCAGCCGTCACCTCGAGCAGCAGCCTGTCGGTCACCTCCGCCGACGGCACCGCCAAGGTCCCGCTCACCGGCACCGGCCAGACCGGCCAGGGCGTGCTCACCCTGAAGCCGAGCACGACCGACTTCGGCGCGGTGGCGGTCGGCACGTCCAAGACGCTGACCTTCGACGTCACCAACACCGGCAACGTGCCGATCAAGATCACCCTGGCCAAGGCCCCGAGCGGGGTCTTCTCCTCCGCCAACCCGCTGGCCGAGGGCCTCACCCTTCAGCCCGGCGCGGTGGTCCACCAGCAGGTGACGTTCACCCCCACGACCACCGGCAACGTGAGCGCCACCTACGCCGTCGACGCCGACACCGGCCAGGGCACCCAGTACGAGCAGCTGACCGGCACCGGGACCACGGCGAGCACGCTGCCCGCGCCGACCGGCGCCGGCTGGACGCGCAACGGGTCCACGACGGTGTCCGGCAGCGACCTTGTCCTGACCGACACCACGAGGACGACGGAGGCCGGCTCGGCGTTCTCGGGCACCGCGGTGCCCAGCGACGGGCTGGACGCCACCTTCACCGTGCAGATCGGCGGGGGCACCGGCGCCGACGGCATGACGTTCACCCTGCTCGACGGCTCTGCCCCGGCCACCAGCCTGGGCGCGGCCGGTGGCGCCCTCGGCTACGGCGGTCTGGCCAAGGCCGTAGCGGTCACCATGGACACCTGGAAGAACGGCAGCGACCCCTCCGGCAACTTCGTCGGCGTCGCCGACGGCACCCTCACCACCAAGGACGACCTGCACTACCTGTCGACCTCCACCGCCATCGGCGACCTGCGCAGCGGCGCGCACACGGTCCACGTCACGGTGAGCGGGGGCCGGATGCAGGTGGCCGTCGACGGCACCACCCGGATCGACGTGCCGGTCACGCTGCCCACGACCGTCCGCCCCGGCTTCACCGCCGGAACCGGCGGCTCCATCGACAACCACGTGGTGCGCGACGTCACCATCACCACGCCCAGCACCGGCGGCACCGGCGGCACCATCGACACGACCGGGCCGACGGTCTCCCTCACCGCGCCGACCACTGGGGCGACGGTCTCGGGCACCACCACCGTCACCGCGAGCGCGGCCGACGCCGGCAGCGGGGTCGCGTCGGTCCAGCTCCTGCTGGACGGCGACGCCCTGGGCAAGCCGCTGACCGCCGCCCCCTACACCGCCTCGTGGGACACCGCCCAGGTCGCCGACGGCGCGCACCGGCTGGCGGCGAAGGCGACCGATGCCGCGGGCAACACCACGACCAGCAGCGCCGTCACCGTGACCGTGTCGAACCCGACGACCACGCCGACGACCACGCTGCCGGCGCCCACCGGCACCGGCTGGACCCGCAACGGCTCCGCCGCCGTGTCGAGCACCGACCTGGTGCTCACCACCACCGCCGCGAGCCGGGCCGGCTCGGCGTTCTCGAACACGGCGGTGCCCAGCGACGGGCTGGACGCCACGTTCACCGCGCAGATCGGCGGGGGCACCGGCGCCGACGGGATGACCTTCACCCTGCTCGACGGCGCGGCCCCGGCCACCAGCCTCGGCGGCGCGGGCGGAGCGCTGGGCTACGGCGGCCTGGCCAAGGCCGTGGCGGTCACCCTGGACACCTGGAAGAACGGCAGCGACCCGTCCGGCAACTTCGTCGGCGTCGCCGACGGGACGACCACCAGCCCGGACACCATGCACTACCTGGCGACCTCCACCGCCATCGGCGACCTGCGCACCGGCACCCACACCGTGCACGTCACGGTGAGCGGCGGCCGGATGCAGGTGGCCGTCGACGGCACCCAGCGGATCGACGTCGCGGTCACCCTGCCCACCTCGGTGCGGCCCGGGTTCACCGGCGCCACCGGCGGCTCCACCGACAACCACGTCGTCCGGGACGTCACCATCACCGCCGGGTCCTCCGGCTCGACGGGGTCGACCGGCGGGACCGCGGACACCACCGCCCCGGCGGTCGGCGTGACGGCGCCGGCGTCCGGAGCGACCGTCGCGGGGACCACGACGGTCACCGCGGGCGCCACCGACGCCGGCAGCGGGGTCGCCTCGGTCCTGCTGCTGCTGGACGGGAAGGCGCTCGGCGCCGCCGTCTCCGCCGCCCCCTACAGCCTGTCGTGGGACACCACGACGGCCACCGACGGCGAGCACGTGCTGTCTGCGACCGCCACCGACAAGGCCGGCAACACCGCGACCAGCACGGGGGTCACCGTCACCGTCGACAACACCAGCGGCACGACCACCACCCTGCCGGTCCCCTCCGGCACCGGCTGGACCCGCAACGGCTCGACGACGGTCGACGCGGGCGACCTGGTGCTCACCAAGGCCGGCGCCACCGGCAAGGCCGGCTCGGCCTTCTCCGGCACCGCGCTGGCAGCGGACGGTCTCGATGCCACCTTCACCGCCCAGATCGGCGGCGGCACCGGCGCCGACGGGCTCACCTTCACCCTGCTCGACCCGACGGCCCCGGCCACCAGCCTGGGCAACGCCGGCGGCGGACTGGGCTACGGCGGCCTGAGCGGCGTGGCGGTCACCCTGGACACCTGGAAGAACGGCGACGACCCGTCCGGCAACTTCGTCGGCGTCGCCGACGGAACGCTGTCCAGCAAGGACAACCTCCACTACCTCGCCACCTCGAGCGCCGTCGGCGAGCTGCGCACCGGCACGCACGCCGTCCGGGTGCACGTCAGCGGTGGCCGGCTGACCGTGACCGTGGACGGCGTCCAGCGGATCGACGTCGCGGTCACCCTGCCGGCCACCGTGCGGCCCGGGTTCACCGGGGCCAACGGCGGCTCGACCGACGACCACGTCGTCCGCGGGGTGACGATCACCGGCGCCGCAGCCTGACAAGCCCGACAAGACCGCCGCACGGTCTTCTGCAACATTCCGGCGAACGGCAGGCGACCCGACGGGGACGGCTCGCGGAACTCTCCGCGACCGCCCCCGTTCCGGTGCAAGGACAGGGATTTTCGGCTCCTAACGTGCCGGAGGAAGACCTTCGTCCGCCGGGTCGCAGCCCGGCGCTCCCCGTCACCGGAGGACCTGCGTGCCTACCCCCCTGTTGCGCCTGACCGCCGCCGTCGTCGCGGCCGGCCTCGCCCTCGGCGCGAGCGCCTGCTCGGCCCCGGCCGAGAAGACGGCCTCCACCGGCTCCGGCGCGGCCGCCGCCACGAGCGCTCAGGACGTCGGCGGCCTGGACGCCCTCGTCGCCGCCGCCAAGAAGGAGGGCACGCTCGACGTGATCGCCCTCCCGCCGGACTGGGCGAACTACGGCGAGATGATCAAGGCGTTCGAGGCCAAGTACGGCATCAAGGTGGTCTCGGCCCAGCCGGACGCCTCCAGCCAGGACGAGATCAACGCCGCCAAGCAGCTCAAGGGCCAGTCCACCGCTCCCGACGTCTTCGATCTCGGCCAGGCCGTCGCCAACGCCAACACCGCCCTGTTCGCGCCCTACCAGGTCTCCGGCTGGAAGGACGTGCCGGACAGCCTCAAGGAGGCCAGCGGGCTGTGGACCAACGACTACGGCGGCTACATGTCCATCGGCTACGACTCGAGCAAGGTCCCGGCGCCCAGCACGGTGAAGGACCTGCTCAAGCCCGACTACAAGGGCAAGGTCGCGCTCAACGGTGACCCGACGCAGGCCGGCGCCGCCTTCAGCGGGGTGGTCATGGCCTCGGTCGGCGACGGCGGCTCGGCCGACGACGTCAGCAAGGGCGTCGACTTCTTCAGCCAGCTCAAGAAGGCCGGCAACTTCCTGCCGCTGGACCCGACCCCGGCCACCATCGCCTCGGGTCAGACCCCGGTCGTCATCGACTGGGACTACCTGAACGTCGCGCAGTCGGCCAAGAACCCGAACTGGAAGGTCGTCGTGCCGCAGGGCGCCGTGGTCGGCTCCTACTACGTGCAGGCGATCAGCAAGGACGCCCCGCACCCGGCCGCAGCGCGGCTGTGGGAGGAGTTCGTCTACTCCGACCAGGGCCAGAACATCTGGCTCAAGGGCGGCGCCCGCCCGGTCCGCGCCGACGCCATGGAGAAGGCGGGCACCATCGACGGGCAGGCGTTCGGGGCGCTGCCGAAGGTCGACGGCACGCCGGTCTTCCTCAGCCAGGCGCAGACCGACGCGGCCAAGACGACGCTCGCGGCGTCGTGGTCGAAGGTCATGGGCTGAGGCCGGGCCGCGAGTCTCGTTCATGACCCTCGCCCCCTCCTCCGAGGCGGCGTCAGCCCCGGTCCCCGCTCCGACGCACCCGTCGGCTCGCGGGGACCGGGCGCCGTCGGTCGCGGCGCACCGGCTGCGCGCCCTCACCGCCACCGCCGGGGTGCTGCCCTTCCTCGCCTACGTCGGCGTCTTCCTGCTGGCCCCCACCGCCGTGGTGGCGGTCGGCGCGCTCTCGCTGGACGGACGCCCCAGCCTGGAGAACCTGCGCGCGCTGGGCGACGACCTGGTGGTGCAGGCGTTCGTCCGCAGCATCACGCTCTCCGCGCTCACCGCCGTCGTCGGGGCGGTGCTCGGCGCCCTGGTGGCCTACGCCGTGAGCACCGCCGGACCGCACTCTCTCCTACGCCGTGTCGTGGTCAGCGTCTGCGGGGTGCTGGCCCAGTTCGGCGGCGTGATGCTCGCCTTCGCCTTCGTCGCCACGATCGGCCTGCAGGGCCTGGTGACCGTCCTGCTGCGCGACGCCGGGATCGACATCTACGCCGGCGGCGTCTGGCTCTTCGAGCTGCCGGGGCTGGCCCTGGTCTACACCTACTTCCAGGTGCCGCTCATGGTCGTGGTGTTCCTGCCCGCGCTGGACGGGCTGCGCCCGCAGTGGCGCGAAGCGACGGCCAACCTCGGTGGGAGCGCGCTGCAGTTCTGGCGGCACGTGGGAGCGCCGGTGCTGCTGCCCTCGTTCCTGGGCTGCACTCTGCTGCTGTTCGCCAACGCGTTCTCCGCCTACGCGACCGCCGCGGCGCTGGTGAGCCAGGGCGCCCCGCTGGTGCCGCTGCAGATCCGCGCCGCGCTCACCAGCGAGGTGCTGCTCGGGCGCGCCGACGTCGGCAAGGCGCTCGCGCTGGGGATGGTGGTGGTGGTCGTGCTGGTGATGGCCGCCTACACCGTCCTGCAGCGGCGCACCGCGCGGTGGCTCCGATGAGCGCCGTGAGCACCGCGAGCACGGTCGGTCCGCGCGCGGCCCAGCTCCGCCGCCAGACGCTGCTGCGGCGCACGCTGCTCGGCGTCGTCGGGTTCGTGTTCTCCCTGCCCCTGCTGGCGATGCTCGAGTTCACCACCCGCTCCGATCCGGCGTCGGCGAGCGGTGGCCGGTCGCTGGCCACCTGGCGCACCCTGGCCGACCTGCCCGGCCTGCGCCGGGACTACCCGGACCTGTGGACCGGGCTGGCCACCTCGCTCGAGCTGGCAGCCCTCACCGTGGTGCTGGTGCTGGTGCTGCTGGTGCCGACGATGGTGTGGGTGCGGCTGCGCCTGCCGCGGCTGGCCCGGCTGGTCGAGCTGCTGTGCCTGCTGCCGCTCACCGTGCCGGCCATCGTGCTGGTCGTCGGGCTCGCACCGGTCTACGCCTGGGTGGTCTACCTGCTCGGCGACGGCAGCTGGACCCTGTGCTTCGCCTACGTCGTGCTGGTCCTGCCCTACGCCTACCGGGCCGTGGACACCGGACTGCGCGCGCTGGACCTCACCACCCTCTCCGAGGCCGCGCGCAGCCTCGGCGCCGGCTGGGGCACCGTGCTGTGGCGGGTCGTCGTGCCCAACCTGCGCGGGGCGCTGATGTCCGCGTCCGTCGTAGCGGTGGCGCTCGTGCTCGGCGAGTTCACGGTGGCCAGCCTGCTGAACCGGCTCAACCTGCAGGTGGCCGTCAACCTGCTCGGCAAGCGCGACGCGTCGGTGTCGGTGGCGGTGTCGCTGGCCCTGCTCGCGCTCACCTTCCTGCTGCTGGTGGCGCTGTCCTCGACCGGCCGCACCCGCCGTCGCCGGCCAGCCGCCCTGCCCACCGGACCGTCGACCGACCTGCCCAGCTCCCGAACCCCTGTGGAGACCGCATGACCGCCACCGCCGTCCCCGCCCAGGACCTGCGACCGGCCCGGGCCGACGGCCGCGAGGTGCGGCTGGTGGCCCTGCGTCGCAGCTACGGCAGCGTGCACGCCCTGGACGGGCTCGACCTCACCATCGCGCCCGGGGAGATGCTCGTCCTGCTCGGGCCCTCCGGCTGCGGGAAGACCACCGCCCTGCGCGCCCTGGCCGGCCTGGACGACGTCGACGCCGGCCAGGTCCTGCTGGACGGCCGGGACATCACCGCCGTGCCCGCCAACCGGCGCGGCATGGGCATGGTCTTCCAGTCCTACAGCCTGTTCCCGCACCTGTCGGTGATGGACAACGTGGCCTTCGGGCTGCGGCTGCGCGGCGCCGGTCGCAGCGCCCGGCACCGCGAGGCGGCCGAGGCGCTGGAGCTCGTGGGGCTCGCCCACGCCGCAACCCGGTTCCCGCACGAGCTGTCCGGCGGGCAGCAGCAGCGGGTGGCGCTGGCCCGGGCGCTGGCGGTGCGCCCCGAGGTGCTGCTCCTGGACGAGCCGCTGTCCGCGCTGGACGCCCAGGTGCGCACCCAGCTGCGCGAGGAGGTGCGCCGGATCCAGCTCGAGGTCGGGACCACCGCGCTGTTCGTCACCCACGACCAGGAGGAGGCGCTGGCGGTCGCCGACCGGGTAGGGGTGATGCGGGCCGGGCGGCTGGAGCAGGTGGGCACCCCGGAGGAGGTCTATGCGCGCCCGGCCACGGCGTTCGTCGCCGGGTTCGTCGGGCTGTCCACCCAGGTGCCCGCGCGGTCCGCCTCCGGCGAGGTCTACCTGCTCGGCCACCGGCTGCCCGCCGCCGACCCGACGCTGCCCGACGGGCCGGTGACCGCGTTCGTGCGCCCGGAGGACGTCGAGCTGTCCGAGCTGTCCGAGCTGTCAGAGCTGTCAGAGCTGTCAGAGCTGTCCCGGCAGGACGGCGGCGCGGCCGCGCGCGGGGCCCGCGGGGTGGTGGAGAGCGTCACCTTCCTCGGCTCGGTCCGCCGCACGACGGTGGTGCTGACCGACGGCACCCGCCTGCTGTCCACCGGTGCCCCCGGCACCCGTCCGGTCACGCCCGGCACCCAGGTGCAGGTGCGGCTGGTCGGCACGGCCGTCGTCGCGCACTGACCTGGCTGGGGCCGTCGGCTGGTTAGGCTCCCGGGGTGATCGAGACGACGACGTCCTCGCCCGGCGCGCTGGCCGCCGACCCCTACGCCGCGGCGCAGCTGGCCGCCACCCGCCTGCGCGAGCTGACCGGCGTGCAGACCCACGAGGTCGCGCTGGTGCTCGGCTCGGGCTGGGTGCCCGCCGCCGACCTGGTCGGTGAGACGGTGGCCGAGCTCCCCGTCACCGAGCTGCCCGGGTTCCCGCCGCCGGCCGTGGAGGGTCACGCGGGCGTGGTGCGCTCAGTGAGGTCCGGGGACAAGCACGTGCTGGTGTTCCTGGGGCGCACCCACCTCTACGAGGGCCGGGGCGTGGCCAGCGTGGTGCACGGCGTGCGCACGGCCGTGGCCGCCGGCGCCGGCGTCGTCGTGCTCACCAACGGCTGCGGCGGCCTGCGCCCGGAGTGGAGCCCGGGCACCCCGGTCCTCATCTCGGACCACATCAACCTCACCGCCACCAGCCCGATCGTCGGCGCGACGTTCGTCGACCTCACCGACCTCTACTCCCCCCGGCTGCGGTCGCTGTGCCGGCAGGTCGACCCGGGCCTGGACGAGGGCGTCTACGCCCAGTTCCCCGGCCCGCACTACGAGACCCCGGCCGAGGTGCGGATGGCCCGCACCCTGGGCGCGGACCTGGTCGGCATGTCCACCACACTGGAGGCGATCGCCGCCCGCGAGGCCGGCGCCGAGGTGCTCGGCGTCAGCCTGGTCACCAACGCCGCCGCCGGCATGACCGGGCAGCCGCTGGACCACGAGGAGGTCCTCGCCGCGGGCAAGTCCGCCGCCGAGCGGATGGGCCGGCTGCTGGCCGACGTCCTCGGCCGGCTCTGATGCAGGCCAGGATGGGCAGTGGGATGGGCAGTGGGATGGGCGCAGTCCTCGTGACCGGAAGCTCGGGCAGCATCGGCCGGGCCGTGGTGCCGGGCCTGCACGCGCTCGGCTGGACCGTGCGCGGCCTGGACCTCGACACCACCGAGGTGGGCGCGCCCGACGAGTTCTTCCAGGGCGACGTCACCGACAGCGCCCTGCTGGACCGGGCGGTGGCCGGCGTCGACGCCGTCGTGCACCTGGCCGGGATGCCCGACGAGGGCCCGCTGACCGCCGAGATCCAGAGTCACGTGCTGAGCACCGGCGCGGTGCTGGAGGCGGCGCGGAGGCACGGCGTGCGCCGGGTGGTGCTGGCCAGCAGCAACCACGCCGTGGGCCGCACCCCGCGCGAGGGCGTCCTCACCACCGACGTCCGGCCACGGCCGGACACGTTCTACGGGGTGGCCAAGGTCGCGATGGAGTCGCTGGGCAGCCTCTACGTGGACCGCTACGGCCTCGACGTCGTCTGCCTGCGGATCGGCTCGTTCGGGGAGAAGCCGGCCAACCGGCGGCACCTGGCCACCTGGCTCTCCCCCGGCGACGCCGTCCGCCTGGTGCAGGCGGGCCTCACCGCGCCCAGCCCCGGCTTCGCCGTCGCCTACGGCGTGTCGGAGAACACGCGCGGCTGGTGGGACCTGAGCAGCGCCCGCGCCCTCGGCTACGCGCCGCAGGACGACGCGGAGAACTACGCGGCGGAGGTGCTGGCCGTCCCGGAGACCGTGGAGGACCGGCGCGACGACGCCGTCGTGGGCGGCATGTTCATGGATGCCCGCTACGACGTCGGCTACGGCGAGGAGCAGCAGTGAGCGAAGAACTTCTTGACCAGGCCCGCACCTGGCTCGCCGACGACCCCGACCCGGCCACCCGCGCCGAGCTTCAGGCGCTGCTGGACGCGGGCGACGTCGAGGAGCTGGGCCGCCGGTTCGCCGGCCGGCTCGAGTTCGGCACCGCCGGGCTGCGCGGCCCGCTGGGCGCCGGCCCCACCCGGATGAACCGGGTGGTCGTGCAGCAGGCGGCGGCGGGCCTGTGCGCCTACCTGCGCGAGCACGCCGGTGGCGCCGTCGTCGTCGGCTACGACGCCCGGCACAACTCCGACGTCTTCGCGCACGACACTGCGGCCGTGGCCACCGGCGCGGGTCTGTCCGCCATGGTGCTGCCGCACCCGCTGCCCACGCCGGTCCTGGCCTTCGCGGTCCGGCACCTGGGCGCGGCGGCCGGGGTGATGGTCACGGCCTCGCACAACCCGCCGCAGGACAACGGCTACAAGGTCTATCTCGGCGACGGCATGCAGATCGTGCCCCCCGCAGATGCGGAGATCTCCGCGCACATCGACGCCGTCGGCCAGATCTCGTTGCTGCCCAAGGGCGAGGAGTGGGAGACGCTGGACGACGAGGTGCTCGAGGACTACCTCGACGCCGTCGCCACCGTGGTGACACCCGGCGGCCCGCGTGCCCTGCGGGTCGTCTACACGCCGATGCACGGCGTCGGCCGCGACGTGCTGGTTGATGCGATGACCCGGGCCGGCTTCGCGCTGCCCGAGGTGGTGCCCGCGCAGGCCGAGCCCGACCCGGAGTTCCCGACCGTCGCGTTCCCCAACCCGGAGGAGCCCGGCGCGATCGACCTCGCGCTGGAGACTGCCCGAGAGGCCGCCGCCGACCTGGTGATCGCCAACGACCCCGACGCCGACCGGTGCGCGGTGGCCGTGCCGGACCCCGACGTCGACGGCGGCTGGCGGATGCTGCGCGGCGACGAGGTGGGCGCGCTGCTCGGCGAGCACCTCGCCGCGCGCGGTCTGGACGAGGACGCCGTGTTCGCCAACTCGATCGTGTCCTCCAGCCTGCTCGGCAAGATCGCGGCCGCGCACGGGATCGCGCACACCGAGACCCTCACCGGCTTCAAGTGGATCGCCCGGGTGGAGAACCTGGGCTACGGCTACGAGGAGGCGCTGGGCTACTGCGTCGCCCCGGAGCTGGTGCGGGACAAGGACGGGATCAGCGCGGCGCTCGTGGTGCTGGAGCTGGCCGCGTCGCTCAAGGAGCAGGGCCGCACCCTGCTCGACGCCCTGGACGACCTGGCCCGCACCTACGGCCTGCACGCCACCGACCAGCTCTCGGTCCGGGTGGACGACCTCTCGCTCATCGCCGACGCCATGGCCCGGCTGCGGGCGCAGCCGCCGACGTCGCTGGGCGGGCTGGCGGTGCAGCGCGTCGACGACCTCGAGCGCGGCGACGGCGGGCTGCCTCCCACCGACGGCCTGCGCTTCGTCCTGGCCGACGACGCCCGGGTGGTGGTGCGCCCGAGCGGCACCGAGCCCAAGCTCAAGTGCTACCTGGAGGTCGTCGTGCCGGTCGGGCCGGCCTGCGGTCCGGGCGGCACCGGCGGCAGCGCCGGCGACGTGCGCGCGGCCCGGGCGGCGGCGCGCGAGCGGCTGGACGCGGTGAAGCGGGACCTGGGCAGTGTCTTGGGGCTGTAGCCGGAACGCAGGACGGAACGATCGCGGCTGAGGCCGTTGTCATCCCCTGGATCCGCGGTTGTTCCGTCCTCCGTTCCCGGGCAGGGTGGCGGCGGGACGAGGGGGGGGACCGCATGGACGACCCGTGGGGACGCGACGAGCCGCCGGCGGTCGCGCCCGAGGACCTGCCGCCGCTGCCGGAGGAGCTCGCCCGGCTGGCGTCGCTGACCGGGCCGGTCCCCCACCCCGACGACCCGAGTTGGCGGCCGTCCGCGGCCGAGGACCTGCCCGAGGTGCGGGCCCTGGTGGAGCAGGGCTGGCGGGTGCTCGAGGGCGTCCCGTTCTTCGCCGCGCTCCCGGCGCTGTGGCCGCGCCCCGTGCGCTGCTGGCTGCCGGACCGCCTGCCCGGGATCACGGCCTCCTACTGGCACTCGGAGCGGGTGCCGCCCAGTCGGCAAAGACGGGAGATCTCGCCGCTGAGCGAGGAGCGCCGGGCGGAGAGCTGGGCCGAGTGGTGCGTGTACTGCGCCGAGGCCGGGCTGCCTGCCCCGCCGCCGGACCGTATCTGGCTGGTCCGGTCCCCCTGGCCGCAGGTGGGTGTCGAGCTCGTCCTGTGGCTCCTGATCCGTCGTGCCCAGGAGCGCGGCCTCCGCGTGGACCACACGGGCCTGGCCGACGCCGCCCGCGAGATGCTCAGGTGGGACGAGGACCGGCTGCTGGCCTGGTGGTCGGGCCCGGAGGCGGATGCCGCCGCCCGCTGGCGCGGGGTGGGCCGCTCCGGCACGGACGACGTTGCGCCGTTCGTCATGCACGGGCTGGGGCCGGAGGACGTCGCCCGGCTCACCGATCGCGGCGTGGACGAGCCGACGGCGGCGCGGTGGCTCGCCGTCACGCCACCGTCGCTGGAGCAGCCGGACCGGGTGGAGGTGGTCCTCGCCTGGCACGACCTCGGCCTGCGGCCGGAGGACCTCGAACGGGTGGACAGCTCCTGGCTCACCCCGGACTCGGTGCGGGCCTGGCTCGCCGCCGGCTTCACCGTGGCCGACGCCGCCCTGCTGGCCCTCGTGCCGCTCGCCGACGCCGAGGCGTTCCGGGCCGCCGGCTTCGACGTCGAGGAGACCTGGCTGCTGCGCGGCGCCGACCCGATGCTCACCGAGGCCGAGGCCCGCGCGTTCGACGCCGCCGGCATCGCCCCCGAGGACCGGGTGCGCTGGGTGGAGGCCGGCTTCGACGCGGCCGCGGCCCGGGCCTGGACCGACGTCGGCGTGCTGGCCAACGAGGCGCGGGTGTGGCGCGCGCAGGGCCTCTCCCCCGCCGACGCGGCCGGGACGGACGGCCCGCTCCCGGAGGTAGCAGTCGGCTGGAGCGGCTTCGGCAGCGACCGCGCCGACCGCACCTACGGCGTGCAGGACCCGCCCGGCACCCGCGGCCGGACCGCGCAGCAGTACGCCGAGCACGAGCGGCGCTGGCGCCGTGGGGCCGGCAGCGGCTCGGGCGACGGGTGACCTGGCCCGAGGAAGGCTCCTCGCCTCCCTCGAGCGCAGACATCGCCGAGACCGCCAGATCGAACCGTCCCGTCTGTCATGCTCATGCCACCTGTCGCATGGAATGCCGGACATCCCGGGAGGCCCGGTGCCGCCTGCTCAACCCACCCGCCCCTGGGTCCGTGCCACCCCGTCGCAGCTCAAGAAGGAGCGGCGCCGCGCCGGACGGTGGGACCCGGTGGACCTCGAGCCCACGACCTCCCCGGCTCCGGTGCCGGCCGCGGCATGGCAGTCGGCGGCCCCTCGCGGCGAGCACGGCGCCGGCGTGATGGGGAACCGGGCGTCCGCTCCCCCTCCCGCTCCGCCCACCCCAACCCCCATGCCGAGCCCCTACGCCGCCCTGCCCATGGACGAGCAGGGGATCCCGCCGCAGCCGGCGCCGCGGACCACGGCCTCGCCCGCTCCCTCGGACGGCTACTCCGAGTTCGCGCCCCTGCCCGCCCCTCCCGTGCCGTCGCTGGCCGGGCAGACCCCCGCGCCGCAGGCCACCATGCCCAGCCCCTACGCGGTCCTCCCGATGGGCGAGCAGGGCATCGCCCCGCCGCCGGCGCCGCGGCCCACGCCCTCGCCCGCTCCCTCGGACGGCTACTCCGAGTTCGCGCCCCCGCCCGCGCCACCCTCGCAGTCCCCGGCACCGCAGGCCACCATGCCCAGCCCCTACGCGGTCCTCCCGATGGGCGAGCAGGGCATCGCCCTGCCGCCGGCGCCACACACGCCGTCGCCGTCCGCCGCCTACTCGAGCTTCGCGCCGCTGCCCGGGCCAGCCGCCGAGTTCGAGCCCTACCGGTCCGTGCCGATGGAGGAGGTCGGCGCCCCCCCGGGGCCGGCCAGCGGCTACTCGTCCTTCGCGCCGGTTCCCGGCCGGCCGGCCGCCGAGCCCAGCCCCTACTCGGTCGTCCCGATGGAGCAGGTCCAGCAGCGGCTCGAGGAGCAGGCGCAGCGGGAAGAGCAGCAGCAGCCGGAGAGCCCTGCCGAGCAGGCCCCGGCCCTCGCCTACTCCTCCGTCGAGGAGCTCCTCCCGCAGGCCCCGGCCGATCCCGACGTCGACCGGCTCCAGCAGGAGATCGACGGAGACCCCCTGGCCGGCAAGGCGTTCGGGGATCAGGTCGAGCTGAAGACCAAGGCGCACCACAACCGGCTGGTCTCCCGGCTCGGTGCCGGCAACGAGACGGAGAAGGGGGCGTCGCGCGAGGACCTGCT
>JBQCIO010000016.1:0-8839 GCA_051953655.1 Motilibacteraceae bacterium
CATGCTTACCGCGACAGATCTGGCGCGGTAAGCATGGAACTGCGGTGGGGAGTGGCGGCCTCCTGCCGTGACGGTCGCCGTGACTGAGGACTACGAGCGCACCGCCAGCAGCACGGCGTCCAGCGCGTACCGCTCTCCGGCGTCGGTCGCGACGGGCCGGCGCACCTGCTCGGCGCGCACCACCTCCAACCCGCTGCCGGCGACGTCGGCCACCAGGTCCTGCGCGCGGTAGAGGACGGCCGGGTCCTGCGGCCCGCCGACGCCGTACTCGAGGTTGTCGCTGTCGTGGGCGACGACGAACAGCCGTCCGGCCGGCGCCACCGCCGCAGCGGCACGTCCGACGACCGTGCTGCGCAGCTCGGCCGCCACTTGGAAGTAGACGACCAGCACGAGGTCGTAGGAGCGCGGCTCGGGCTCGTACGTCGCCAGGTCGGCGTGCACGGTGCCCAGCGCCGAGGCCCGCTCCCCGAGCCGCTCGTCGGCCAGCCGTCGCGCCCGCTCCAGGGCGACGCCGGAGAAGTCGACGACGTCGGCGGTCCACCCGCGCTCGACCAGCCACAGCGCGTTGCGACCCTCGCCGCCGGCGAGGTCGAGCGCACGCCCCGGGGGCAGGTCCGCGGCCACCTCCTCGACGAACCGGTTCGGCCCGGCCGACCACACCAGCTCGCTGCCCGCGTAGCGCTCGTCCCAGCCCTGCTCGTCCATCTCGCCGCCCTCTCGAGGTTCTCCTGCACCCGGCCGCCGCCGGCGCGAGGTCGCTGACAGAATGCCGCGCATGGGGAGCGGACCGCTCGCGGGCGTGCGCGTCGTGGAGCTCGCGGGCATCGGCCCCGGGCCGTTCGCGGCCATGATGCTCGCCGACCTCGGCGCCGAGGTGCTCCGCGTCGACCGCCCCACCGGTCCCGGTCTCACCTTCGGCGCCCCTCACCTCGACGTCCTCAACCGCGGGCGGCGCAACGTGGCCGTCGACCTCAAGGACCCGCGCGGGCGCGACGTCGTGCTCCGGCTGGTCGAGCGGGCCGACGTCCTCATCGAGGGCTTCCGCCCCGGGGTCACCGAGCGGCTGGGCCTGGGCCCGGAGGACTGCTGGGCCCGCAACCCCCGGCTGGTCTACGGGCGGATGACCGGCTGGGGCCAGGACGGGCCGCTGGCCCCCACCGCCGGCCACGACATCGGCTACGTCGCGCTCACCGGCGCGCTGCACGCCGTCGGACGGGCGGGCGGGCCGCCGCAGGTGCCGGTCAACCTCGTGGGCGACTTCGGCGGCGGCGCAATGTACCTGGTCGTCGGCGTCCTCGCCGCCCTGCTCGAGGCGCGGGGCAGCGGACGCGGACAGGTCGTCGACGCCGCCATCGTCGACGGCGCAGCCGGCCTCACCGCCATGCTGCACGGGCTGCTCGCGGCGGGGGTCTGGCAGGACCGGCGCGGGGTGAACCTGCTCGACAGCGGGGCGCCGTTCTACGACGTCTACGAGACCGCCGACGGGCGGTGGATGGCGGTCGGCGCGCTGGAGCCGCAGTTCTACGCCGCCCTGCTGACCGGGCTCGACCTCGGCGACGACGTCCCGGACCGCAACGACCCACGGCAGTGGCCCGCCCTGCGCGAGCGCTTCACCGCACGCTTCCGCGAGCGCACGCAGGCCGAATGGACCGAGACCTTCGAGCGGACCGACGCCTGCGTGGCACCGGTCCTCTCCCTGACCGAGGCGGCGGCGCACCCGCACCTGGCCGCCCGCGGCACCTTCGTCGAGCACGCCGGGGTGGTGCAGCCTGCTCCGGCGCCGCGCTTCAGCCGCACGCCCGGAACGCTGGACGAGCCGCCGGCACGGCCCGGCCAGCACACGCGCGATGCCCTGGGCGACTGGGGCGTCGACGACGTCGAGCAGCTGCTCGCCGACGGCGTCGTCACCCAGACCTGAACTTCTCCTACCTGCCGTAGGTGTCGAGCGACCACCGGAGGAGCACGTGCAGCGCACCGTCTACACCGAGGACCACGAGGCGTTCCGCGCGACCTGCCGGCAGTTCCTCGAGAAGCACGCTGTCCCCTTCCACGAGCAGTGGGAGCGGGACGGCATCGTGCCGCGCGACGTGTGGGTCGAGGCCGGGCGGCAGGGCCTGCTCGGCATGGCCTTGCCCGAGCAGTTCGGCGGCGGTGGCACCGACGACTTCCGCTTCAACGCAGTGCTGGACGAGGAGATCATCCGAGCCGGCACCAGCGGGCTGGGCTTCGTCGTGCACAACGACGTCAACGCGCCCTATCTCATGCGGCTGTGCTCGGACGAGCAGAAGTCGCGCTGGCTCCCCGGTTTCTGCAGCGGCGAGCTGATCACGGCCATCGCCATGACCGAGCCCGGCACCGGCAGCGACCTGCAGGGCATCCGCACCTCGGCGGTGCGCGACGGCGACGACTGGGTGCTCAACGGCTCGAAGACGTTCATCTCCAACGGCATCAACGCCGACCTGGTGATCGTGGTGGCACGCACCGACCCCGACGCCGGCCACCTCGGCTTCAGCCTGCTCGGCGTCGAGCGCGGCATGCCCGGCTTCGAGCGCGGCCGCAACCTGGACAAGATCGGCCTCAAGGCCCAGGACACCGCCGAGCTGTCCTTCACCGACGTGCGAGTGCCGGCCGCCAACCTCATCGGCGAGGAGGGCAAGGGTTTCCTGTACCTGATGGAGAACCTGCCGCAGGAACGGCTGTCCATCGCGGTGGCCGCCGTCGCTGCGGCGCAGCACGTCTTCGACCTCACCCTGACCTACGTCAAGGAGCGGACCGCCTTCGGCCGCCCGATCGGCTCGTTCCAGCACAACCGGTTCGTGCTCGCCGAGATGGCCACCGAGATCGAGATCGCCCGCACGTTCGTCGACCGGTGCATGGAGGCGCACCTCACCGGCGACCTCTCCGCCAGCGACGCCGCGATGGCGAAGTGGTGGACGACCGAGCTGCAGAAGAAGGTCATCGACCAGTGCCTTCAGCTGCACGGCGGCTACGGCTACATGAGCGAGTACCCGGTCGCGAAGGCGTATCTGGACGCGCGGGTGCAGACGATCTACGGCGGGACCACCGAGATCATGAAGGAGATCGTGGGCCGGTCGCTGGGGGTATGAGCCGACACACCCTGGTGATCAGGAAAGACATGTTGATCGCCGTGGGGGTGAGTTCGGCCGCCGGTTTCTCGCGGATCCTGAGGCCTGATGCACCCTCGCTGAGCGTGCGAGTGCATCAAGATCCGTCGCCTCGCCGATCCCACCACTGCCCGATCATGACCTGCGTGGACGTTCTCCGCGCCGTCGTGCAGGGCCTCGCCTTCGTCGTCGAGGTCGCCGCGCTGGCCGCCCTGGCGGTGTGGGGCTGGGGCACCGCCGGCTCGACGCCCGTCCAGGTCGTCCTGGCCGTCCTCGCCCCCGTGGCGCTGGCCATCGTGTGGGGCGCCCTCCTCGCGCCGCGGGCACGCCGCCGGCTGCAAGGGCCGGCGCTGGTGCTGGCCAAGCTGGTGGCCCTGTGCGGCTCGGGCACCCTGCTGGCCACGGCCGGGCATCCGGCGGCCGGCCTCGCACTCGTGGTCGTCGCCGCGGTCGACGTCCTCGCCGCGGCCGCGCTCGGGGTGGCCTGATGGGCGACCGCATCGTGATGCGCACCGCCGCCGAGCGCCCCGACCTGTGGGAGCGGGGGCTGGACTCGGCGTCGGTGTGGCCGGAGTACAACCTGCACGGCGACGTCCTCAACGCGTTCTGGCCCCGCCTGGACCAGGAGCTCGCGCACTACCAGTTCGTGCTGCACGACGAGGAGCGGGACGAAGTCGTCGCGGAGGGTCACACCGGCCCGCTGTGGTGGGACGGCGACGACGACCACCTCCCCGACGGGATCGACGCCGCCATCGAGACGGTCTTCAGGACGACCAGGGCCGGGCGACCGGTGAACACCCTGTGCGCGCTCGCCGCGGAGACGCCGCGCGAAGGACGTTCCCGCGGCATGGCGGCACGGCTGCTGACGTCGATGCGTGTGCTCGCCGCCCGGCACGAGCTCGTCCACCTCGTCGCTCCGGTGCGGCCGTCGTGGAAGGAGCGCTACCCCCTCGCCCCGATCGAGCGGTACGTCACCTGGCGCCGCGAGGACGGGCAGCTGCTGGACCCGTGGATGCGCGTCCACGAACGGCTGGGCGCCCGGGTGGCCACGCCGCTCCCACACTCACTCAAGATCAGCGGAACCGTCGCAGAGTGGGAGTCGTGGACCGGGCTCGCCTTCCCCGACAGCGGCGACTACGTGTTCCCCGAGGGGCTCGCCCCGGTCCGCATCGACCGGGACACCGGCACCGGCCTCTACTGGGAGCCCAACGTCTGGATGGTCCACCCCGACCTGGCGCCCGGGGAACACCAGGCCTGAGAGCGGCTGCTACGAGAACAGGTCCCGCACCGCGGTGCGCAGCGTGACCGTGGAGCCAAGGATCAGCCCGACGACGAGCCGGGCGCCGTCGGCGTCGAGCGCGCTGGCCGGCACCGCGTGGTCCATCCACACGTCCACCTGCCCCTCGTCCGAGACCCGCGCGTAGAGCGCGCCGACGAAGTGCTTGCCGGCCTCGACGGCCACCCAGCGGAACAGCGCCGGGTCGGGGGTGAGGTTGTCCGCCACCAGGCTGCGGAAGTTGACCAGCCGGCTGCCCTCGGTGATCTGGACGACCTCGGCGCCGATCCGCGCCTCCTCGAACGGCACCAGCACGAGATCGCCCTGCCGCTCGACGGTGAAGTGCTGGCTCAGCAGCCACTCCAGGTCGTCGGTGCCGAAGGTCCGCTCGTCCTGCTCCACGCCGTCGCTCCCTCGCTGCTCCCGCTGGGGGAGGTGTCCCTGCCGTCGCACCCATCCTGTCACCGCTGCCGCCCCGGCCGACCCGCTGCTGGAGACGCCTCAGCCCCCCGCGCTGCCAGGTGCGCCGTGCTCGGGCAGGCTGTCCGGCATGGGTGTCGCCGTCCAGGTCGCCGGCTCGCTGGCCATCCTCGCCGCGTTCGTGCTCGTGCAGGCGGGGCGCTGGACGGCGTCCGGCGTCGGCTACCTGTGGCTCAACACGATCGGGTCGGGCGTGCTGGCGGTGGACGCGCTGCTCGGACGGCAGTGGGGGTTCCTGCTGCTCGAGGGCGTCTGGTGCCTGGTCTCGGCCTGGTCGCTGCTGACCCGCGACCGGACGCCGGCCGGGCAGCAGGCGGGACGGTGACCCGCTGAGGACGACAGCCCTGGCGCTGGCCGCGGTCGCGCTGCTGGCCGGGTGCGCCACCACCGACGGACCGCAGCCCGCACTGCGCGACCAGCGGGCCGCGGTGGTGCAGGTCATGCAGGAGGTCGGCACACAGCTGGGCGTGCGGCTGGACCAGGACGCGTCGCTGGACCCGTTGCCGTGCCCCCTCCCCACCGGCGGCACCGGCACCCGCTACTCCCTGACGGCCACCGCGGCGCTGCCGGCCGGGAGCGGCGCAGACGCCGTGCACGCGGTGGAGCTGCTGTGGGCCGACCGCCGCTACCTGGTCGGCGAGCGCCGTCAGGGAGCGGCCACGACGCTGCTCGCCTTCGGCACCTACGACCACGCGCTGTCCTTCACGGTCACCACGCCGCCGGGGGCGAGCGCCCCGCAGGCCCGGCTCCGGGTCGTCGCCGGGTGCGCGGTGCCGTCGTGACGCCGCGCCTCCCGACGCCGCACCTCCCGGCGCCGCGCCTTCCGACGCCGCGCCTCCCGACCCCGCACCTGTCCACGCCCGCCGCCCGGATGCTCTGCCGGCTGGCCCTACGGCCCGCGCTGGACCTCCCGGTCCCGGCGCAGCGCCGCTGGCTGGACCTGCTGGCCCGGATCCCGCCGCTGCCCGCGGGCACGACGGTCCGGCGCGAGCACGTCGGCGGGGTGCCGGCCGAGGTCGTCAGCCCGCACCGGCGCCAGCCCGACGCCGAGCGGCGGGTGGTCGTCCACCTGCACGGCGGCGCCTACCTGGCCGGCTCCGCCCGCACCCACCGCCCCCTCGCGGCGACCGTGGCGGCCGCCGCCGGCCTCGACGTCGTCATCCCGGACTACCGGCTCGCCCCGGAGCACCCGGTCCCCGCCGCGTTCGACGACGTCCTGACGGTCCTGCGCGCGCTCGCCGACGGCGGGCGGCCCGTCGCGCTGTCCGGCGACTCGGCCGGAGCCGGCCTGGCCCTGGCCGCCACCCTCGAGCTCCCCGCGGACCGGCGGCCCACCGCCCTGGCCCTGCTCTCCCCCTGGCTCGACCTCACCGCGAGCGCCCCGTGGCGCCGACACCCGGGCGACGACGACCCGGTGCTGCGCCGCCGCTGGCTCGAGCTGGGCTGCCGCGCCTACGCCGGCGCCCAGCCCGCGGACCGTCGGGTCAGCCCGCTGCCGGGCCTGCTCCGCGACGGCGTCCCGCCGCTGCCACCGGTCCTGCTGGTGTCCGGCGCGGAGGATCCGCTCGTGGCCGACGCCGACCGGCTGGAGGACGCGCTGCGGGCCCACGGCCGGCCGGTGCAGCACCTGCGCACACCCGGGCTGTGGCACGACGTGCCCATGCTGGCCGGGATGACGGCCGCGGCCGACGACGCCTGCACGGCGGTGGGCCGGTTCCTCGCCGAGCCCTCCCCCGGCCCGGGCGAAGGCCTCGGGGAGGCCTGAGGGGCGCCAGCAGGACACACCCCCGGGGGTAAACGGGCGGGAGGTAGTGCCCAGGCACTAGAACAGTTCGTCCCTAAGCACGTTCGCCGCAACCGCGCGGTCGCTTACAGTTGTCCTCGCGAGGACGAGGTCCCCCCCGTCCGCGTCCTCGCCGGGGCCTCGTGGTCACTCCCCCGCGATCACGAGGCCCCCCATATTTTTTACGGCCGCGTCACGCCGCCCCGCACAGGCGGGCGCGCCGGTCCAGTCGTCGACGTAGTCGGCCGTGAGCCACAGCTGGTCCGCGCTCATCCGGGCGACGTCGATGTGCTCGACCTCCCGGCCGCGCGCCCGGGCCTCGCGCCGCAGCAGTTCGGCCAGCCGGCGGTGCACCTGCGACAGGTCCTCGCCGCGCCGCACCCGGCCGATGGCGGCGATGTCGTGCGGGGTCACCACCAGCCGGTCGCCGCCGGCCAGGTCGATCGTCTCCGGTCCGAGCAGCTCACCCTCGCTGGAGTCCGCCATCGGCCGTCCCTCCTGAGACAGATCCCACCGACAGGTTCCGTCGCCAGATTCCGTCGCCAGATTCCGTCGACGGGTTCCGCCGACAGACCGCGCTAGGACGCGGCCTGGCGCAGCGCCTGCGCCTCGAGCGTGCAGTCGGCCACCACCGAGGACACGTCCGGAGCGGCCAGCGAGCGGGCGCCGTCGAGCAGCCCGACCCGCAGCGCGCCGGCGGCCGCGGCCAGGGCCCGTGCCTCCGGGGCGATCCGCGCCACCTCGGCGGCCGCGCGGGCGGCCAGCGGGTCCTCGGCGACCGCGCGCAGCCGGACGTCCAGGGCAGCCGCGGCCCGGGCGAGGCGCACCGACAGGGCCGGGGCGTCGCCGACCGGCCAGTCGTGAGCCCGCGCGGCCGCGAGCGTGGAGCGCAGGGCGCCGAGCTCGCGGGCCAGCTCGAGCCGTAGCCGGGCGGCGTCGGCACGGGGACCCGCGCCGTAGGCGGCGGTCTGCAGGGCGACCCGCCCCGCGCGGGACTGGACCCCGCGCCCCAGCCGCATGACCAGCGACACCGCCAGCACGACGGCCATGCCCACCCCCGCGACCATGAGCCCGGCCACGAGGAAGAGGAACAGCACGAAGCCCTCCATGACGCGAGGGTACGTCGCCGTCGCCGCCACGTCCCGGCGTCGGCCGCCGCCTACCCCCAGCCGAGCTCGTCGAGCCGCTCGTCGTCGATGCCGAAGTGGTGCGCCACCTCGTGCACGACGGTGATCCGGACCTCCTCCACCAGCTCCTCCCGCGAGGAGCAGCGGCGCAGCAGCGGGCCGCGGAACAGGGTGATCCGGTCCGGCAGCACCCCGGAGTACCAGCCGTCCCGCTCGGTCAGCGGCACGCCCTCGTAGAGGCCGAGCAGCTCGGGGCCGTCACCGTCGGCTCCCTCGGCATGCGCCTCGAGCTGCGCCGGCTCCGGCTCGTCCTCCACCAGGACGACGACGTTGCGCATCGCCCGCGCGAGCTCGCCGGGGATGCCGTCCAGCGCGTCGGCCACGAGCTCGTCGAACTCGTCCGGGTCGATGCTGAGCACGTCCCCAGTCTCGCGCCCGCCGGCCGAACGGGGACGGCGATGCCGCCTGAAGGCCGGACCGCAGGGCGCCGACACGTATCACGCCGTCGCACACTGGGCACGGAGATGATGATGGACCGACCGGAGGGCGGGGCGTCCCGCGTCCACGAGGGCGGCCGCAGCACCAACGCGGTCGCCCACCCGGTCCTCTCCGCGGGCGACGCCGGCGAGCCGGCCCACGGGGCCGGTCCAGCCGTCGGCCATCGGCTCAGCCGGTCCCTGAGCGTGCGGACCGAGGCCTTCCGGGCCCGGGCCGGCGACGTCGGCACCACCGTGCACCGCTGGGGCACCGGGCGGGTCGGTCACCTGCTGTGGACGGCGGCGGCGGCGGTGCTCGGCGCCTGGCTCGCGCTGGTCGTCGTCGGACCGACGCACGCGCAGATCGGGCCGGTCGAGGCGAAGGTGGCCCTGGTGCCGTCGTGGACCGGCGACACCGTGATCTCGATCCCGCCGCTGGGCTCGCTCACCCTGGACACGCACGACGGTCCGCTGCGGCTGCTCGCCACCGCGCAGGGGGTGGACTCCGAGCGCGCCCGCGCGCTGGTCCAGGACCCGGCCGGGCTCGGCGGCATCGAGGACCGCATCGCCGC
>JBQCIO010000017.1:0-3294 GCA_051953655.1 Motilibacteraceae bacterium
GTGCCTTGGGTGTTTGTGGGGGGGGGTGTGGGGGGGGGGGGGGTCCCTTTTCTGTGGGGGTGGTGGGGGGGCCCCCCGGCGCCGGTGCCTGGCTCTTGGGGCGGCACGGTGATCGAGCTGGACGCGCACCGCCGGGCCGACGCCCAGCCTGTCGCTCACCGCGGCGCGCAGGTCGGCCTTCCGGCCTCCTACGACGCCGACGACATCGACCTGCGCCTGCGCCGGCGAGCCGCCATCGAGCAGGCCTCGCGTCGCCGGGCCCGGCGCCGGTTGCGCCGTCTCGGCCTGCGGGTGCGCTGAGATGCCTCCCGCGCTCACCCCGGTCCGCCGCCGGGTCCCGGCCACGGACCGGCGGCGCCGGGCGGCTGCCTCGCCGTTTGCCGCCCTCCCCTCCCAGGCCGGTAGCCTTCCGGCGATCCGGACGTCGGTGCCGGCAGGGCTTCCCGGGAGGTCGTCGTGGACGCCTCGGCCGCCCCGCGCGGGCGACCGGTCGACGCCGCCTCGCCCCGGGCCGCCGCTTCCGATGCCGCTGCGCCCGACACCCCGGGCCAGCTGCTCACCCGCGCCTCCACCGGCGACAGCCAGGCGTGGGACGCCCTCGTCGAGCGGTTCGCACCCCTGGTGTGGTCGGTGGCGCGCGCGCACCGGCTCGACGTCGTCGCGGCCGCCGACGTCAGCCAGACGGTGTGGCTGCGCCTGGTCGAGCACCTCGACCGGCTGCGCGAGCCGGAGGCCGTGGCCGGCTGGCTGGCCACCACCACCCGCCACGAGTGCCTGCGCCTGCTGCGCCGCGAAGGCCGCGAGCTGCCCTCCGACGACGCACCACAGCTCGCCGACCGACCGTCCGACGCCCCCGGCCCGGAGGAGCTGCTCGTGCTCGACGAGCAGCGGCTGCTGGTCTGGCGAGCGCTGCGCACCCTGTCCGCCCGCTGCCAGGCCCTGCTGCGCGCCCTCGCCGTCTCGCCGGAGGCCAGCTACGCCGAGGTCTCGGCGGCGCTGGACATGCCCATCGGCAGCATCGGTCCCACCCGGTCGCGCTGCTTCCAGCACCTGCGCAAGGCCCTGGACGCCATCGGAGCGGAGGTCGTCGATGCCTGACGGTCGCCGCCGCTGCCCGGTGCGCGTCCCGGCTCCCGGTGACGGAGGCGGTCATGAGCGCTGACGACACCCGCCAGGGGCAGCAGGTCCTGCACAGCGACCAGATCCTCGGGCTGCTGGCCGGCGCCGCCGCGGACGCCGACCCGGTGCCCGACGACGTCCTCGATGCGGCCAGGGCGGCACTGGGCTGGCGGACGCTGGACGCCGACCTCGCCGCGCTGGTGGACGACTCCGCGGAACGGCCGCTGGCCGGTGTCCGCGGCGACGGCCCCCGGCTGCTCACGTTCGAGGCCGACGACACCGCGGTCGTGGTCGAGGTCACCGCCACCGGGCAAGCCCGCCGGCTGCTGGGCCAGCTGGTCGAGCCGAGGGCGGCGCACATCGAGGTCCGGCACCCGGGCGGCACCACGCTCGTCGACGCCGACGAGCTGGGCCGCTTCGCCGCCGCGGAGATCCCCGCCGGCCCGGTCAGCATCGTCTGCCGGTTCGACCCCCCGTCCGGACGGGTCGTGGCGACCACCTGGGTCACCCTGTAGGCCAGGCCCAGGCTGCGGGGCCGACCTCTCGGGCGATCGGCCACACCGAGCAACGGCCGCCGGGCCGTCGACGACCCGCTGCTCACCCAGCGTGGCGGGTCGGCGGTCCGGGCTGCCGGAGACCGCCCCGCTTGCGGCGAGTTGGCCCTCGCCGGGCGGCGCCGAGCGGCACACTCTGCGTACCGGCGGCGGGCAACCACGGACCCGCCCCGGGCGTCGGAGAAGGGTGAGCGCCCGCGACCGCAGGTGCCCACCGACCATCGGGGGACCGCCTCTCTCGCGGCAGGTGCCGCGAGGGACCGCACGGCGGTGAACGAGGAGCAGGCATGACGAGCACGACGAGGGGCGCCCTGGCGGGCCTGCTCCTCCTGACCCTGGCCGCCTGCGGACCGGTCGGCGCCAAGAGCGCGGCCCCGGCCGCCGAGTCCGCCGGCCGGCCCAGTGCCACGGCCACCGCGACCGCTCAGACGTCGCCGCGCCCGAGCACCACCACGCCGAGCACAACCACCCCGAGCACGGTCGCCACCACGACCGCGGCCGACCGGGCCTCGACCGGCTCGCCCAGCCCGTCGGCCACCGGATCCTCCACGGGCTCGTCCACGGGGGTTACCTCCACGCCGACCGCCCCGGCGACCCCGACGACGCCGCCGGTGGTGGCCCCGCAGGTCTTCCCGGTCTCGGGGAGCACCGTGGGCATCGGGCAGGTCGTCGACGTCGTGCTCCCCGCCGCGGTGAACGACCGGGCCGCGGCCCAGCGCGAGCTGTCGATCACCACCACGCCCGAGGTCGTCGGCGCCTGGGCCTGGCTCTCCAACCGCCACGTCCAGTGGCGGCCCAAGGACTTCTGGCCCTCGGGCACCAAGGTCACCGTGACCGTCCAGGCCTCCGACGACACCACCCGGACCACCCGCTTCACCATCGGCCGGGCCGTGACCGTGAAGGCCGACGCCGCCACGCACAAGGCCACGGTCACCGTGGACGGCAAGGTCTTCGGCACCTACCCGGTGTCCTTCGGCTCGGCGGAGTGGCCGACCCGGCACGGCACGATGGTGGTGCTCGCCAAGGCGCAGAACTTCCGCTTCCAGAGCGAGAACTTCAACGGCGACCCCGGCGAGACCTGGGACCTGGTCTCGCCCTACGCCATCCGCGTCACCTGGAGCGGCACGTTCCTGCACGCGGCCCCGTGGAACAAGCACGTCGGCACCGCCGACACCTCCCACGGCTGCGTGCACTTCAACACCGCCGACATCGGGAAGTTCTACGGCCTCATCAAGGCCGGCGACATCGTGACGATCACCGGCACGAAGGGCCGCCCGCAGGGGCTCACCAACGGCTTCGGAGCGTGGAACCTGAGCTGGGCGCAGTGGCAGGCGATGGGGGTCAAGGCCTAGCGCCGCCACGATCGTCCGCATTGGGTGAGGGGACCCCAGAGCCAATAGGTTTGGCTCGGGGTGCCCCCCACCCAGTCGAGTTGATCTTCGCGCCACCGGACGTCGGGCGGTGGAGGCGCAGCGGCCGGCGAGCGAGCCGATCCGCCGGCGGCAGCGGCCGGCAGGCGGTCGAACGGCGCTGGTGACGAGAGCGGCCGCCATCGGGGCTGCTTGTCGTCGCCGGCTCGCGAATCTTGATGCATTCTCACGCTCAGCAGGGTGCACAGCGC
>JBQCIO010000018.1:0-13594 GCA_051953655.1 Motilibacteraceae bacterium
AACTCGAGACCGGTGGCGTGCGGTGGGCGGCGCGGCGGACCCGGAGCGAGCCGGTCATCCTCGAACTCGACCGTCCACCCACCGAGCGCAACCGGTACTACATCAGCCACGTCCGGACGGAGCCCATCCCGCCCGGCACTCATGTCATCGTCCGCGGGGGCGGGCCGGTCCCGGAGTTCGTTCGACCCCGCCCTTGCCGGACGGTGGCTCGAGGCGGCCGGGCTGCAGGTCGAGCGGGCGCGCCGCAGCCTGCTGGCCGGGCAACTGCTGTGCTGGCTGCAGGCATACACCAACGAGGCACACCCCACCCTGGTGGGCCACGCCGCCGCGTCCTGGGCGGCCAACAGGTCGGCGGTGCTCGACACCCTCGAGGTCGTCCCAGGCATCGAAGGCGAGGATGCGCTGCTCAGGCGGCTGCTGTGGGGCGTGGTCTACGAGGCGACCGAGCAAGGTGCCGACCGCGTCGACCTGAGCGCCGCTCCTGGCCCGTTGGTTCACGATGTCGGCGTTCCGGTCGTAGCGGGCAGGAGCGTCCTGACACTGCCTCCGCCTCCCGAGCTCGATCCGCGTCACCGCTGAGGCCCGCACGGCAGGGCCTCATGCTGCGGGCAGGAGCGGCCCCGCTCCTTCCAGGTGGCCGGACACATGCCGCAGGGTTGCCGCGATGCAGGCGACCTGTAGCCAGCCCGTGGCCGAGGCGGTGGTGTTCTCGAACGACTTGGCCAGGCGGCGGGCGCGGCCGAGTCGTCCGTGGGCGACCTCAACCCGCCAGGCGTGGCGGATGGGCCGGAACACCGGCTGCTTGTCATCCCAGCCGACCCGGCGCACCTCCATCCCGTGCGCTCGGCCCAAGTCCCGGGCGGCGGTGACGGTGACCCCTCGGTCGACAAGCACCAGCTCCAGCCGCCCGGTCGCGCCCTGGCTAGCCAGGTGCTCCAGCATCAGCTCGGTCGTGCGGTTCTCATGCGTCGACGCAGGCACCACCAGCGCACCGAGCGGCAGACCGGTCACGTCCACGGCCACGACGCGCTTGGCACCGTTCGTGCGCCCGTAGGCGCCCCCGCGGTCGTGGAAGGTAACCCCGCCGTTGGAGGCGCCGCGGGCCAGGTGGGTGTCGATGATCACCATCGAGGGGGTGGCCCTGGCGCGGCCCTCCGCCTCTCGCGCCGCCCGGTGCAGCACGGTCAGCGCCTGGGCCCAGGTACCGTTGCGTGACCAGCGCCGTAACTGGGACCACACCCGGGTCCAGGGCCCGAACGACTCGGGCAGGAACCGCCACTGGCAGCCGGTGTGCGAGATGTAGAGCATCCCGTCCACCACCCGCCGCAGGTCCGGCCCGTGCTTGGGACCCCGCTTGCCCGGGGCGTTGAACACCGGCTCCAGCAGCGCCCACTGCTCATCGGTCAAGTCACTGGGGTACGACATGCGCCGCACCCTGCCCGCCGACTCCCGCACGGCAGTCGGCCACGGAATAGGACACACTCAGTAAAAGCCGAACAGGGCACACCTTCGTGGGGGCCTCGCCAGTCGCCTGTTGGGCGGTGACGACAGTCACCGAGCCGGCGCCCGCACAGAACGCCCATGCGGTCCCGAGGGCTGGCAGTGACGTTCGCCTCTACCTCGACCCAGGGCTGGGGCGCGACCGTGATCTGGGCAGAAGGGGAGCGGTCCGATGACGGGGTGGGACAGCGATGGGCCGGGGCGGTCCTGCTGGTGGCCGGCGTCCTGGCTTGCGTCCTGGCGTCTGTTGGTCGTTGGCGCCGTAGCGGTATCCCGCGTCCTCAGCCCGCACAGAGAAACGCCGGCGGCCTACCGCGGCAACAGGCCGCGGCGCCTGCTCGAGGAGCGGTTCGCGCGCGATGCGGTGGACGACGGCGACCGCACCTGGCGGCCGGACCTGCTGCGGAGGGGTCGGTGACGGGGGTGAGCCGGCGGGCGCTGGTCGTGGCGGCCGGAGTGACGGTCGCGCTGACGACGGCGTCCATGGGCGTGGTTGCGCTGGGGCAGGGCCACTCGGGGTCGGTGCGGGTGTCTGCGGAAGGGGGGCACCGCCCAGGCGCCGCGACGTGGTGCCGGGTGCCGGCCACGCTGCCGGGGAGGGTCGTGACGGTGACGCTTGCCGACATGGGCCCAGGGATGATGGGGGGCGGCTGGTCCGGCGGGCCGGCGATGCGCGGCGGGTGGATTAGGACGCGCGCGGCCCCGCAGACCGTGCCGTCCGGGCAGGTGACCCTGGTCGCGTACAACCACGGCATGCGCACGCACGAGCTTGTCGTGCTGCCGCTCGCCGCGGGGGCGTCCGTCGGCGCCCGGACGGTCGGTACGGACAACAAGGTCGACGAGACGAGCAGCCTAGGGGAGGCGTCCCGGTCCTGCGGCGCCGGGTCCGGCGACGGCATCACCACGGGCGCAGCCGGGTGGGTGAGCCTCACCCTCGAGCCCGGGCGGTACGAGTTGCTGTGCAACCTGCCGGGTCACTACGCCGCGGGCATGCATACCGAACTCGACGTCACCTAGCCGCACGGTCGGTAGTAGGCCCGCCGCTACCCGGTCAGCAGCAGCACTCCTCGCCTTCCCAGGCCTCGCGGCCTTCCTGTACCGACCACACAGCCAGGCCGAGCGCGATGACCGGGTCGACCTAGTCGACCCCGGTCGCGGCATGGAGGGCCAGGCCGACCAGGACGGCAGCGGCCTGCGCTGCGCACATCAGGTTCTGGGTGCCCTCGCCGACGGTCGCCTCGGAGTCGCGGCGGGCGCCGAGCCGCCGCTTGGCGACCCCGAGTCCTGGCATCACGACGACGCCGACTGCGGTCAGCCCCATGCCAAGAGCCGGGTGCGACCGGAGCAGGTCCGTCTTCGCCTCTGCTGTGATGAAGGCCGCCAGCAGCCAGAACAAGATGGCCCCACGCGATGGCCGCGCCGCTCGGCGGTCTCGGACCAGCCGGCGGGAGTCGGTGATCCGCCGGACGACCACGACGCGGCCCAAGCCCTCGCTCGCCGAGCCGACCGCCCCAAACGACTCGGCACCGACGTGCCGCCGGTCACCGCCTCGGCGTCCAGGCCGAGACCGGCGTCCTGGGAAGCTGCCCGGCGCCGCCGAGCCCGGCTGGACCGCCGGCGGCGTAGGGGGTGATGGATCCCGGACGCGGGCATGGGCGCCGCCGTGCCGGCGCCCGTGCGGGACCTACACGTCAGCCGGGCTCCGATCACGGGAGGGCCTGACGACGGCCGGCCATTTGCGGCAGCGCCGGCGAGTGAGGACCCACCCATCCGCAGGCGTCAAGCCCTACCGAAGAGACGGGCGCGCTTGAGGGGCTCATCGCCCTGACCCGAGCAGCTCCCGCCGGGCGCGGTACTCCTCGACGTCGATCTCTCCGCGTGCGAACCGTTCGTCGAGCAGGTGCGCGGCGTCGGACTCATGGCTGGTGTGCTCGGCACCACAGATGCCCCGGTAGAGCAGGAAGCCGCCGCCGATCAGCAGGCTCCAAAACGCGAGCATCATGAGGGTCATCCAGACCCAGCCGCCCCAGCCGAGGCCGCCGTACCAATCCATCATCGTCGTACTCCTTTCCTCGGGTTCACGCTAGGCGGTTCATACCGCCGGGGGGTAGGACGAAGGTCCGTTCCGTCACGGCGCAAGGTGCGCGCTAGCCTGCTTGACCAGCTCATCCGGTGAGAGCCACATCGACGGGTACTCGCCGTGCCAGCGCTGCGCCCCGTTGTTGTCGATCAGCACGAAGCCGTGTCCGGGCAGGCCCTCGTGCATGCCGCGACCGATGGTGCCGTAGGCGGTGGACACCGTCCCGTCGTCGAGCAGGAACGGGGTCTTCACCCCGTACAAGGCCATGTCGTGGAGGATCTGCTCACGGGTGTTCATCACGATCGGCAGCACCGCCAGCCCGGCCCGGTCGAACGCCGCCCGGTCCTTCTCGATCGCGGCCATCTGCTGCAAGCAGGAGCCGCATCCCGCGCCCTCGGAGAAGTACAGGACGACGTCCCGGCCGCGGTAGTCCGTCAGGGCCACCCGGCGGCCAGAAGTGTCGGTGAGGGTGAAGCCCGGGGCCGGCCTGGTGACCGCGGAGGAGGTGGGTCGCGAGGTGAGCATCATGGCGGCGACCAGGCCGGCGAGCACCGCCAGCCCAGTGACAGCGACCAGGATGCGCCGCTGGCGTCCCCGACGAGCCTGCTCCTTCCTGACCGCGGCCAGGACCTGGCGTCGGTGCTCCTCGTCGCGCCTTGCTGCCTTGCTGGTCATGCTGGGCCTCTCAGATCCGGGTGGGGTCGTGGTCGCAGTGCGATGCGTCGGCGAGGGCTTGCTCCGCGTGGCCCCGGTGCCGGTCGCGCAGGGTGGCGACGACGAAGACCGCGGCCAGGGCGATCACCCCCAGGCCGAGCAGCAGGTCTGGCACGCCGCTGGTCCACCTCTCGACCCGAGCGAAGACACGGGCGAGGAACGACCCGATCGCGACCTGGAAGCCTGGGCCGCCGGTCATCCGCTGACTGCCGGCGAGGTAGACGACGAAACCGCCCATCACCGCGAATCCGACGGCAACCACGACGTTGAAGGTGTTGGTGCGCACGGTCCGCCCACCCAGGTGCAGCTGGACCGGCCGCGCACACAGCCATCCGCGCTCGCCCAAGCGGTACCGGTCCCAGGCCAGGGCCATGACGAACAGCGGGAAGGTCATCCCGAACACGTAGGCCAGCCCGAGCAGGGCACCCCCGACGGCCGACCCGGACAGCACGGACAGGGTCATCACCCCGGCCAGCACCGGGGCGCAGCACGAGGAGGCGACCCCGGAGAACACCCCGAGCGCGAAGAAGCTCGCACTGTCCCCAGCGCTGGTGTCCGGAGCACGCAGCACCGATGGCAGCGACCACATCCGCCCCGACAGGGCGTACACGCCCAGGGCCAGCATCAGTGCCCCACCGACGTAGTAGAGCGGCCGGTGGTAGTGCGCGATGGTCGCCGACACCAGGCTCGCCCCGAGCGTGATCGGCACCAGGACCAGCGCCAGGCCGGCAGCGAACACGAACGTCAGCGGCAGCAGGCGCCAGCGCCTGTTCTTCACCGCCACTGCCAGGTAGCTCGGCGCCAGCAACACGATGCAGCACGGCGCGAACAGGGCGACACCGCCGGCGAGGAAGGCCGCGAGTAGGCCGCTGCTGGTCAGCAGGGTCGAGCCCATCACGCCACCGCCGACAGCCGCGTCAGCAGCGCCTTGCGCAGCTTCCGGCTGGACAGCCGACCGTAGGAGAAGAACCCTCCGTCGAGGAGCACCAGCGGGAACATCGGGGCGCGGTGCTCCCGGACCAGCGCCTGCCCGACCGCCCCGGTGGCCTCCACTAGTTCCACGCGCACAGGCAGCTCTCGCTCCAGTTCGGCGAGAGCGTCGATCGCGTCCTGGCAGAAGTGACAAGCAGGGGCGTGGACGAGCGTGACCATGACGGGGATAGACCGCGGTGCCGTCGGTGCAGACATGACAGCCTCTCGAGGACCTGCTGGCGCGGAATTCACCTCACCGTCGTCACCGGAGATGGCGTTCGAGGCAGGGATCCGGTGAAGGTTCGCTGAAGGTCGGCGAGCCGGCGCGCTCGCCGCGACCGCGCCGGCCGGCATGCGGCACAGTGGTGCCGGTCTTTACGAGGAGAGCGAGGCGGGCCGGATGACCGCGACAGCGGACGCGAAGGTGCTGGTGGTCGACGACGAGGAACCCCTGGCGCGGCTGGTCGCGTCCTACCTGGAGCGCGACGGGTTCTCGGCCACCTGGGTCGGGGACGGGCTGGCAGCCGTGCAGATGGCCCGCTCTTTGGACCCCGACGTGGTCGTGCTCGATCTCGGCCTTCCGCGCCTGGACGGCATCGAGGTCTGCCGGCAGCTGCGCACCTTCAGCGACTGCTACGTGCTCATGCTCACCGCCCGCAGCGACGAGGTCGACAAGCTGATCGGCCTGTCCGTGGGCGCCGATGACTACCTGACCAAGCCGTTCAGCCCGCGCGAGCTCGTCGCGCGCGTGCACGTGCTGCTGCGGCGCCCGCGTCGAGGTCGGCCGGCCGATGACGCCGCCGCCCCCCTGCGGTTCGGCCCGCTCGAGGTCGACGTCGACGGCCGCGAGGTTCGCCTCGGCGGCGAGCAGGTGGCGCTGACCCGTACCGAGTTCGACGTCCTGGCCGCTCTGGCCACCCGTCCCAAGGTCGCGTTCAGCCGGCGACAGCTCATCGACACCGTGTGGGGCGCGGAGTGGTACGGCGACGAGCACCTGGTCGACGTGCACGTCGGCCACCTGCGGCGCAAGCTCGGCGACGACGCCGACACCGGCCGCTTCATCCGCACCGTCCGCGGAGTCGGTTACCGGATGGGCGAGGGCCGATGACCGGACCTGGTGCGTGGCGCGGCAGCGGCCTGGGCGCCCGCCTGTTCACCGCGCAGACCCTCACCGCGCTGGTCGGCGCGGCCACCCTCTGGCTGGTCGCCGCAATCGTCGGGCCGCCCCTGTTCCGACAGCACTTGCACCGGGCCGCCGGGCACGTCGACGCCGAGACCAGCCGGCACGTCGAGGAGGCCTTCGCCTCCGCGAGCGCCCTGGCCATCGGCGTCGCGCTGCTGGCCTCCCTGGCCGCTGCGGTCGCCGTGTCCGCCTACGTATCCCGACGCATCGCCGCACCGGTCGCTCGGCTGGCTGCCGCCGCCCACGGCGTCGCCGACGGCCGCTTCGACGTGCACGTGCCCGACCCTGCACTCGGCCCGGAGTTCGACACCCTGACCGCCTCCTTCAACGCGATGGCCCAGCGGCTGCAGGCCGTCGAGACCACCCGCCGCCGACTGCTGGGCGACCTCGCCCACGAGATGCGCACCCCGGTGTCCACCGTCGACGCCTACCTCGAAGGCCTCGAGGACGGCGTGGTCACCGTCGACGCCGACACGCTGGCCATGCTGCGCACGCAGACCGCCCGACTGGCCCGACTGTCCGACGACGTCACCGCCGTCTCCCGCGCCGAGGAGCATCAGCTCGACCTGCACCCGATGCTCACCCGCCCAGCCGACCTAGTCTCCTCAGCCATCGCCGAGGCCGCAGACCGCTACGCCGCGGCTGGCGTCGACCTGTTCAGCCAGCTCGAAGCGGCCCTGCCGCAGGTCGACGTCGACCCGGAGCGCATGGGTCAGGTGCTGGGCAACCTGCTCGACAACGCGCTGCGCCACACCTCAGCCTGCGGCCGGGTGACCCTCACCGCCCGGGCCACAGCACAGTACGTCGAGATCGAGGTGCGCGACACCGGCGAAGGCATCCCCGCCGAGCACATAGCCCACCTCTTCGAGCGCTTCTACCGGGTCGACACCGCCCGCGACCGCGCCCACGGCGGCTCCGGCATCGGCCTGGCCATCGTCAAGGCACTGGTCCAGGCACACGGCGGCACCGTCACCGCTGGCAGCTCGGGCCCCGGGCAGGGCGCCCGTTTCACCGTGCGCCTCCCTGCCGCAGCTCGGCATGGGCAGCGCGACGAGCCTCGGTGAGCGGTCCTTGGCGCCTGCACCGCCGGAACGACCGCTTACGAGAGGTCGCGGGCGAGCTTCTCGATCGGGTGCAGGCCCTGGCCGAACCGCATGATGGCCTCCCGGTTCGACGCGAGGTCGCCGTACGGCAGGTAGCGCACCTTCAGGTCGGCGACGCGGCTGAAGGCGGGGCGCTGAAGCTGCGCGCGGACCTCGCCCTCCCTGGCGTCGGGAGCGACCAGGTACATCCCGGTCAGCGAGCCGGCCTGCCCGGACAGCGCCAGATCGAGCATCCGTACGATGCCTGAGTAGATGGACGTCGAGTGCTCGACCTCGAAGGCGGCCTGCACTTCGCCTGAACCCAGCCACAGCACGTCGATCAGGGCGATGGCATCCGCTCCCGGCGCGGAGGCCACGGTGGGAGGCAACGCCGAGACGCAGCCGTCGGAGAGTCGGCCGCCGGCATAGGGCCGGCTGCGGTCGTTGCTGGCTACCCACACCTCGAACCCGAGAGCAAGCCCGAGATCGCGCAGCCAGCCTTGCACCTCGGTGTGGGTCACGTCCTGCTGCTCGGCTGCCTCCTGGGCGGCACCCCGCTTGGCGTCATCTCGGGCGGCCGCCAGCTCCGCGTGCCACGCCGCGCGTGCCTGCGCGGTGTCCTCCCCCGGCAGGGGCGGCGCCGGGTAGCGGCCGGAGCCGATGTCGAACAGCAAGCCTCCGACGGCCCCGAGGTCGTTGGACAGCAGGTTCCGTAGGACGGCGTTGACCCGCAGGATCCCGTCGCGCATCTGCAGGTACTGCTCCCAGCTGCCGAGCTTGATCTTCGCTCCGGTCAGCGCGTTGTACCCGGCGACGATGGCGGTGTTGAACGGTGGCATCACCGTCGGATGCAGGAAGTAGAGCAGGTTCGCCACGGCCGGACCGAGCCCCTTGATCCGGCGTTCGGCCAGCGTGCGCACGGCTGCGAGAACCTGGGACTCGGTGGTGCAGCCGCGGCAGGTCTCCAAGGCGCGTCCGAAAGCCAGCTGGTTGTCGCGGTCCTCGTAGATGTCAGGGATGCGCAGCTTCGGCTTCCACAAGAAGGCGTGGTCCGCACCCCTGAACATCTGCCGCTGCTCGGCGACGGAGTGCACCACCGTCTCCAGGGACGACCCCTTGTAGGCCGTGCCGAACGTGCCCGCCTCGATCTCCGCGGACACCTGCTCGATGCCCCGGCGGATGGACCTGAAGTTCTTCACCCGCTGGTCCCACAGGAACCAGGTCCGGTAGGTGGCGCCGGAGTCGCTGCGCCACCGCTGAACGAGCTCCTGGACGGGGTCAAGGTCGAAGGGCAGCGCGGCCAGGGGTTCGGTCACCGAAGCAGTATCGCTGATCTACCGTACGTGAGGCGCCGACTTCCCGACCGACTGCGGGTCCCCCTCGTCGCCGCTCTCGTGCGCGCCCTTGCCGTCGTGGCCGTGGCAGCCACTGCCGTGGCCCCCCATCGAGGACATTATGAAGATCATCATGAGTGGGCAGGCGAGCAGCACCGTGTAAGGCAGCGCGCTTGCCAATGGAACCCCGGCGATGAGCAGCAACCCGAGCAGCGCTAAGCCGCCGACAATCATGTGCTTGAGGTGACCGCCGTTCACGTGTCCTCCCGCCTATCGCCGCTGCCCGGCGGCGAGCTGCTCGCGCGCCTCGCGGTAAGCCTGCGGGTCGATCTCGCCCGCAGCCAGCCGCTTCGCCAGCAGCTCGTCCGCGCCGCCCCGCGCCTTTCCGTCCGGGAAGAGCCGGCTGACGGCCCACACCACCACGCCGATGAACCCGGCCCAGAACGCCGCCATCAGCAGCCAGCCCCCCACCCCCATCGAGCTGCAGTAGCCGAACATCTCCCACCTCCGCATCCAAACGGCGGCATCGCCGTCACCAACGACCCTCCCTCTGGCCGATGGAGAGCGCCCGGCGGGAACGATGAAGTTTCGTTGAAGACGTCCGGCTATGCGCGGGCAACCAGAACGCGGGAGTGCCTTGACCTCGTCCGAGGGCGTCTCGGTGCTTGCCATCAGACCCGGGCATGTCACGACGCCCATACCTCAGGAGTCGGTTCCCAGGTGGGCGCTCCCGGTGCCCGCTCCTTGTTCGGCGTTCCTGGACAGCGCGACGAGCGCCCACAGGCAATGCTCGCGCAGGGGCTCGGGGAAGCCATCAGTGAGCCGGTAGTAGACGGTCCGCCCTTCCTTGCGGGTGCTCACGAAGCCCGCAGTGCGCAGCAGCCTCAAGGCGTAGCCCACCGCGTCCTCGGTGAGCTGGAGGGCCAGGGCGATGTCGCCGACGCACAGCTCATCGACGGCGTCGAGGGCGTAGAGCACGTGCGCACGGGTGGAGTCTGCGAGCAGGCTCAGCACGCCAGTCAGCTCCGCGGCTTCGTCCCGTGAGGGCACTCGCGCTCGCGCACGCGCTACCCCTGCTGGGTCCTGAGGGTGGAAGTGATCTGCCGATGCCGCCACAGTGTGGGGTTACCCGTGCAACCGCACGGGTAACAGGGCGAGTACCGGAGACCATTGGAGGCGGGATGTTCATGGGGGCAGCGGTCATGCTCGCCGCCGCGGTCGCTGTTGTCGCGGCGGCCTACCTGGTCGCCCGCCGCACGGCGGTGAGCCCCACACCGCTGATGAGCCTGCCGTTCCTGTCCGGGTGGCGTCCGGAGGAGCACGCGCTCTCGCGCTTCCACGCGCGCTACTACCCGCTCACGTTGCTGTTCCTGGCTTTCGACGTGGAGATGCTCTACATGTACCCGTGGGCCACGGTCGTGGCCCACGTCGGCGCCTCGGCCGTCATCGAGATGTTCGCGCTGCTCGGCGTGCTCATGGCCGGTGTGCTGTGGGCTTGGCGTGAGGGCGCGCTGCGGTGGGTCTGAGGAATCTCCTGGCCGCCGCAGCGCTGTGTCGTGCCAGCGTCCTGGTGGTCGAGGTCCCCGGCTGGGGGCGCACCCGGTGCGCGGTGGAGGCCGAGCTGCGTCGGCGGGGGTGGCGAGCTGCGCTCTCCCCCGCTGATGCGGATGCGCTGGTGATCTGCGGGCGACCCGGCGACCGGCTGCAGGAGGCGATCGAACTCCTATGGAAGCAGCTGCCCGGGCCGAGGGCTCGGGCGTGCGTCTTCACGACGGACGACGTCGTCAACGCGATGCACGAGATCCGCCGCCTGCTGGAAGACGACGACCGACAGCGTGCGGACGCCACCGAGCGGGCGAGCGAACCTGCCATGGGAACACCACCCCCAGGCTCGTGGTGCAGTGCCGACGACGCAGGCGGTAACGGCCCTGGGCCCGGTGAAGGCGGGATGGACCACGGCGACATGGACCACGGCGACAACCGGGACACGGCCGAAAGTCAGCAAGGCGGCCACGAGGACAGCTCCGGCAGCGACAGTGACATGCCAGAGGTCGACCAGAGTCACATGACCCACTCCGGGACGCAGCACGGGGACATGGGCGCCATGGACGACAGCGATACCCAGGACCAGCGCGAAGGTCAGCCGGACCACGGCGGCGGCGCCGGCGACGACGTAGCCGACGTCGACCGCGGCGACATGGACCACGACGAGGTGCCGCAGGGGGACATGGCCAGCATGGACCACGGTGCCATGGACCACGGGGACATGAGCGGCATGGACCACGGCATGGACCACGGCATGGACCACGGGGACACAGGCGGCATGGACATGCCGATGCCGGCGGGTATCCCGCTGGCTGGTGGCTCCCAGGACCGAGACGGGCTGGAGATGGACGTCCTGCACGTGCCGCTCGGCCCGGTGATGCCGATGTGGCCGGCCGGGCTCGTGCTCCGGTGCACGCTGTCCGGCGACGTGGTGACCGAAGCGCAGGCAGAGGTGCTCGAGCCGGCGGCCATCGCCCCCGTGGAGGAGCAGCTGGTGCAGGGCTCCGCCGCCGAGCGGCTGGACCGGGTGGCCGGGATGCTCGCGCTGGCCGGCTGGGACGCTGCGGCGAGCTCGGCGGCCCGGCTACGGGACGATGTGCTGTTCTCCGACCCAAGTCCAGATACGGCCAAGGGCATCGAGCGGCTGGCTCGGCAGGTGAACACCTCACGCCTGCTGCGGTGGTCCGTGCCCGGCCGAGCGAGCGCCGGCCACCTCGCCCCCCAAAGGCCAGTCGGCCAGCTGCTCGAGGACGCCCGGACCGCACTGGCCAGCGGCCCGGTTCCCCTGGAGCTCGTGTCACCCGACCGGCTGGCCGAGCAGGTGGTCGGACATCAGCTGGCGTCGGTGCGGTTTCTGGTCGCCGCTGCCGACCTTGAGGTTGCCCTGCTTCCTGCCGGCGCGGCGGCGTCGTGACCGAGTTCGCGGTGACCCAGGTGTCGCCGGCCTGGGCGCCCGCGGCCGCCGGTGTTCTGCTGGCCGTGGCGGCAGCCGCCGCGGTGCTCGACGGCGCGCTGGCGGCCCGGTCGCAGGGCCGGGACTGGCAGGCGGGGCTGGGTACGCCGTGGGCCGAGACCGCCCGGTTGCTGCGCCAGCGGCGGCGCACCACCCTGGCCGCCGACGTCCCGCTCTGGCGCGCCGGTGGGGCGGGTCTGCTGGTCGTGGCGATGCTCATGGTGGTCGTCGTCCCGCTCGGCGCGTGGACGGTCGGGGACCTGCCGGTGGGGGTGGCCTGGTTCAACGCGATGGACGTTCTGGTCTGGGCGGCGGTCTGGCTGGCCGGATGGGGCGCCAACAGCGCTCACAGCCTGGTGGCCGGCTACCGGTTCCTTGCGCAGGCGCTCTCCTACGAGTTGCCGCTGATGTTCGCGCTGGTGGCCCCGGCCGTCGGCGCTGGCAGCCTGCGGGTCGGGGACGTCGTCGCTGCCCAGCACGGGCTGTGGTTCGTGGTCTGGATGCCGGTCGCGTTCCTGGTCTTCTGCGTGGCGGTGGTGGCCTTCTCGGTGTGGGGCCCGTTCGCGGCAGCCGCCGACGTCTCTGGGGCCGGGGGCGTGCTGGCTGAACTGTCCGGGGTGGACCGGTGGCTGGTGCTGGTGGGCCGCTGGGCGTTGCTTGCGGCCGGCTCGGCCTTCGCCGTCACGCTGTTCCTCGGCGGCGGGCTGGGCCCGGTGCTCCCGGGATGGCTGTGGGTGCTTGTGAAAACCTCTGCCCTGCTGGCGGTCTTCGTGCTGCTGCGCCGTCGGCTGCCCACGGTGCGCCCGGAGCGGCTGGTCGAGGTGGCGTGGCTGGTGGTGCTGCCACTGGTGCTGGCACAGCTGCTGGTCGTCTCCGTCGTCGCCGTGGGAAGGAGCTGACGTGCTCGCCGACGTCGTGTTCTGGGTGCTGGCGGTGCTCGCCGTCGTGTCCGGCGTGCAGGTGTTCCGGGTCGACTCGATGGCCCGCGCCACCTACGCGCTGGCGGTCTCCTTCGTCGCGGTCGGCTTGACGCTGCTGCTGTTCCACCTCTCCTTCGCAGGTGTCGTCACGGTCCTGATGATGGTGATGGAGATGGCGATCATGGCCATCTACATGATCATGTTTATGGGGATGAACCCGGCTCTCATGCCGATGAGCATGGTGCATAGCAAGAAGAGCGCGCTGGTCGTCGCCGTCACCACGTTCGCCGTCCTGGCCGCCGGCGCGGTCCTCGTCCCCTGGCCCACCCGTCGAGGGACTGCTGCAGCGGACCTGACGGTCTCGCTGGGTCAGGCGGTGATGGGCTCGAAGATGCTGGTGATGATGACGGTCAGCCCGGTGCTGTTCGCCACCATCGTGGCCGCGATCGTGCTGGCCGTCCCGCGCAGCCGGTACGACCGGTTCGGCGACGGCCTGCGCCATCGACGAGCAGCCGACCCGCAGCCGGAAGGGACCGCCCGATGACCCTACAGACCGTCCTGGTGGTGGCCGCGGCACTGTTCGCGGTGGGCATGTACGGGGCGATCTCCCAGCAGGTCGTTGTCATGGTGATGATGGGCCTGGAGCTGATGATCAACGCGGTGATCCTGGCCGTCGGCGGGTTCTGGTGGTTCCTGTCCCCCGCGCCCGACGGGCAGGTGCTGCTGCTGGTCGTCATCACCGCGATGACGGTGGAGATGGCGGTCGGCTTCGCTGTGGCCACCCTGCTGCACCGCAGCCGGGACTCGGACA
>JBQCIO010000019.1:0-27542 GCA_051953655.1 Motilibacteraceae bacterium
GGGCCAGATCGCCCTCTACGCCGCCATCGCCGCCTTCGCCGGCGCCGCCCTCTTCCTCATCCTGGGCATCCTCGGCCTGATCCACCGCGGCCACACCCCCACCGAGGCAGAGCTCCTGCTCGGCTCGCGCCAGCCGGCTCCTCTCCAGATCTGACACCGAGGTCCGACCCAGGGACCGGACCTGACCCGAGTCGTCTGCAGGAACGCAGGGCCCGCACCCCACGGGGGTGCGGGCCCTGTCACGTGCGCTGTCCGTGGTGCCCCGGCTCGCGAGCTCTATCCACCGCGCGCCTCTCGCTGTCTGTATGTCCCTGTCTGTATGTGCCCGTCTGTCCTTCTTCTCCCTCTCCCGTGGCGGAGCGTCATCAACCTTGAGATGGATGCGCACGGTCGGTGAGGGCCCGTAGCGTGCCGTGATCTCGAGGCGCCAGGGGTGGGACGAGCGGATCAGGGGCGGGTGTGGCGGAGCAACGGGGCAGGGCGGCCGGATGGGCAGCGAAGGGACGGGGAGCTCGGGGACGAGGTTCGGGAGGTCGGCTGCGGCGGCCCGTGCGCGTCGTGCTCTCGCTCGCGGTGGTCGCTGCCGGCGCGCCGGTCGTGCTCACGCCGGCGGTAGCCGCGGCGGGGATCGAGCTCCCGGTGTCCGGCGCGACGGCCAACAAGCTGAGCGACGGAGGGGAGGCCTCGCTCGCACGGACCGCGGTCTCCGGCGACGACGTCTACGTCGTCTGGCAGGACCGGACGATCTCGCCCACCGGGGTGGCCGACATCGCCTTCCGGCACAGCCCGGACCGCGGGGCCGCCGTGTCCGCGGTGGCGGGTCTGTCCGCGCTGCTGCTGCTGACCGGGGCAGCGCTGATGGCCGCAGGGCGCCGACGCCGTCGGACCGGCTGACGCGTCCCGAGCACCACCGATCCGCCCGCGGACCGCTCGCCGGCCTGCTCCTCCCCGCCCGCCCGACCGTTGTCGCGGCGGGCAGGGAGGAGCAGGCTGGCAGGACTGTCGGTTCACCCCCGTCCCCGGACGGGCTGGGAGCGGCCATGGGTGTTCCCTCGCACGACGACGCAGCGGCCGTCGGGGCGTCGCGGGCCCTGCTCGGCGGCGAGGGCACCACCTGGTTCCGGGCGCTGGTCGAGTCCGCCGCCGACGTCATCCAGGTGATCGACGCCGACGGCGTCACCCGCTTCGTCACCGCCGCGGCCGGCCGGGTCCTGGGCTGCCCGCCCGAGGAGCTCGTCGGCAGCCACTTCCGGGACCTGGTCGACCCCCGCGACCGGGACTCCCTCGAGCACGCCTTCCAGCGCACCCTGTGGGCGGCGCCCGGAGAGGTGGTGGAGGGGGAGTTCCGGCTCCGGGACCAGACCGGCGGCGTGCGCTGGGTCCACGCCCGGGCGAGCAACCACCTGGCCACCCCGGAGGTCCACGGGGTGGTGGTGAACTGGCGGGACGTCACCGCGCCGCGCAACCTGCACCAGCGACTGGCCTGGGCGGCCACCCACGACCCGCTCACCGGTCTGGTGAACCGCGCCCTCTTCCTGGACCACCTCGAGTCCGCGCTGGCCCGCGCCACCCGGCACCCTCGATCCAGGGTCGGGGTGCTGATGTGCGACCTGGACCGCTTCAAGGGCGTCAACGACCGGCTCGGGCACGCCGCCGGCGACGAGCTGCTCCGGCAGGTCGGGCGCCGGCTGCGGGACTCGGTCCGCCCGGGCGACACCGTGTGCCGGCTCGGCGGCGACGAGTTCGCGGTGCTGTGCGAGGACCTGCGGGGCGAGGAGGAGCTCGCCGACGTGGCGAGCCGGATCGAGCAGACGGTGCGCGGGGCCTACGAGCTGGTGGAGGCGGGCGAGTCGGTGCCGGTGCAGATGTCGGTCGGCGCCGCGGTGTGCCCGGGCAGGGCCGACGTCACCGCGGCCGCCGAGGAGCTGCTGCGCGACGCCGACGAGGCGCTCTACGTCTCCAAGCGCGCCGGGGGCGGGGTGGAGGTCCTCGGGACGGCGCTGCGCACGGAGCTGGCCGGCCGTCGTCAGCTGGAGGCCGACCTGCGCCGGGCGCTGGACCAGGAGCAGTTCGTGCTGCACTACCAGCCCAAGCTGGACCTGCGGACCGGCCGCTGGCCCGAGGTGGAGGCGCTGCTGCGCTGGCGCCACCCCACCCGCGGCCTGCTGGCGCCGGCCGACTTCCTCGCCCTGGCCGAGGACAGCGGGCTCATCGTGCCGATCGGCCGCTGGGTGCTCGCCACCGCGGCCCGGCAGGCCGGGGTCTGGTGGCGGGCCGGTCGCCCGATGCGGGTGTGCGTCAACCTGTCCCCGCGCGAGCTGGACCAGCCCGGGCTGCTCGCGGTCGTCGATGCCGCCATCGAGGAGGCCGGGGTGCCGGCCGGGCTGCTCAACGTGGAGATCACCGAGCGTTCGGCGCTGGTGGACCCCGCCCTCACCGCGCGCAAGGTCGACGGCCTGCGCCACCGCGGCGTCCGCGTCTCGCTGGACGACTTCGGGACTGGGTACTCCTCGCTCACCTGGCTGCAGCGGCTGCGCGTGGACACGCTCAAGCTGGACCAGGTCTTCACCGCGCAGGTGGAGTCCGGGCGCAGCGCGGCCATCGTGGCCGCCGTCGTGAGCCTCGCCGCCGCGCTGGAGCTCTACGTGGTGGCGGAGGGGGTGGAGACCGAGGCCCAGCTGCGGGCCCTGCGCGAGCTCGGCTGCGACGCCGTGCAGGGCTTCCTGGTCTGCCCGCCGCTGCCGCCCGCCGAGCTGACGCTGCCGGCCTGACGGCCTCGTTACCCTTCCCTCGCCGGCGCGGGCCGGCGACGAGGGCAGGGAGGGACCGGCGTGCTCGGCGAACCGGTGCGGGACGACACGACCTGCGAGGTGCCGGCTCCGGCCGCCGCCGTCGGGGTGACGCCCACCCCCGCGCCCGAACGGCTCACCGACCACGACCTCTGGGACGAGTCCGCGCGCCCCCAGGCGCCCGCGCCTCCCGCGGCGCACCGCTACCACCCCCAGGGCCCGGCCGTGGGTGCGCACCTGGTGGACGTGCACGACCACCTCCGGGCCGAGCTGACGCAGCTGCGCGACGTCGTCCGGCAGGTCGAGCAGGGCCGCGCGTCGGCGGGGGAGGCCCGCGAGGTGCTGCAGGAGCTGACCCTCAAGCAGAACGCCTGGGCCCTGGGCGCCTACTGCGCCAGCTACTGCCGGCTCCTCACCCAGCACCACACGCTCGAGGACCGTGCGATCTTCCCGCACCTGCGTGCCGCCGAGCCCGGCCTGGCGCCGGTCGTGGACCGGCTGGAGGAGGAGCACGTCGTCATCCACGGCGTGGTGGAGCAGGTCGACCGGGCGCTGGTCGCCGCCGTCACCAGCGGCGAGCTCGCCCCGGTCCGCGCCGCGGTGGACCTGCTGACCGACACGCTGCTCTCGCACCTGTCCTACGAGGAGCACCAGCTGGTCGAGCCGCTGGCCCGCCACGGGATGTACGCCGGCCAGCTCTGACCCGCGACGACCTGCGACGAGATCTTCGACGAGATCTACGACCAGGTCTACAACGTCATCTACGACGTCATCTACGACGTCGCGCAGGAGAGGATCACACCAGCCCGGGCCAGCCGGCCGGGAACGCCTCGCGCCAGCGCCGCACCTCGTCCTCGGGCAGCGGGCCGGCCTGCGCGGCCGCGACCGCCTCGGCGAGGTGCTCGGGCGAGCCGGTGCCGACGATCGCCGTCGAGACGCCGGGGGCGAAGGCGGTGAACCGCAGCGCCGTGTCGTGCCAGTCGCCGGCGGCCGGCCGCAGGTCCAGGGTGCGCAGCCGCTCCCAGTAGTCCTCGGCGTAGGCGCCGACCGGCCGCTCGGCGAACCGCCACGGCGCGTTCGCGATCGGCCGCTTGGCCACCACCCCCAGCCCGGCCGCGGCGGCGGCCGGCAGCACGTGCCGCAGCGACCACTGGTCCGCCAGGTTCACCGACGTCTGCACCGCGCCGAAGCAGCCCGACGCCACCGCCCAGGCCAGCGCCTCGTTCTCGCCGCTGTAGCCGGGCACCCGGACCTTGCCGGCGTCGCACTGGGCCAGCAGCGCCCGCACGACCTCGCCGCGCTCGAGCACCTCCAGGGGGCACGAGTGCAGGAACGCGACGTCGAGCACGTCGGTCCGCAGCACGCGCAGCGCCCGCTCGACCCCGCCGATGACGGCCGCGGCGGTCCAGTCCTCGACGCCGGGGACGTCGTAGCCGACCTTGGTGGAGAGCACGACCTCGTCGCGGCGCTCGCGCAGGTGCCGCCCGATCCGCTCCTCCGAGGCGCCGTAGCCGCGGGCGGTGTCGACGAAGGTGATGCCGCTGTCCAGCGCCGCGTGCAGCAGCCGCCCCGCCGTGGCGTCGTCGTAGGACTCCTCGCCGATGTGCCCCGCGCCGAGGCCGACGACCGAGACCTCCAGCCCGGTGTCGCCGAACGCCCGTCTCTGCACGGGACGCGACCCTATGTGGCGGCCGTCCGGTCGACGGGCTCGGGCAGCACCGGCTCGCGGAGCGACGCACCGGCCGCGGTCTCCACCGCGTGCGCGACCCGCAGCAGCTCCAGCTCGCCCTGCGGGCGACCCACCAGCTGCAGTCCCACCGGCAGGCCGTCGGCGGTGAAGCCGCAGGGCACCGAGACCGCCGGGAGCCCGGTCACGGTGATCAGGTAGCACGAGGCCATCCAGTCCAGGTAGCTGGCCAGCTGCTGCCCGTCGATCTCGGTGACCCACCGCTGCTCCACCGGGAACGGCGGCACCTGGCTCACCGGCATCGCGACGACGTCGACGTCGGCCATGAACGCCACCGTGCGCGCGTAGATCTCGGTCCGGGCCCGGAACGCGGCGGCGACGTCGGCGCCGGTGAGGTCCAGCCCCTGCTCCACGTTCCAGGCCACGCTGTCGCCCAGCTCGTCCCTGGACCGGCGGTAGGTCTCCCCGTGGGCGGCGGCGAACTGCCAGGCGCGCAGCACCCGGAACACCTGGTCGGCCCCGCGCAGGTCCGGGCCGGCGTCCAGCAGCTGCGCGCCGAGCTCCTCGAGCACCCGGCGGCCGTCGCGCTCGAGGACGTCGACCACCCGCCGGTCCACCGGCAGCCCGTCCGGCCGCGGCCACCACGCCACCCGCAACCGGCGCGTGTCCACGTCCAGGCCGCCGGGGGTGAGCGCGGCCCGCGCGAACCGGGCGCCGTCGCCGGGCCAGGAGCGCGGGTCGCGGGCGTCGAACCCGGCCAGCACCGAGAGGAGCAGGGCGACGTCGGCCACGGTGCGGGCCATCGGCCCGTCCACCGGGAGCGGGAAGTAGGCGTCGGCCGACGGCCAGGAGGGGACCAGCCCGGCGCTCGGCCGCAGCCCGACCACGTTGCAGAACGAGGCGGGGTTGCGCAGCGAGCCGCCCAGGTCCGATCCGTCGGCCAGCGGGACCATCCGTGCGGCCAGGGCCGCGGCCGCCCCGCCGCTGCTGCCGCCCGGCGTCGTCCGCGGGTCCCACGGGTTGCGGGTCTCCCCGAAGACCGCGTTGTAGGTCTGCGACCCCGCCCCGAACTCCGGCACGTTGGTCTTGCCCAGGCTGATCGCCCCGGCGGCCCGCACCCGCTGCACCAGCAGCGAGTCGGCGTCGGGCACGTGCTCGGCGAACAGCGGTGAGCCGTAGGTGGTGCGCACCCCGCGGGTGTCCTGCAGGTCCTTGTGGGCGGTGGGCAGCCCGTGCAGCGGCCCGAGCTCCTGCCCGCGGGCGGCCGCCTCGTCCGCGGCGGCCGCCGCCTCCATCGCCTGCTCGCCGGTGAGGGTGACCACGGCGTTCACCACCGGGTTCCACCGCTCCACCTGCGCCAGGTGGTCGGCCACCACCTCACGCGCCGACACCTGGCGGGCGCGCAGCATCAGCGCCAGCTCCACGGCGCTCAGCCGGTGCAGCTCGGACTCGTTCGGTTGGCTCACCGGCGTCTCCCGCCCGGCGGGGGACGCCGGGTGCGCTCGCAGGGATCGGTCGGACCTGATCTATCACGCGGCGCGGTCGTCCGGCTCGAACCGGCTCGAACCGGCACGGCCGACGCGGTCGGCACCATTCGGCCCGAGTCGCTCAGGCAGCGCCCCGCCCGGCCGAAGGACGAGGGGTGAGCGGGGTTCGGGGACCGGCGAGCCGGGGTGGCGCGGCGCCGGGCGGCATGGGGCGGACGTCCGGCCTCGGCCTGCCGTGGGCCGCCGGGGTGGCGCTCGCCGCGGCGGCGCTCGTGCTGGTGCACACCGGCGTGCTCGCCTCCTACGCCGTCCGGGCGCTCACCGCCGTGGTGGTGCTCGGGCTGCTGATCGGCCCGGCCCGCCGGGCCTGCGTCGCCCCGCGCGCCAGTCGCCTCCTGCTGGCCGGGGCGGTGGGGGCGGGCGTGGTCAGCGGGCTCGCCGCCCTCCTGGTCACCGGGACGACCGGCGAGGCCGTCAGCGTCACCTCGCCGGGCGAGCTGGTCTACCTCGCCTACGCCCCGCTGGCCGTCGCCGGGCTGCTCGCGGTCCCGCGGGCCTGGTCGGGCCTGAGCGTGGCCCGGGTCCTCGCCGACGCCACCGTGGCCGCGGGAGCCCTCGCCTTCCTGGCCGACGCGCTGCTGGTGGGTCCGTCCGGACGCGACGTGCCGCTGCGGCCGGCCGAGCAGGCGGTCACGCTCGCCTACGCCCTGCTGCCGGCGCTGGTGCTGGCCGTGGCGCTGTCCCTGCTCTCGCAGGTCTGCCCGCCGGCCCGGCGGTTCGTCGGGCTCACCGCCGCGGGGATGGCGCTGCTCGGGCTCGCCGACCTGGCCTTCTGCCTGGCCGAGTGGCACCCGACCGCGTCCGGCGGCTACCGGGCCTCCTCGTGGATCGGGGTGCTGCACGAGCTCGCCCTGCTGGTCCTGGTCCTCGCCGCCCGGGAGGGCGGCCGCCCGTTCGCCGACGAGGCGGCGGTCCGGCGACCGGCCGACCCGCAGCAGGCGCTCCCGAGCTGGTGGGAGCCGCTGGTCCCCTACCTGCCGGTCGTGCTGGGCCTGTCGGCCACCATCTGGCAGCTGGTGCAGGGCCGCTCGCTCAGCCCGGTCGAGGTCGCCTGCACCGTGGTCATCGCCGCCGGCGTCGTGGTCCGGCAGGTCACCGCCGCACGGGAGGCCGCCGCCCTGCTGGGCGCCCTGGCCGAGCGGGAGCGCAGCGCCCAGCGGCGGCTGCGCACCGACGACCTCACCGGGCTGCCCAACCGGGTCGCGCTCGCCGAGCGTCTGGACGACTCGTCCGACGGCGGGGAGGACCTGGCCCTGGCCGTCCTCGACGTCGTCGGCTTCCGCACGCTCAACGACAACCACGGCCCGGCCGCCGGCGACGAGCTGCTGCAGGTGCTGGCGCGCCGGCTGGTCGACGTCGTGCCGGCGGGGGCGCTGGTGGCGCGGATCGGCGTCGACGAGTTCGCCGTGCTCGCCCCCCGCGGCGCTTTCGAGGCGCTGGTGGAACGTGCCGTCCAGGAGCTGTCCCGGCCGGTCCCGCTCCGCACCGGCACCTGGACCTCGCGGGTGGCGGCCGGGGTGACGGTGACCGGCGGCCACGAGGTCCAGCGCCTGCTGGTGGAGGCCGACCTCGCGGTGCAGCAGGCCAAGGAGCAGTCCCGTCGCGGCGAGCCCGCGCTGCATGTGCTCGACGTCGGCAGCCGGGCCCGGGGTAGCCGCACCGCGCTGCTGCGCGAAGCCGTGGCCGCCTCGCCGCTGGAGCAGTTCCACCTCGTCTACCAGCCGGTGGTCGCGCTCGCCGATGCTCCGGCCGTCGGCGCGGCGGGCCGAACGACGGTGGTGGGCGTGGAGGCGCTGCTGCGCTGGGAGCACCCGACGATCGGGCCGGTCAGCCCGGCGGAGTTCGTGCCGCTGGCCGAGCAGGCCGGCATCATCGGCCGGCTCACCGACCACGTCCTGACCCTCGCGGCGCGGGACCGGGCCGACTGGCACCGGCTGGGGGTGGCCGAGGGGCTGCGGGTGGCGGTGAACGTCTCGGCGGCCGACACCGTGGACCCGGCGCTGCCGGAGCGGGTGTCCGACGTCCTGCGCGGCCACGGCCTGCCGGCCACGGCCCTCACCTTGGAGGTCACCGAGCTCGGCCTGCTCGAGGACTTCGACGCCGCGGCCCAGAACCTGGCCATCCTGCAGGCGCTGGGCGTGCAGGTGGCCGTGGACGACTTCGGCACCGGCTACTCGTCCCTGCGCTACCTGCGGCGCTTCCGCCCCGACGTGCTCAAGATCGACCGCGAGTTCGTGCAGGCCGCCGCCTACGAGCCCACGAGCCGGGTGCTGGTCGGCAAGGTCGGCGAGATCGCCAGCGGGCTCGGCATGCGGTGCGTGGCCGAGGGCGTGGAGACGATGGTCGAGGTCGCCACGGTGCGTCACCTGGGCATCGAGGCGGCCCAGGGCTACTTCTTCAGCCGCCCGGTCCCCGCGGTCGAGGTCCTCCCGCTGCTGCTGCACGGGATCGCCGCGGCACCGCAGGCGTTCGTCCCGCGGCCGGTGGGGCCCGGCACGCTGGTCGCGCCCGCCGGCTCCGACGAGCGGTAGTCGTACGCAGCGTAGGAGAAGCGCAGGTCCTGCCGGTTCCTACCGTGCGCGCCGGTCGGCGTGCGTGACCCGCAGCGCCTCCTCGAAGGTGGTGACCCCCTGGCCGGCCCGCTCCAGGGCGATGGTGCGCAGGGTGCGGACGCCGGTGGCGCGGAGGTGGGCCACGACGGCCTCCTCGGTGGGGCTCGCGAGCAGCGTGCGGCGCAGGTCGGCGTCCACGGGAAGCACCTCGAACAGCGCGGTGCGGCCGGCGTAGCCGGTGCCGTTGCACGAGCCGCAGCCCTGCCCGGCCACCGGGGTGGCGCCGGCGAGGTCACGCTCCTCCAGGCCCAGCAGCTCGATCATCTGCGGGCTGGGCCACGCCTCCTGCGCGCAGGAGCGGCACGGGGTGCGGACCAGGCGCTGCGCCACGGCCAGGCTCAGCGAGGAGGCGACGAGGTAGGGCTCGATGCCCATGTCCACCAGCCGGGTGAGCGCACCGGCCGCCGACCCCGTGTGCAGCGTGGTCAGGACGAGGTGGCCGGTCAGGCTGGCCTCCAGCGCCAGCCGCGCGGTCTCGGCGTCGCGGACCTCGCCGACCAGCACGACGTCGGGGTCCTGGCGCAGCACGGCCCGCAGCCCGCGCGCGAACGTGAGCCCCTGCTTGACGTTCACCTGCACCTGGGTGATGCCGCGGAAGTCGACCTCCACCGGGTCCTCCAGCGTCACCACGTTGCGGGCCGGGTCGGCCACGGCGTGCAGCGCGCTGTAGAGGGTGGTGGTCTTGCCCGACCCGGTCGGTCCGGTGATCAGGACCAGGCCCTGCGGTGCGGACAGCGCGGCGTAGAGCTCCTCACGCTGCGGCTGCTCGAGGCCCAGGGCCGACATGGCCGGCACGTCGCGGGCGGACTGCAGCAGCCGGATGACGACCTTCTCGCCGTGGGTGCTGGGCAGCGTCGACACCCGGGCGTCGGCCTCGGTCTCGCCGTTGGCGAGGGTGGCCCGGCCGTCCTGCGGCAGTCGCCGCTCGGCGATGTCGAGTCCCGCCATCACCTTGATCCGGCTGACGACGGCGGCGGCCAGCGACTGGGGAGCGTGGGTGACGTCGCGCAGCACGCCGTCCACCCGGAAGCGCACCCGCAGCAGGTCGCGCTGGGGCTCGAGGTGGACGTCGGAGGCGCCCAGGGCCAGCGCGCGGGTCAGCAGGTCCTCCACGAAGCGCACCACCGGGGCGTCGCCGACCTCGGTCGGTTCGGCGCCCACGACGCGGCCCGACGCGGGGCGGGTGAGCGGTGGGTCGTTGCGGACGTCCTCGGACCAGGCCCGCAGCAGGTGGTCGCGGACCTCGCTCTCGGTGGCGACGATGACCTCGAGGTCCTGGCAGCCGGTGGCGACCCGGACGTCGTCCAGCGCCACCACGTTGGTGGGGTCGGCGCTGGCCACGACGAGCCGGCGCGCCTCCTGGTGCACGACGACGGCGCGCGAGCGCTCGGCGACGGGCCGGGGGAGCAGCCGCACGACCTCGGGCCGGGGCGGGCGGGCGTCCAGCCGGGCCAGCCGCAGCCCGAGCTGGGTGGCCAGGGCGGCCGCGACGTCGACCTCGCGGGCCAGGCCGAGGGACACGATGACCGCACCCAGCCGCCGGCGCGGGCCGCTGGCCGCCTGCTGCTCGCGCAGCGCCTCGTCCAGCTGGGCCGGCGTGAGCAGCCCGGCGTCGACCAGCACCTCGCCCAGCCGGCGGCGCGGCGGCAGCCCGGCCGGCGCGTAGGCACCCTCCGGCGCCGCGGGTGCGGGTCTCGTCGCCGGCGGTTCCTCCACCAGCGCCCCGTGTCCATCTGCCACGCCCGTCACCATCGGCCGAACGGGTGTCGAGCAAAGGTGGATCGGCGGTGGAACGGGTCGCCTCGGCGGCTCACCGGTCAGGACGTCCGGGGCGCTATCGGAGCGTTCCGGGCAGCCCGACCAGCGCCGCCACCGCCCGTCGGGGAGCGGCCGACCCTTGGGAGGATCGAGCGGCCGTCGGAAGGACGGGCGGGAGGTGCGCGTGCTGACGCTGCGGGTGGACCCGTCGCTGCGCTTCCTCATGCCGGTCCGCCTCCGCGGCGACGGCGTCGCGGAGGTCGACCCGTCGTCGACGGACACGCTCGGGCACGTGGTCCAGTCGGTGGGCGTGCCGCTGCCCGAGGTCGGCCTGCTGCGGCGCGAGGGCGAGGTGGTGGCGGCCGCGGAGCGGGCCGGGTCCGGCGTCGTCGACGTCCTGCCGGTGCCCCGTCCGCAGCCGCTGGGGGGCCCGCCGCGGCTGCTGCTCGACGTCCACCTCGGGGCGCTGGCCCGGCGGCTGCGGCTGCTGGGCGTCGACGCCGCCTACGTGCCGGCCGGTGCCGACGGGTCGCAGGACCGCGAGCTGGTCGAGCGGGCCGGCGCGGAGGACCGGCTGCTGCTCAGCAAGGACCGCGGCCTGCTCATGCGCCGTGCGCTGCGCCGGGCCGCCTACGTGCGCGGGCAGGACCCGGACGCGCAGCTGGCCGACGTCCTGGACCGGTTCCGGCTCCCGCTGGCGCCGTGGAGCCGGTGCACGGCGTGCGGCGGCGAGCTGCGCGAGGTGCCCAAGAGCGAGGTGCTCGACCGGCTCGAGCCGGGGACACGACGGACCCAGGAGCGGTTCGCGCAATGCGTGGCGTGCGGCCGGGTCTACTGGCGCGGCGCTCACGCCCCGCGGCTCGGCTCGCTGGTGGCGCGCTACGCCGGGGAGCCCGCCGCCGCGGGGACCGGCGACCCCTCCGACGACCCGTAGGAGGCGATCTCCCGCTGGACCGACCGGAGCACCGGCGGGGCCGCCAGTGCGACGACCAGGAGGGCAGCGCCGCCGCCCAGCAGGAACACCGCGCGGGGTTCGAGGACGGCGGCGAGCACTCCGCCCAGCGCCAGGGCGGCGAGCATGGCCGCGTTGGTCGAGCCGCTCAGCGCGGCGCCCACCCGTCCGCGCAGGTGGTCGGCGGCGCGCCCCATGACGAGGGCCCCGGTGGCGACGTTGACCGCACCGTTGCCGGTGCCCGCGAGCAGCGCGGCAGGCAGGGCGAGCGCCACCCCGGGCACCAGGCCGAAGAGGACCAGACCCGCGGCCAGCGCGGCCACACCGGCCAGGTCCGCCCGCACCAGGGACAGGGTGCCGACGCACCGCCCGGCCAGGGCCGAGCCGAGGACCAGCCCGACGGCGAAGACCGCGCCGAGCACGCCGTACCAGGTGCTCGATGCGCCGTAGGAGTCGCGGACCAGGAAGACCTCGACGACGTTGACGCTGCCGGCGAGCAGGATGAAGGCGAGGAGCGCGACCACGAGCGGTGCGAGCACCTTGTCCTGCATCAGGAACAGGGCGCCGTCGCGGGCGCGGCCGCGCGCTCGGGCGTGGCCGGCCAGGTCCGTCCCGGGTCGTCGGGTGGTGCGGACCAGCAGTCCCGCCGCGGTGAGCGCGAGGAACGTGGCGGCGTCGACCAGCAGCACCGGTGCTGGACCGGCCGTCCCCACGAGCAGCCCGGCCAGGACCGGCGCGAGCACGGCCGCAGCCGTGGAGGTGGCCTGGCTCAGCCCCAGCGCCGCGGCCAGGCGGTCCGGGCCGACCAGCTGCGGGAGCAGCGCCTGCCAGGTGACGGCGGTGACCGCCTGCCCGACCCCCAGCCCGGCCACCAGGGCGAGCACGGCGACCGGCGCGGAGACGACGACCAGGCCGCAGCAGAGCAGCGCCTGGACCAGGCCCGCGGCGACGAGCAGCCGCCGGCTGCTGCTGGCGTCCACCAGGCGGCCCACCCACGGGGCGAGCAGCACCGCGGGCAGCGCCGCCGCCGCGAACAGTGCCGCCACCAGCCACCCGCCCTCGCCGCCGTCGTGCGCCCGGAGGACCAGCGCGACGACGGCCGCCTCGTCCCCGAGCAGGCAGAGGGCGCGGGCCAGCACCGCGACCCGCAGGTCGCGGTGCTGCCAGAGCGGGGACCGGGGCACCGACGTCGTGAAGGACATGCTTCGAAGCAAACACTTCACGTTGGTCCCCGTCAAGGGGGGTGACGACTGCTCCGCCCCCGCTGAGATGAGCGGGCCCAGTAGCCTGCGCGCCATGGCGGCAGCGGAGGGCGGGCCGGACGGCGACCTCGTCCTGAGCGACCCGAAGGCCATCCGGGCGCTCGCGCACCCGGCCCGGCTGGCTGTGCTCGAGGCGCTGCTGCAGGGACGCGAGCTCACCGCCACCCAGTGCGCGCAGCTGGCGGGCCTCTCGCCGTCGGCGATGAGCTACCACCTGCGGGCGATGGAGCGCTGGGGCCTCGTCGAGCGGGCGACCGGGGGCGCGTCGGCCCCCTCGGGTCGGGAGCGCCCCTGGCGGGCCAGGGGGACCGGCCTGCGGGTGGAGTCGGCCGCGCCGGCGGCGACCACCGCTGCCGAGCAGGCGCTGCTGGTGACCGTCCTGGACGCCGACCGCCGGGCCGCGCTCGACTTCGTCGCCCGTCAGGCGGACGAGAGCGAGGGCTGGCGCGACGCGATGTCGCTGGCCCGGTCCAACCTCTGGCTCTCCGTGGAGGAGGCGCGCGACCTGCAGGGCGAGCTCGCCGCGGTCCTCGAGCGCTACCGGGGCCGGCGCGACGACGTCGGCGAGGGTCCGCCGGGGACCCGCAGGGTCCAGGTCTCCTGTCTCGTCGTCCCCACCGGCGAGGCCGGCTGAGCCCGGAGCTGCTGGCACCGCTCGTCCGTCCGGGCGTCGGCCGCGCCGACTCCTCAACCCCGCGCGAGCCCGGCCGACGCTCGGGGCAGACCGGGTCTCGCGAGCCGGTCCGGGGGCCGCCGACGGCGGTCCCGCGTCCAGCAGCAGGCGCCGCGACCGGTGCCGGCTGCGGCGCGGGACCGAACGGGTGCGGAGGGGCAGGCATGAGCAGGCACGGGCTGGGCAGCGGGTCGTCCATGAGATGGCGCGAGCTGCAGTCGGAGCTCCACGCGGTGGCCGGGCCGGCCGCCAGGGAGCGCACCCTGGCCGACCTCGAGGACGAGCTGAGGGTCGGGCGGGAGCAGATCGCCTCCGACCTCGACCGGCTCGGCCTGCGACCCAGCAGCGTGGAGCGCGGTCTGCTCGTGCAGGTGCTGCGCGACGGCTCCGGGCACGTGCACCGGCGCTACTACGACCTCGCCCAGGCGGCCGAGCTGGTGCGCTCGCACGGCCCCGCCGCCTGAGCGCCTCGACGCCGCGGTCCGCCCGCGCCCCCTTCCGTCAAGGGACGCCCGCGTCGGGGTAGCGGAAGATTCCCGGCAGGGCAAAGGCTTCGTTCGCTCCGGCCCACCCGGGACGTAAGACCCGTGCCGGTAGAGCGCCACGCGCGGACCGTGCGCGCAGGGCCCCCTCCGATCGTGCCTCGACGGGGCCCGGAGGGGGTGCGCGATGGGTGCGGTCGCGGTCGGGCTGGACGGCAGCACGCGGGTGGTCACGTGGGGCGTCGTGCAGATCACGTACGCCAACCTCGCCGTGATCGCCCTGATGCTGGTCGTGTTCGTGCTGGCGCTGCTGCTGCCGTTCCCGAGGGGGCGCAGGTGACCGCGGGACCGGGAACGGTCCCGGCGGGCGGGTGGACGGGCCGGCTGCGGGGCCGGCTGCTGCGCGAGCTACCGCCGGAGAAGGCGCTGCCGGACGAGCAGCCGGCCTACGTGGCCTCGTGGATCTACGTGTTCGGGGTGGCCACCCTGGCCGCGTTCGCCTGGGTCCTGCTGTCCGGGCTCGTCCTCGCGCTCAAGGGGCCGGCCTGGTGGCACGTGTCCGGGCTCGGCCACTTCGTGAACAGCACGCACCTGTGGAGCGTGGAGCTGTTCTTCTTCACGATGGTCGTGCACCTGTGGGGCAAGTACTGGATGGCCGCCTGGCGCGGCCGGCGCGCCGCCACCTGGGTCACCGGCGCGCTCGCCTTCCTGGCGTCCATCGGTGCGGCGTTCACCGGCTACCTGGTGCAGACGAACTTCGACGCCCAGTGGATCGCCACCCAGGCCAGGGACGGCCTGAACTCGGTCGGCATCGGCGCCTTCTTCAACACTCTCGACCTGGGTCAGGTGCTGCTGGTGCACGCCGTCGTCGCGCCGTTCGCGGTGGCCGTCATCGCGGTCTGGCACGTGCTGCTGGTGCGCCGTCGCGGTGTCGTGCCTCCGCTGGGCCTGGACCTCGAGCAGGCCGGTGAGCGGCCGTGACCGCGCCGTCGCCGCCCCGCCAGCGCCCGGCCGGCGTTCCCGGCCGCGCCGCCCGACGCCCGCTGCCCTCGCAGCGGGAGTGGGACGGGCCGACCCGCCCCTACGACCTGGTCAAGGAGGGCGTCGTTGCCCTCGTCGTCGTCGGGGCCCTCGTGCTCGTGCTGGCGGCGGTGTTCAGCAGCCCGGACGAGCGGGCGGTGACCACGGCCGGCTGGGCCTCCGCCGACCCGGCCGACGTCGTCGCCACAGCCACCAGCGAGCTGGCCGGCACCAGCGGCACCGCGACCTACGGCGCCCCGTACAACGCGGGGGGCGGGGAGCAGAGCCTCGGGCCGCTGCACCTCCAGCGGTGGGCCGGGGTGCGCGTCCCCGTCGACGCGGCGAACGACTTCGTCGTGGCCCCGCTGCGGACGCTGCCGCGGGCCCCGGCGCTCTCGCTCGCGCTCTCCGCATGGGACGCGGCGTCGCCGGCCCAGCGGACGGCGTGGGCGACCGCCTACGGCGACGCGCTGGCGGCGGCACCGGGCGGCGACCCGGCCAAGGTCGCACCCGGCAGGTACGGCCCGGTGCCGGCGATGACCGCGGCCCTGCTCGGCATGGCACGGCAGGGGCACCTGGACGCGGTGATCGACGCCGAGAAGGGCCCGTACGCCACGGACCACACCCGCTCGATGCTCTTCCTGGCCGACAGCGCCTACCTGGAGGACAGGGCGACCAGCGAGCAGCACCTCGGCGGGGACCAGTGGGGGATGATGAACGAGACCGGCAACTACCCGGGCCAGTCGTGGCTGTGGCTCTACACGTTCTGGTACCAGGTCCGGCCGTTCTCCACCTCCGGCAACGCCGACGCCCTCGTGTGGGGACTGATGGCGCTGCTCACCCTCGGCTTCGTCCTGGTCCCGTTCCTCCCGGGCGTGCGCAGCGTCCCGCGGTGGATCCCGGTCCACCGGCTGGTCTGGCGGGACTGGTACCGCGAGCACCCGTACCGGCGGTGAGACCGCCGCCCTGCGCGCAGACTCGGCAGGCACCGGCAGGCGTGAGCAGGCGTGAGCAGGCGTGAGCAGGCCCGGGGAGGAGGTAGCGTCGCGGGGAGGGGGGACCTGCGGCCCGGCATCGGCCCCGGTCGCCGGGGTACCCTGTGCCCCAAGGTGGTCCGTCCGGTCCGCCTCACCGAAGGGAAATGCATGCCGAAGGCTGACGCCATCGAGGTCGAGGGCACCGTCGTCGAGGCCCTGCCCAACACGATGTTCCGCGTGGACCTGGCCAACGGCCACCAGGTGCTGGCGCACCTGTCCGGCCGGATGCGCCGTCACTACATCCGCGTCCTGCTCGAGGACAAGGTCGTCGTGGAGCTCAGCCCCTACGACCTCACTCGCGGGCGCATCGTCTACCGCCACAAGTAGCCGACCTCCTCGCAGCGCGCTGGAGCCCGGATATCCGGGCGACGGCGCGCTTCGTGCTGCCCGGGGTCGTTCGAGCGCGACCGGTTGGCCGGCGACGGCCCGTGGGCGATGGCCGGCGACTGGGCGGTCGACCTCTTCCTGGGCCCACCCCGAGCCCACGCACCGGCACCGCTGACACGCGCGGCGGGGGACGCGGCCTGCTGGCGGTCCTGCTCTGGGGAAAGGCGGCTGTTGACGGCGGTGGTTGCCGTGCGGGGCGGCCGTGGCGGGCCGCTGGCGGTCCTGCTCCCAGAGTGTGACGACAATGCAGGTTCTCTCGGCGTGTCGCGGCTCTACGGTCACACTCTGAGCGGCGGGAAGATCGAGTGGAACGCGGTTGCGTGACACGCCGGCGTGTCGCGCACCAAACCTTCCACTCGAGCCCTCACCCCACGGCGGGACCGCCGGCCGGCCGGCGGAGCAGCCCCCCACCCGCTCCCGCCGTCGCCAGCGCTTTTCACAAGCACGGGGATCTCGACATCGCCGTCCCGGCGGCGGCCTTCCGGGCGGTTCCGGCCGCGCTCCTCGACCTCGACGTCGTGGACGGCGGACGGAGCCGGCCGCTGGAGGAGACGGATGCCGCAGCTGGGCGCCGGCGGCGCTGGCACGGGTGCACCCCGGGCACCCCTGGCTCGAGGACCCGGTCCTGCTCCAGGGCTCCACCTGACCCGGAACGCCTCGCGAGGGCCGGCCACGCGGTCGGCAGGAGTCGTCGGGCGCACAGCGGGAAGCACGACGGCATGGTCGCGGTGCAGGGAGAGCCGGCTGCCGGGTGCGCGGAGGCCGGTGGGCGGGGTCGGCGGGCGGCGGGCGATGCGGCGGACTCCACGTCGCTGCGGTTCACCGCCCGGATGGGACTGGTCGCGCGGGCGGTCTTCTACCTGGTGCTCGCCTACCTCGCCGTGGTCGTCGCCCGGCACGCGGGGAGCGGCGGCCAGCAGAGCGACGCCAACGGCGCCATGCGGCTGGTCGCCGCCAACCCTCTGGGCAAGGCGGTGCTCCTGCTCGCGGTGCTCGGCTTCCTCGCCTTCGGCGCCAGCCGACTGCTCGGAGCCTTCCGCGACCGGCGCCCCTCCCGCCTGCGCCGGCTGTCCACCGCCGGCCAGGGGCTGTGGTACCTCGTCATGGCCGCGCTCGTCGGAGAGTTCCTGCTGGGCAAGGGAAGCGTCGGCTCGGAGCAGCAGCACGACTCGACCACCGCCACGCTGCTCTCCCTGCCCGGCGGTCGCTGGGTGGTCGCCGGCGTCGGCGTCGTGGTGGTCTGCGTCTGCGGCTGGCAGGTGCTCACCGCGATCCGCGGCCAGTACGCCGACGGGTTGCGGCTGTCCCGGCTCCCGGCGGCCCTGCGCGCCCCCGCCCACGTCGTCGCGCGGGTCGGCATCCCGGCCCGGGCGCTGGCCGTGGCACCGGTCGGGGTGTTCTTCGTCCTGGCCGGCGTCGAGGCGAACGCTGGCGCCTCGCAGGGGCTCGACGCCTACCTCAGCCGGCTCGCCCGGCACCCGTCGGGCCGGGTCGTCGTCCTCGCGGTCGCGGTCGGCTTCGTCGTCTTCGCCCTGTACTCGCTGGTGGAGGCGCGCTGCCGGGAGGTGGCGGCGGGGGTGTGAGCGGGTGCGGCTAGGAGCCTCGCCTGGTCCGACGTGCCCAGGTGAGCGCGGCCCCGCCGAACATCACCGCCACGAGCACCGCGGTGGCCGTGAGCACCGGACCGCGCACGACCTGGTCCGCGCACCAGCCGATCACGCCGCCGGCCAGCCCGCCGGGCAGCAGCAGGAGGACGCGCCGGCCGACGTCGGGGCCCTGCTCATCGGCCTGTCGGAAGGTCCGGTGCCAGGACAGCAGGCTCAGCCCGGCGCTCGCCACGCACGGTGCCAGGAGGACCAGCAGGAACACCCCGGAGAGCAGCGGTGCGGGCGGGCCGGCGAAGCGCCGGGTCCCGTGGGCGGTCACGCTGTCGGCGACCTCGCCGACCACGATCCAGTAGAGGGGGAGCGTCACCAGCAGCGCCCACGCCGCCGCCAGCGGCAGCAGCCGTCGGCGCAGCGCCAGCGCCCGGTCGCGGGCCGTGGTGGACGGGAGGGTGGTGGGCGCGGACGCACTGACCGTCGTCGACGTGGCCATGGAGCCCCCTCGTGGCACGCCTGCCCCGTCCCGAGGGAACGACGGCCGGTGGCACCACGGGCAGGGGCGTTGGTCACCTGTCCGACAGGCCGTAGGAGTGCGGTGAGGAGCTGACCGCGCGCAGTGACCTGGGGGCGGTGGCCGGAACGATCACGTCCCCGTGATCCTTCCCTGCTTACCGCGACAGATCTGTCGCGGTGAGCATGGAAGGATCGCGCCCGCGTGATCGTTCGGACCGGGTCCCGCACGATCGACAGGAGGCGGGCCGCGCGCCGGGGACACGCGGCGACATGGAACGCTGGCGTGCCAGCGGCGGACGACAGCGGGCGATCGAGGAGGACGAGCGGATGGGGCAGCCGTGGCGGCGGTTCGTCGCGGTCGGGGACAGCACCGTGGAGGGGCTGGAGGACCCGGACGGGCGGGGCGGCTACCGCGGGTGGGCCGACCGGCTCGCCGAGGCGCTGGCGGCGCACCTGGCGATGCAGGAGCCGGCGGCCGAGCCGCTGCTCTACGCCAACCTGGCGGTCCGCGGCCGGCGCACCCGGGAGGTGCTGTCCGACCAGCTCGCAGCCGCGCTGGCGCTGGCGCCCGACCTCGTCGTCTGCGTGGTCGGCGTCAACGACGTGCTGCGCCCCCGGCTGGACCTGCCCCGGCTGCTGGCGGACACCCGCAGCCTGCACCGGTCGCTGCGGGCCTCCGGCGCCGACGTGCTGACCTTCACCCAGCCCGACCCGGCCGCCGTGGTGCCGCTGGCCCGGCCGCTGCGCAGCCGCGTGCTCGCCCACAACGAGGTGCTGCGCGAGCTCGCGCGCACCGACGGCGTCCTCCTGCTCGACCTCGAGCGCGAGCCGGTGGCCACCGACCCCCGGCTGTGGGCCGCCGACCGTCTGCACGCCAGCCCCGCCGGGCACGAGCGGGTCGCCGCCGGGCTCGCCGAGACCCTCGGCCTCTCCGGGGCCTCAGCCGGCTGGCGGACGCCGCTGCCGCCGCTGGACCGGCCGCCGGCCCTGGCCGCCGTCCGCACCGAGCTGGACTGGGCCCGCCGGCATCTCGGCCCCTGGGCGCTCCGTCGGCTGAGGGGCCAGTCCTCCGGGGACCGGCGCGAGCCCAAGCGACCGGCCTACGTCCCCGTGCGCCCCGCCGCGGAGCCGACGTGAGCGAGCAGGGGCCGGACGCGCCACGGGAGGACCTGGCCGAGGTGCTGCGGCGCCGCGGACTGCTCGAGGACGCCGCCCGCCCCGACGCCGTCGCGCGCCGGCACGCCACCGGCCGGCGCACCGTGCGGGAGGACCTCGCCGACCTCGTCGACGCCGGGTCGTGGAGCGAGTACGGCGGCCTGGCCATCGCCGCGCAGCGCGCCCGCCGCCCGGTCGAGGACCTGGTGGCCGGCACCCCCGCCGACGGCCTGCTCGCCGGCCTCGCCCGGATCAACGGCGACCTGGTCGGCGTGGAGCGGGCCCGCGCCGCCGTGCTCGCCTACGACTACACGGTGCTGGCGGGCACCCAGGGCCTCACCGGCCACGCCAAGACCGACCGGCTGCTCACCGTGGTCGAGCAGCTGCGCGTGCCGGTCGTGCTCCTGGCCGAGGGTGGCGGCGGCCGGCCCGGCGACACCGACCACGCCATCGTGGGCGGGCTGGACCTCATGACGTTCGCCCTCTGGGCGCGGCTGTCCGGGGTCGTGCCGCGCATCGCCGTGGCCTCCGGCCGCTGCTTCGCCGGCAACGCAGCCCTGTTCGGCGCCAGCGACATCACCATCGCCACCGCCGGGTCGAGCATCGGCATGGGCGGGCCGGCCATGATCGAGGGCGGCGGCCTCGGCGTGGTGACCGCCGACGACGTCGGTCCGATGGACGTGCAGGTGCCCAACGGCGTCGTCGACGTCCTCGTGCCCGACGACGCCGCGGCCGTCGCCACCGCCAAGCAGGCGCTGTCCTACTTCCAGGGCCCGGTGCGGCAGTGGTCCGCCCCGGACCAGAGCGCGCTGCGCGACGTCGTGCCGGAGAACCGCCGGCGCGCCTACGACGTCCGGGCCGCGGTCCGGCTGCTCGCGGACGAGGGCTCGGTGCTCGAGCTGCGCGCCCGGCACGCCCGCAGCATGGTCACCGCGCTGGCCCGGATCGAGGGCCGGCCGGTCGGCGTCGTCGCCAACAACCCGCTCCACCAGGCCGGCGCCATCACCGCCGACGGCGCCGAGAAGGCCGCGCGGTTCCTGGGGATCTGCGACGCCTTCGGGCTGCCGGTGGTCTCCCTCTGCGACACCCCCGGATTCATGGTCGGCCCGGACGCCGAGCGCACCGGGCTGGTGCGCCGCGCCGGTTCGCTCTTCGTCGCCGCGGCCAAGCTGCGCTCCCCGCTGGCCACGGTCGTGCTGCGCAAGGGCTACGGGCTGGGCGCGATGGTCATGGCCGGCGGCAGCTTCCACGCCGCGCTGGCCACGTTCTCCTGGCCCACCGGGGAGTTCGGCGGGATGAACCTCGAGGGCGCGGTGCGGCTCGGCCTGCGCCGCGAGCTCGACGCGATCGAGGACCCCGAGGAGCGCGAACGCGCCTACGAGGCGGCGGTGCGGGCCGCCTACGCCCACGGGCAGGCGCTCAACACCGCCACCTACTTCGAGGTCGACGACGTCATCGACCCCGCCGACACCCGCGCCCGGCTGGTGGCCACGCTGTTCGGCTGAGGGGGGCCATATCGCGACGATCAAGGGCGGCTGGTGACGGCGGTGGGAGCCAGACCCGCTGTCCGCCGCCGGTAGGCGGATCTTGAGACACGATCGGCTCTTTCCACGCTCAGACAGGCGGCCGGGCGCCTCAAGATCCACGGACGGAACGGCTCCGGTCACTGCGCTTTCGCCCTGAGAGGCATCACGCGCCGACGCCGACCAAAGGCCCTGTGCCTGCCGGGCACCCGGCGTGACGCTGCCAGCAGGTGAGGCTGCCGGTCGCAGGGGGTCCGCATGGACGCGCGCGAGCGCACGCAGGCCGCCTGGGCGCAGGCCCGCCGCGGCGTCGACGGGCTGCCCGGCGGGCGGGGCGTCAACATCGCCCACGAGGCGGTGGACCGGCAGGTGGCGCACGGGCACGGCGGCGACGAGGCGCTGCGCTTCCTCCGGCTCGACGGGCGGGTGGAGAGCCTCACCTACGACGGGCTGCGTCGCGCGACGTCCCGCTTCGCCGACGTCCTGAGCGGGCTCGGTGTGACGCCCGGCGAGCGGGTCTTCACCCTCGCCGGGCGCCAGCCGGGCCTGTACGTCGCCGTGCTGGGGGCGCTGCGGCACCGCGCCGTCGTCGCGCCGCTCTACGCCGCGTTCGGTCCCGAGCCGGCGCGGCAGCGGATCACGCTCGGCGACGGCCGGGTGCTGGTCACGACGCCGTCGCTGTACCGCCGCCGGATCGGCCCGGTCCGCGACCAGCTGCCCGGCCTCGCGCACGTCCTGCTCCTGCCCGAGCCGGGCGAGGCGGAGGTCGGCGAGGTCCCCGAGGGGACGATGCCGCTGGCCCCGCTCATGGACGCCGCCTCCGACGAGCACGTCATCGGCCCGACCGACCCGGAGGACCTCGCCCTGCTGCACTTCACCAGCGGGACGACGGGAACTCCCAAGGGCGCGATGCACGTGCACGGCGCGGTGGTCGCGCACCACGCCACCGCCAAGCAGGCGCTGGACGTGCAGCCGTGGGACGTGTTCTGGTGCACCGCCGACCCGGGCTGGGTGACCGGCACCTCCTACGGCATCATCGCGCCGCTCACCCGCGGAGCCACCGTCCTGGTCGACGAGGGCGAGCTGGACGCGCGTCGCTGGTACCGCCAGCTCGCCGAGCAGCGGGTCACCGTCTGGTACACGGCGCCCACGGCGATCCGGATGCTCATGCGGGCCGGCACCGAGCTGGCGCACTCCTACGACCTGTCGGCGCTGCGAGTGGTGGCGAGCGTCGGCGAGCCGCTCAACGCGGAGGCCGTGCGCTGGGGCGGTGAGGCGTTCGGGGTTCCCGTGCACGACACGTGGTGGCAGACCGAGACCGGCGCCATCATGATCGCTTCCCCGGCGGGGGAGCCGGTGGTGCCGGGTTCGATGGGGGTCGAGCTGCCGGGCACCGAGGCGACGGTCCTGGTGCGCGGGCAGGACGGCCGTGCGCTGCGGGTCGACGGCCAGGTGCGCCAGGCGGGCCCGGACGAGGAGGGCGAGCTCGCGCTGCGCCCCGGCTGGCCGTCGATGTTCCGCGGCTACCTCGGCGACGAGCAGCGCAGCGCCGCCTGCTTCGCCGGCGGCTGGTACCTCACCGGCGACGTCGTCCGCCGCGACGCCGAGGGCCGGTTCTGGTTCTCCGGGCGGGCCGACGACGTCATCAAGTCCGCCGGGCACCTCATCGGGCCGTTCGAGGTGGAGAGCGTGCTGATGGAGCACCCGGCGGTGGTGGAGGCCGGCGTCATCGGCGTGCCGGACCCGGTCGCCGGCGAGCTGGTGAAGGCGTTCGTGAGCCTGCGCCCCGGATTCGAGCCGGGCGAGCCGCTGCGCCGCGACATCCTGGCGCACGGCCGGCGCCGGCTGGGTGCGATGGCGCCCAAGGAGATCGCCTTCGACGACCACCTGCCCAAGACCCGCAGCGGCAAGGTGGTGCGGCGGCTGCTGCGGGCGCGCGAGCTCGGGCTGCCCGAGGGCGACCTGTCCACCCTGGAGCCGCAGCGATGAGCGCCCGCAGCCGTTCCGCCGCCCGCGTCGACGTCGTCGACCGGCCGGTGGTCCGCGACGCCGACCCCCGGGTGCGCGGGCTGGCGCAGATGCTGCGGGTGCGCCGCTTCGAGGAGCGGTGCGTGGAGCTCTACAGCTCGGGCCACATCAAGGGTTTCCTGCACCTGGGCATCGGCCAGGAGGCGGTGGCCGTCGGGGTGCTCTCCCAGCTCGACGAGCGCGACGCCGTGGTGGCGACCTACCGCGAGCACGGGCACGCCCTGGTGCGCGGGGTGCCGATGGCCTCGCTGATGGCCGAGATGTTCGCGAAGGTCGAGGGCTGCAGCCGCGGTCGTGGCGGCTCGATGCACCTCTTCGACGCCTCCCGCCGGTTCTACGGCGGCAACGCGGTGGTGGCCGGAGGCATCCCGCTCGCGCTGGGCCTCGCTCTCGGAGACTCGATGCAGGGCAAGGAGAACGTGACCGCCTGCTTCTTCGGCGACGGGGCCGTGGCCGAGGGGGAGTTCCACGAGACCGCCAACCTGGCCGCCCTGTGGCGGCTGCCGCTGCTGCTCCTGTGCGAGAACAACCGCTACGCCATGGGCACCGCGATCGAGCGCGAGCACGCCAACACCGAACTGGCGCTGCGCGCGGCCTCCTACGGCATGCCCGCCTGGGTCGTCGACGGCATGGACCTCGACGCCGTCACGCACGCCGCCCGCGGTGCCGTGGACCTGGTGCGCGCCGGCGGCGGCCCGGTGTTCCTGGAGCTGCGCACCTACCGCTTCCGCGCCCACTCCATGTACGACCCGGAGCGCTACCGGGACAAGGCAGAGGTGGAGCGGTGGAAGGAGCGCGACCCCATCCCGCTGCACCGCGCCCGGCTGGCCGCCGAGGGGGTGCTCGACGCCGCCGGGGCCGACGCGCTCGACGCCGCGGCGGTGGCGGAGGTGGACGCCGCGGTCGCCGCCGCCGAGCAGGGGACGAGCGAGCCGGCGGAGGACCTGCTCCGCTGGGTGCTGACGGAGGTCTCCGACGAAGGGTCGGAGCGATGACCACGGCTGCCGCGTCGACGGACCGGATGGTGCGCACCACCTACCGGGAGGCGCTGCGCGAGGGCCTGCGCGACGTCCTGCGCCGGGACCCGCGCACGTTCCTCATGGGCGAGGACGTCGGCCGCTACGGCGGCTGCTTCGCGGTGAGCATGGGACTGCTCGAGGAGTTCGGCCCCGAGCGGGTGCGGGACACCCCGCTGTCCGAGTCCGCCTTCGTCGGCGCGGGCATCGGCGCCGCGATCGCCGGGATGCGCCCGATCGTCGAGGTCATGACGGTCAACTTCAGCCTGCTCGCGCTGGACCAGGTGCTCAACAACGCCGCCACCCTGCTGCACATGTCCGGCGGCCAGGTGCAGGTTCCGCTGGTCGTCCGCATCGCCACCGGCGCCGGCAAGCAGCTGGCCGCGCAGCACTCGCACAGCCTGGAGGGCTGGTACGCCTCGATCCCCGGCCTGCGCGTCGTCTACCCGGCCACCATGGAGGACGCCCGGCACATGCTCTGGGCTGCGGTGCAGAGCCCGGACCCGGTGGTCGTCTTCGAGCACCTCGGGATGTATCCCGCCGCGGGCCTGCTCGACCCCGACGTCGAGGCGGTCGACCTCGCGCGCGCCGCCGTGCGCCGGCGCGGCCGGGACGTGACCGTCGTGGCCTGGGGCGGGTGCCTGCCCAAGGCGCTCGCGGCCGCGGAGCGGCTGGCGCAGGACGGGGTCGAGGCCGAGGTGGTGGACCTGCGGGTGCTGCGCCCGCTCGACGACGCGACGGTGCTGGAGTCGGTCGCGCGCACCCACCGGGCCGTCGTCGTCGACGAGGCCTGGCGCAGCGGCAGCCTGGCCGGCGAGCTGTCCGCGCGGATCGCCGAGCACGCCTTCTACGAGCTCGACGCGCCGGTGGAGCGGGTGTGCGCCGCCGAGGCTCCGGTGCCCTACCCCGAGCACCTGCAGGAGGCCGCGCTGCCGCAGGCCGACGACGTCGTCGCGGCGGTACGGCGGGCGATGGGCTCGCCGGTGGGCACGGTCGACGGCACATCGGTGGGCTGAGCCGTGGGCCAGTTCACGATGCCGACCCTCGGCGCGGACATGGAGGAGGGGACGCTGCTCGAGTGGCTGGTCGCGCCGGGCGCGCAGGTGCACCGCGGCGACGTCGTGGCGGTGGTCGACACCGACAAGTCGGCGGTGGACGTGGAGGTGTTCGAGGACGGGGTGGTGTCCCGGCTGCTCGTCGAGCCGGGGTCGCGGGTGCCGGTCGGCACGCCGCTGGCCGAGATCACCGCTGCGGGCGCCCCTTCCGTGCGGGTCGAGCCGGCCGCGCCGGCCGTCGTCGCGCCCGGCCCACCGTCGGTGCCCTCGGTGCCGCCGGTGCCGGCCCAGCCGATCCCCGTGTCGGCACCGGCCCGCACGGCCGCACCCGCCCCCACGGCGTCGCCCGTGGTGCGCCGGCTCGCCCACGGCCTCGGCGTCGACCTGGCGGAGGTGACCGGGACCGGAGCCGGCGGCCGGGTCACCCACGCCGACGTCGTGGCCGCGGCGCGGGTGCGCCCGGCCCAGGCGGCTCCGGCTGCCCTACCCGGCCGCGCCCGCGTGCGCTCCACCCCGCACGCCCGGGCGCTGGCCGCCGAGCGGGGCATCGACCTGGCCACGGTCGCCGGCAGCGGCCCGGGCGGCGCGGTCCGCGCCGTCGACCTCGCACCCGGCCCCTCCCGGCCCGCCCCCGGGTCGGCCCAGACCCGGCCGGTCGCGGCATCCCCCGTCCCGGTGCCGCGCCCGGCCGCCCCTCCTTCTGCCCGTGGCGGGGACGAGCAGCACCGCACGGCCCGGCGGCAGGCGACCGCACGCCTCATGGCCCGGGCCAACCGCGAGATCCCGCAGTACGCCGTGCAGACGACCCTCGACGTCGAGCCGGTGCTCGCCGAGCTGGCCCGGCGCAACGCCGGGCGCCCGGTGGGGGAGCGGCTGGTGCTCGCCGCCGCCCTGGCCCGGGCCGCTGCGCTCGCCGCGCGCCGGCACCCCACGCTCAACGGCACCAGGGAGGACGGCGACCTGCGGCCGGCCCAGGCCGTGCACCTCGGCGTCTCGGTGGCGCTGCGCGGCGGCGGCCTGGTCACCCCGGTGCTGCGCGACGCCCAGGACCTCGACCTGGACGCCACCATGGCCGCGCTGCGCGGAGCCGTGGACCGGGTGCGCCGGGGGAGGACCCGCCAGGGCGAGCTGGACGGCGGCACCATCACCCTCACCAACCTCGGCGAGCGCGGCGCCGAGTCCGTGCACGGCGTCATCTTCCCGCCCCAGGTGGCCCTGCTCGGCGTCGGCCGCCCGGTGCAGCGGCCCTGGGCCGTCGACGGCCTGCTCGGCGTGCGCACCGTGGTGACCGTGGTGCTGACCGGCGACCACCGGGCCAGCGACGGCCACGAGGGCAGCCTGTTCCTGGCCGACCTCGAGGGCTTCCTGGCCCACCCTGACGACCTGTAGTACGACAACCTGTAGTACGACGAAGTGTAGGAGGAGTGCGATGGTCGACGACCTGCGCGCGCTGGTGCTCGACGTCCTCGCCGGCATCGCCCCCGACGCCGCCGACGCCCCCCTCGACCCCGCCCGTAGCCTGCGCGAGCAGCTCGACCTGGACTCGCTGGACTTCCTCGCCTACGTCGAGCGCCTCAGCGAGGCCACCGGCCACCCGCTCCCCGAGGAGGACTATCCCGCGGTGGACACGCTCGACGGCGCGGTGGCGCTGCTGTCGGCGCCGCGGGCCACCTGAGCCTTCCCCCGCCGGTGCGGTTCCCGAGGTGGGGAAAGGCGCTGGTGACGGGAGGAGTCGCGTGCGGGCCCGAGCCGCTGCCGGCTTGCGCCGCGCCCAGCTGGCCACTCTTGGGTGAAGGTGCCCTTCATACGAACCTATTGGCAGAAGGTGCCCTTCACCCAAGGGTGTGTGTCTGCCGCCGCGGGGCGGACTCACCCGAGCGCTACCCGCGTCTGCAACGGCTCACGACCTCACACCGAGTACCGCTCCGCCACCTGCGTCACGTGCTCGACCACCGGCGGCTCGTCGAAGAACGGGCCGATGACGCCGCGCCAGTCGGCGAACAGCGCGGAGTTGCGGAAGCCGAAGGTGTGGTCCTCCAGCGTCCGCCAGCCGACCCGGAGCAGGAACACCGAGGGCCGCTCGACGACCCGGTGCAGCTCGGCCCACTCGAAGCCCTCGGCGCGCGAGATCACGGCCAGGGCGTCGGGGAAGGCGGCGAGGAACTCCTCCTCGCGTCCTGGGACGACGGAGATCTGGGCGTGCTCGACGACTGGCACGTGGGACTCCCTCCGGCGCCGCGGGGAGCGACGCGCGCTGGTTGACGTGGTTTGTGTCGATCCTGCCCTACGTCGCCGGAGCATGCCGCGCGGCCGCGGGGGGCCCCCCCCCCCCCCGCCCCCACCCACCCAAAATTTAAAAAACACCAAAAGCTACCCCCACACCACAAGCGCCACCCACACACAACAAGAAGAAAAATTGAGAACCACAAAAGCAGCGGGGTG